>CAKMKD010000099.1 GCA_927439865.1 uncultured Coriobacteriia bacterium | reverse complement strand
TGCAATGAGCGTGCGGCGGATCGCGATCATAGGCGGCGGGAAGATGGGCGAGGCGATCGTTGCCGGCCTGCTTGCCTCGGGATTCACTGATGCATCGAGCATCACGGTCGCCGAGCCGAACGCCGAGCGCGCCGGGGTGTTCTCGGCACACGGCGTTGCCACGGTCGCCGACGGTCACGACGCGGTCGCCCAGGCCGACGTGATCGTGCTGGCCGTCAAGCCGCAGGTGCTCGAGGCAGTGCTCGCACACGTGGCGCCGGAAATCGGCTCGGATGCGATCGTCGTCTCTATTGCTGCCGGCATCACGACGGCGCGGCTCGAGTCGGTGCTGGGCTCGGCCACTGCTGTGGTTCGCGTCATGCCGAACACACCCGCGATGGTGGGCGAGGGGATGAGCGTCGTCTCCGGAGGGAGCGAGGCCACCGCCGAGCAGGTCGAGGCCGTTCGGGCAATGTTCGAGTCCCTCGGCCGCTCGATCGTTCTCGAAGAACGCTACCAGGACGCCGCGACGGCGATCTCTGGTTCCGGACCCGCGTACGTGGCGCTCTTCGTCGACGCGCTCGCGCGTGCGGGCGTTCGCCAGGGGCTCTCGCGCGATGTTGCACAGGCGCTCGCTCTGCAGACGATGAAAGGCACAGTCGAGCTCATCGAGCGCACCGGCATGCACCCCGAGGCCGTTATCGATGCGGTTTCGAGCCCCGGTGGCACGACGATCGCTGCAATCGAAGCGCTCGAGGCGAGTGGTGTTCGTTCGGGTGTGTTCGATGCCGTGGCCGCCGCAGTGCGGCGATCGAAGGAGTTGGGGTCGTAGATGTCGGTAGCCGGTCTGGTTCAGAGCCTGATCTCGTTCTACGGGATTCTTGTGTTCGTCTACGTGATCATGTCGTGGTTCCGCCCGACAGGATTCATGTATGACATCTATCGCGTTCTCGCACAGGTCTGCGAGCCGTATGTGGGTATCTTCCGACGTATCGTGCCGCCGATGGGCGCGGTCGACTTCTCGCCCTGGATCGCGGTGCTTGTGTTGCAGTACCTCATCGGCCCTCTTTTGGTTACACTGCTACGGACGATAGGACTCTAACGGTTCGGAAGGACTCGACCGATGAAACTCACCCCGCTCGACATTCACCACAAGGAATTCGGCCGTTCGCTTCGAGGCTATAACGAAGCCGAGGTCGACGAGTTCCTCGACCAGGTAGCCGATGAGCTCGAGCGCCTGTTCAAGGAGAACATCGATCTCTCCGAGCGCAACGAGATGATCGAAGAGAAGATCAAGGGCTATCAGGACATGGAGCGCACACTCCATAACACCATGGTCAGCGCTCAGCAGTCCGCCGAGGACATCGTTGGCAAGGCGCGCCACGAGGCCGAGGTCGTCCTGAAGGACGCCGAGGTCAAGGCAAAAGAGATCATCCACAACGCCCTGCAGCAGAAGCAGAAGACGCAGGCGGAGCTCATGAGGATCAAGGCTGCCGAGGAGGATTTCCGCGGACGCTTCAAGTCCCTGCTTGAGGGTCACGTGCGTAACCTCGGCGAGATCCCGCTTCCCGATGACGTGAAGGTGCTGACCGGCGAAACCGAAAGCGGCACCGTTGGTGACGTTCAGGTCACGCCGGCTGCTCCGGCTGCCGCGCAGGCACCGATTCCGTCGTACGCCGCTGCAGTAGAGTCGCAGCTCGCCGGAATGCCGCTTGACGGCGCACCGGCGCCTGCGCCCGCCGCAGCGCCAAAGCACGAAGACACCCAGCCGATCGAGCCGCCAGCCTCGGGATTCGTCCAGGGTTTGCAGCTTGGTGAGATGGTGAGTCCCGAGCTTCCGGAGGCGGAACCTGAGTTCATCGACGTCCCCGAGTTCAAGATGGATTTCGGTTCCATCGGCGAGCGCGAGGACGACGTCGACATCGAGGAGATCGACTAGGTCCCTCATGGCTATTTTGCACGTCCATGCCACCCCCAAGTCAGGCCGCGACGAGATCGCGGGTTGGCGAGGGGGTGAATTGTCGGTACGGGTGACCGCGCCACCGGAGGACGGCAAGGCGAATGCCGCCGTGTGCAAGCTGCTTGCGAAAGCGCTGGGGGTACCGAAGTCCGCCGTGAGCGTCACGCGCGGGGAGACGTCCCGGCACAAGACAGTGGAGGTCGAGGGGATGGAGCAGAGTGCGCTCGACGGCATGATGCACCCCGCCGAGTGACCCGCGTTGACCCGCTCTCGCGCCGTGGGGTAGTATCGGCGCTACGTCGCCTCCGGCGACGGCAGTATGTGGCTTTGACGAGGACGAGTACGCCGCACGTCGCCTCACAAGCGAGCGGGGAGAGTGGAAGCCCGCGTGGAGACCCGGCAGAAGATCACCTCGGAGCCTCGGACCGAACGGCGCGAACGCGCCAAGTAGACTCCGACGGGCGCTCCCGTTACAGGGCAACCGAGTGGCGCGGGTCGGCAACGGACCCGGCAAGCTGGGTGGTACCGCGGAGTGCAGACGCGCTTCGTCCCAGAACAGGGACGGGCGTGTTTTCTTTTTTCGGCGAAGAGTTGAGAGGACCTGAGAACGTGAGCAATGACTACAAGCAGACGATGAACCTGCCGACGACCGATTTCCCGATGAGGGCGAGTCTCTCAACGCGTGAACCTGAGTGGCTCCGGTTCTGGGATGAGATGGATCTCTACCGCAAGAGCCTGGAAGCGAACGAGGGCGGGCCCACGTTCATCTTGCACGACGGTCCTCCGTACGCGAACGGCCACATCCACATGGGCACCGCGTTCAACAAGGTGTTCAAGGACCTCATCGTGAAGTACAAGACGATGCGAGGGTACTGGTCGCCGTACGTTCCCGGCTGGGACTGCCACGGACAGCCGATCGAGCATCAGGTCGAGAAGAACCTCGGCCCCGAGAAGATGAAGGCGACCACGCAGGCCGAACTGCGTGCGCTTTGCCGTGAGTATGCACTCGAGTTCGTGAAGATCCAGGGTGACGAGTTCCAGCGACTTGGCGTGCGAGGCGACTTCGACAACCCGTACCTCACCCTCAACCACAGCTACGAGGCGGGCGATGTCCGTGTGTTTGCGGAGCTGTACCGACGCGGCATGGTCTATAAGGGCAGCAAGCCGATCCACTGGTGCTACCGCTGCAAGACAGCGCTTGCCGAGGCAGAGATCGAGTACCACGATGTGACCTCGCCCAGCATCTACGTGAAGTTCAACTTCACGCAGGCGCCGGCTCCGTGGGTGTCTGAGAACCTCCAGACGTCGATCCTCATCTGGACGACGACGCCGTGGACCCTGCCCGCGAACGTGGCCGTCACACTCGCTGAATCGGCCGAGTACGTTGGCGTGAAGGTCGATGGCGAGATCATCGTCATGGCCGAGGCGCTTGTGGAGTCGGTCGCCGCGGTCGCAGGATGGGAAGCGTACGAGGTGCTATCAGCCAAGGTAAAGGGCTCCGAGCTTGCCGGGCTCACCTATGCGCTGCCGATTCACACCGACGGCACCGGCGTCATCATCACCGGCGATCATGTAGAGCTCACAACCGGCACGGGCGCCGTTCATACCGCGCCCGGCCATGGGGAGGAAGACTACCTTGTCGGCGTGAAGTTCGACCTCCCCATGCCCATGCCTGTTGATGACAACGGCGTCTTTGACGCTGGCGGCGGACCATTCCAGGGCATGCACGTGGAAAAGGCGAGCCCGCTCATCATCGAGTGGCTGAAAGAACGAGGCTCGCTCCTCTCCTCGGCCACTACCTCACACAGCTACCCGCATTGCTGGCGCTGCAAGAAGCCGGTCATCTTCCGCGCCACCGAGCAGTGGTTCATCTCGATGGACGGCACCGGCCTCCGCGACGCGGCGCTCAAGGCGATCCAGGGCGTGGAGTGGGTTCCCGGGTGGAGTGTGAATCGCATCAACTCGATGGTCACCGACCGTCCCGATTGGTGCATCAGTCGACAGCGCGCCTGGGGCGTGCCAATCCCCGTCTTCGAGTGCGCCCGATGTGGCGAGACCGTCGCGAACGATGACACCTTCGCTGCAGTAGAGAAGCTCTTCGCCGAGGAAGGCGCCGATGCGTGGTTCACGAAGTCACCTGCCGAGTACTTGCCGGCCGGTACCGCCTGCCCCCGCTGCGCGTCTACCGAGCTCAAGCCCGAGACCGACATCGTCGACGTCTGGTTCGAGTCCGGCTGCTCGCACACGAGCGTCCTTGAGGCTCGACCGGAGCTTCGGTATCCGGCTGAACTCTACCTTGAGGGTTCTGACCAGCACCGCGGCTGGTTCCAGTCGTCCCTGCTCACGGCGGTGGGTGCCTACGACACGGCACCGTTCAAGGCCGTCCTTACACACGGCTTCATCGTCGACGGGGACGGCCGCAAGATGAGCAAGTCGCTCGGCAACGTTGTGTCGCCGCTCGACGTGGTCGCGAAGTACGGTGCTGACATCGTGCGCCTGTGGACCGCCTCATCAGACTACTCGCAGGACGTGTCCGTCTCGGCGGAGATCCTGGAGCGCACCAGTGAGGCGTATCGTCGCATCCGCAACACCTTCCGGTTCCTGCTCTCGAACCTCGAAGACTTTGATCCCGCCGCGTCCGTTGCCTGGGATGACATGCCTGAGCTTGACCGCTATGCCCTGGTGAACCTTGCGGACCTCTCGGAGCGTGTCACGAAGTCATACGATGACTGGAAGTTCCACCAGGTCTATCACACGATCTACGGATACTGCGTGACCGACCTCTCATCGTTCTACCTCGATGTGCTCAAGGATCGCCTCTACGCCGATGCCGCTGATTCGCTCGGTCGCCGGAGCGCTCAGACGGTGCTTGCCGAGGTGCTTCGCACACTTGTTCGGCTCCTGGCGCCGATCCTGTCCTTCACCACCGAAGAGGTCTGGCAATTCATGCCCGAATCGCTTCGCGAGGGCGTGCCGAGTGTGCACCTGGCCGGATGGCCGACCGTGGACATCACCGGCGATCCAGGAGAGCTCCGCGCCGCGTACGCCTCGGTGCTCGAAGCGCGCGATGTCGCAACCAAGTCCCTTGAGGATGCGCGCAACGCAGGTGTCATCGGCAAGAGCCAGGAGGCGCGCGTGGCCATCACCGCGCCTGCGGGGGTGGCTGAGATGCTCCGCGCCCGTGGCGAGACCGCGCTTGCCGAGATGCTGATCGTCTCGGCGGTCACGGTGCTCGATGGCCCGGAGCTTCGCGTTGAGGTGCTTTCCGCCGAAGGTACGAAGTGCCCGCGGTGCTGGAACTACCGGACGCTCGCAACTGATGCCGCGCACGCGGACGTATGTGAGCGATGCGCTGCCGTGCTTTCTGCTCAGGAGTAACTATCAGCAGCCCACCCTGTGTCGCGTGCTGCGGCGCAGGGTGGGCTGCCTTATGCAGACGCTTCGAGAGCGCGGCTGGGTGGTATACTCCCTGTGAGACTGCGCGCCCCCCTTCGCGGGGCGCTTTTCGATAATCCCCCTCTACAAGGGAGGCCATGATGCTCGACCAGAAGCAGATCGACCGGCTTAAAGACGCGCTCGTCGCAGAGCGTGAGCGGCTTGCCCTCGAAATCGCCGAGTATGAACTCGATGGGCAAGAGACGCTCTCCGATGTTTCCGGAGAGAACAACTATCGCGATCACATGGCTGATCAGGGCTCCGCGACCTTCGCGCGCGAGCTCGATATGACACTTGAGGGCAGCGCGCGAGATATGTTGGCCTCCGTCGACGCTGCGCTGGTTCGCGTCGACGAGGGGCGATATGGCGTGTGCACGCGTTGCGGGAAAGAGATTCAACCCGAGCGCCTTGATGCCGTCCCGGCAGCCGAGCTGTGCATTGCGTGCAAAGAGTGGGAGGAGAGCCGCTAGATGCAGCGTCGTTCTGGCGTCCTGCTTGCGGGGACAGCGCTGCTCGTCCTACTCGTCGACCAGGCGAGCAAGGTGGCGGTCAGGGCCAACCTATCCCTCGGTGAATCAGTGCCGCTGCTCGACGGCGTGCTCAATCTCACCTATGTACGCAACGTGGGCGCGGCCTTCGGACTGTTTCCGGGCCGGTTGCCCTTCTTCATCGCCGTCGCACTTGGCGTGCTGGGCGGCATCGCGTGGGTGTGGTGGGTGCTCAGGCCGAGTAGTCGCTGGGTCACCGTGGCGCTGGGGTTGGTTGCAGGAGGCGCCACCGGCAATCTGATCGACCGTCTCGCCGCTGGTTGGGTCACTGACTTCTTCGACGTTGGCTGGTGGCCGGTGTTCAATGTTGCGGACATCGCCCTCGATATCGGCGTTGTGATTCTCCTCGTGTGGATTCTTTTCTCCGGTGATGACGCGCTTGAGATCGTGAAGCCCGGGGAGGGTGAAGACCCGGCGCCCGAGGTCGTAACGTGAGCGAAACGCACGTTCATCTCGTTCGGGGCGAAGAGGCCGGCGCGCGCCTCGACAAGCTCCTTGGCGAGGTCGACTTCATGGTCAGCCGATCGGCTGCACAGAAGCTGATCGAGACGGGTTATGTGCTGGTCAATGGCCAGGTCGCGAGCAAACATCACATCACCCGAGCGGGTGAGCGAATCGAGGTCTACGTCCCCCCGGCGGTCGAGAGCGACCTTGAGCCCGAGGATATCCCGCTCGACATTCGCTACGAGGATTCGGACCTGATCGTCTTGAGCAAGCCCGCCGACCTGGTGGTGCACCCTGCGCGTGGGCACTACACCGGCACGCTCGTGCACGCGCTCCTCGGGCACAATGTCGACCTCGGGACGCTGCAGGGCGAGGATCGACCGGGCATCGTCCACCGGCTCGACAAAGACACATCGGGGCTCATGATGGTCGCGAAGAATGACGTCACCCAGGCAGCGCTCAGCGACGCGCTACGGCTGCGCACCATCGAACGACGCTATATCGCGCTGGTGCACGGATACATCACGCCGGACAGCGGTCTTGTGGATGCACCACTCGGCCGAAACCCGCGCGATCGCATGCGAATGGGCGTGGTCGAATCTCCCACAAGCAAGCAGTCAGTCACGACCTTCCGGGTTCTCGAGCGCTTCATGGCTGGCCGGTACGACGACGGGTACACGCTCGTTGAATGCAAGCTCTACACGGGGCGCACGCATCAAATACGCGTGCACATGGAGTACATCAAGCACCCCGTGGTAGGCGACCCGCTCTACGGTCGTAATCACCCCAAGGCTGACCTCGGGCTCGATCGACAGTTCCTACACGCCTACAAGCTGAGCTTCGTGCATCCTTCAACCGAGGAGACACTGGCGTTCGTGGATCCGCTTCCCGAGGAACTAGCACGTCACCTTCGAAACCTTGCGCCCGAGTCGATGAGCCGAACGACTGTGGGCGAGGAGCTCATGCCCGTCATCATGGGTGCCGCCGTCTGACGCGAACTATGGGTTTGATTTCCAGGTGCTCGGGTACGTTTGCAGAGTGTCAGCACTAGCGAACGGAGGCGTGGTGAATCGCCGATACGCCCTGCGAGTAACGCTCATGTACTCACTCGCCGCGGGCACCTGGATCGCCTTCTCGGACGGGCTGCTGGCGAGCTTCGGGCTGACAGCGGATACGATCTCGCGTCTCTCGATGTACAAAGGGTTCGGTTTTGTCGCTGTCACGTCGATCGTGCTCTACGCTGCTGTGACGCGCGGCATGCAGCGGCTCGAGGTACTGAGCGACCGGCTCTCCACCTTCATCGATGTCGTACCGATCCCGATCATCTCGCTCGACATGGACTTCAGGGTCGTGCTCTGGAACCCGGCAGCCGAACGGGTCTTTGGCTGGTCGGCGCAGGAGGTGCTGGGGGAACCGCTGCCGCTGGTGCCCGAGGATGAGTGGGACACCTTCGTCGCGTCACAGGCGACGCTGCTTCAGGTACCCAATCCCGCCGGTCTGGAAGTGGTGCGGAAGCGCAAAGATGGCGCACCTGTGCATCTCCGAGTCTTCAACGCAGCGGTGCACGACGCGCAAGGTCGCATGATAGGAAGCATCGGCGTCCTTGAAGACGTCACCGAGATGAACGCTGCGAGCGCAGAGATCGAGCGATATCGGGACCACCTTGAGGAAATCGTGAGACAGCGCACCGGGGAGCTTGAGGATGCGAACGAGTCGCTTCTCAAAGCGCAGGCCGCGAAGGATACGTTCCTCACGAGCATGAGTCACGAACTGAGAACGCCCTTGAACTCGATCATTGGGTTCACCCAGATTCTGCTCCAGGGACTGGCCGGTCCGTTGAACGACGAGCAGGCGCGTCAGCTTGAGATGGTCAACTCGTCCGGGCGCCACCTGCTGGCGCTCATCAACGACGTCTTGGATCTGTCGAAGATCGGGGCCGGACATGTCGTGCTACAGCGCGACGAGGTCTTGCTCGCGGAGGTCCTTGCCGATATCGAGGGCACTGCACGACCGCTCCTTGATGAGAAGAGCCTCGACTGGGTGTGTGAGTGCGATTCGCAGGAGGTCATGTTCACCGACCGCCGCAGACTCGAGCAGATCCTCCTGAACCTCGTGTCGAATGCTGTGAAGTTCACGGAGCGCGGAACGATCCGGCTCTCTGCAAAGGTGTCGGGCTCGTTCGTCCGCTTCGAGGTCGCCGACACGGGTATCGGAATCAGTCAGGATGCCCTCGAGCTTGTTTTCGGGGAGTTCGTGCAGATTGACATGAAAGAGGCGATTCGTCCCGAGGGCACCGGACTCGGGCTTGCGATCAGTCGTCGGCTTGCGAACCTCCTTGGCGGCACGCTCGTTGCTGCCTCGGAGGTGGGGGTCGGATCGACCTTCATGTTGAACCTGCCTGTTGGTGTATACCTCGAGGACGGCGCTCATGAGGGTGTTCCATACGAGCGGGAGCGGTGCGTCGTGCTCGTGGTCGATGACGACCCACAGGCACGCACGATTATCACGAAGGTCCTGGAAGGCGCTGGTTATGCAGTCCGCCAGGCGTCCGACGGTGCCTCGGCGCTCGAGAAGGTGGCGGAGAATCGGCCCGACATCATCCTCCTTGATCTGGTGATGCCCCGACTCGACGGCTGGGCAGTCCTAGAGCGATTGAAGTCCGATGAGATGACGGCCACCATCCCTATTGTGTGTGTGAGCATCATGCTAGAGTCCGAGCAACCCTCAACCGCCGGCTTCTCCGGATACCTGGCTAAGCCGATAGATCCAGCAGGGATGCTCGAAATGCTGGATACTGTACTCGCGGGCACTGCGTGCACGACGATCGCTGAGTGAGAGGAATCCCCGTGAGAGTGCTTGTTGTGGACGACGATCCGGCAGGGCGCTATCTGCTTGAGTCCATTGTGCGCTCCGGAGGGCACGAGGTGTTCTCGGCGATCAACGGTGAAGAAGCGCTTGAGGTTGCCCGAGCGCAGACCCTCGACCTCATCATCACAGACATACTCATGCCGAAGATGGACGGGTATCAGCTCTGTCGCGCGTGGAAATCGGATGAGCGGCTCTGCCACATTCCGCTGGTGTTCTACACGGCGTCGTACACGGAGCTTGCTGACGAGAAGTTCGCCGATGGCCTCGGCGGAGACGCATTCTGGCGCAAGCCGCTCGATCCGACGACGATGCTCCAGCGCATCGAGGAGCTTGGGCATCAAGTCGAGGGACAAGCAGCTCCCGTCCGCAAACCTGAGATGACTGACGAGACTGAGATACTCCAGGAGTACAACGAGCGTCTCGTCCACAAGCTCGAAGAGAAGGCCGTCGACCTCGAGCGAGCGAACGTCGAGCTTCGGCGCGCGATGGAGATCCTCGCCGAGGAAGTCTCGGTCAAGGCAAATCTTATCGCCGAGTTGAACGCCGATGTGCGTGAGCGCAAGAAGGTCGAGGCGGAACTCCGTACTGAGCGCGACTTTACGCGGCAGGTGCTCGATCATGCCGACACATTCATCGCGATTACCGACACCGAAGGGTCCGTCTTGCTCTTCAGCCGGGGAGCCGAGGCCGCCACGGGTTACACGTCCGAGGACATCATGGGTGCGAACTACCTCGATCTTCTGGCGCCAGCGTGGACGATCAACGCTGACCGCGCTCGCTGGCGAGAGGTCATGAGCAGCATGGGTCCCTCGTGCCACGAGACGCTTGTGAAGACGAAGGCCGGTGGGTACCGATACCTCGACCTTACCCTGTCGGTGAGCGATGCCGGCGACGGAAGCCCGTCAGGACTCAATATGTTCGGCGTAGATATCACCGAACGTCGACGCGCCGAGGTGCTGGAGTCAATCGTTCGGGACATCGATCACATCGTTGTTACCGGCGGCAGCAAGCACGATCTGCTGCAGAAGGTCTGCGACAGGCTGATTGTCGACATGGGGATGCGCTTCCAGGCTGTCTGGGCCGTGGTGACCCGCGATGGGCGCACTGCTGAGGTGAGGGCGGGGGCACCCGCGACGGAGCACCCTGAGCTCATGTGCGATGTCGGCGATGCCTGCCCTGCGCACAGCGGAAGGTCAGTCACGCATGTTTATGAGACTGATGGCGACGCGACAGCATGCTTGCGTTACGCGGGCAACGCGGGATACGCAGCAGTGCACGCAATCCCCATCATCGTCGGCGGTGCCTCGATCGGAACGTTCACACTCTTCCTCCGCGATCCGTTACTCATGGACGCTCACCTCGCCGGTATTCTCGAGACGCTCTCCGGTTCGGTGGGAACTGCTATGACGCTTCTGGACAGCCGGGACGAGATCCGTCTGAAGTCGGCTGCGCTCGAGTCGTCTGCCGACGCTATCCTCATCGCGAACAGCGAAGGTCGAATCGAGTGGGCGAACCTTGCATTCCGGTCGCTCACCGGCTACGAGCCTGCAGAGTACGAGAGCATGAGCGTGAACGACCTCGCACCTGATGAATCGGTGTCGGCAACGTATGCTGAAGCGTGGAAGACGGCCACTGAGGGCGGGGTCTGGAGCGGGGAGACCGTCGGCCAACGCAAGGATGGCTCCCGGTTCTACCAGAGTCTCGTCATCGCGCCAGTGCTCGCCGAGGATGCGCGCATGTCGCACTTCATCGTTGTCAAGCGTGATATCACCGAGAGCCGCCAGCTTGAGCAGCTTCGAAGTGGCTTCGTCGCGAACGTGTCTCACGAACTCCGAACGCCGCTGACGAGCATCATGGGTTTCGCGGATGTGCTGGCTCAGATGAAGCCCGAAATGATCCAGGATCGCGCGCCGCAGGTGCTCTCGAAGATCCGCGAGAACACTGGACGCATGCGTCAGCTTGTAGAGGAACTCCTCGAGGTGACGACGATGCAGGAGGAGGGACTCCGCATCCTTAAGCGCGTGGTCGACCTGGAGCAGATCATCAGACAGCACGTAGATGTCGTGCGGCGCGGACCTGACCATGCTCTCACGGTCGATGTCACCGATGAGCTGCCGCTCGTTCATTGCGACCCTGACCGCCTCGGAAGGGCCGTGGAGAATCTTGTGGCGAATGCAGTGAAGTACTCACCGGGTGGGGGTCCCATCCGGGTTGAGCTGTCGGTGCGTGGTGAAGAAGCGGCCATTGCGGTGAGCGACTGCGGAATCGGCATCTCGCCGGAGGATATCCCGCGTCTGTTCGATCGCTTCACGCAAGGGGACATGTCTTCAACCCGCTCGTTCGGCGGTGTTGGCATCGGGCTGTTCGTTGCCGATCAGATCGTGCGCGCACATGGCGGACGCATCGACGTTCAGAGCACGCCAGGCAAGGGGAGCATTTTCACGGTGGTCATTCCGATTGAGGCTGACCACCTGTAGCAGAATCAGGAGACGCTCTTGTGACCGCGGGCGTCTCCTGCTATGGTCATGGCGACCTTTAAACCCGGTCCCGTGAGGCCGGCAAGGAGCAACCGCATACCCCGCGTCTCCTCATATGACGCGCCAACGCAGACAGCCTTCTTGCCACTTGCAGGGAGGCATCTTTGTGTCTCCAGGACCGATGCCGGTTGCATATGGAGGAGGCAGACGATGGCGTACCGCGTGAAAGCCGAGGTGATGGACGCTCCGGCGATAGACCGGGCGCTCACACGCATCTCGCATGAGGTGCTTGAGGCGAACAAGGGTGCGGGTAATCTGGCGCTCGTAGGAATCGTGACCCGGGGCTCAGTCGTGGCTGAGCGCCTGGCTGATCGGATCCATGAGATCGAGAACGCCGATGTCCCTGTCGGCATGCTCGACATCTCCTTCTACCGAGATGACCTTGCCACACGGATGAACCCCGAGGTGCACACCACCGAGATCCCGTTCGACGTCGAGGGCAAAGACGTCGTGCTCGTCGACGATGTCCTCTACACGGGGCGCACCATCCGAGCGGCGCTTGATGCGCTCATGGACTACGGTAGACCTTGCTCGGTGCAGCTCGCGGTGCTGGTGGACCGCGGCCACCGCGAACTGCCGATCCGTGCAGATTACGTGGGCAAGAATGTCCCGACGTCTCGCAAGGAGCGCGTAAAGGTCACGCTCGCCGAGACCGACGGTGAAGAGGGCGTCTTCATTCTTGCCGAAGACGGGGAGGGTGAGGAGTAGATGCTCTCCTGCAAGCACATCATGACCGTGAGCGACATGACCACCGAGGACATCGTGACGATCCTCGATACGGCCGAGTCGTTCATGGAAGTCAACGAGCGTCGCATCAAGAAGCTTCCGACCCTCCGGGGCCGTACCGTCGTCAACCTCTTCCTCGAGCCTTCAACACGAACCCGCATGTCCTTCGAGATCGCTGCCAAGCGTCTCTCGGCAGACGGGGTGAACTTCACCGCGTCCTCCTCGGCAACGGTCAAGGGCGAGTCGCTGCGTGATACCGCCAAGACGCTCTCGGCGATGGCGTGCGATCTCGTCGTCGTGCGGCACAAGTACGCTGGCGCGCCGCAGATCATCAGGGAGTGCATGGACGCGCACGTCGTCAACGGCGGTGATGGCGTGCACGAGCACCCCACGCAGGCGCTGCTCGACCTGTTCACGATGCGGCGCTCGCTCGGGAAGCTCGAGGGGCTGCGCGTGGGTATCGTCGGCGACATCTGCCACTCGAGGGTCGCCGGTTCGCTCGTGCCGGCGCTCCGGGCAGTCGGCGCAACGCCCATCATCATCGGACCGCCCACGCTGATGCCGGCTCGACCGGACATTCTCGGCGCGGAAGTGGCGTACTCGTTCGACGAGGTGCTGCCAACGCTCGACATCGCCTACATGCTGAGGGTGCAGTTCGAACGCGCGGATGCAATGCCTATCCCCAGCAACCGCGAGTACGCGAAGCTTTTCGGCATGAACGGCACGAGGCTCGCCGCCGCGAAGCCCGAGATGATCGTCATGCACCCCGGGCCGATGAACAGGGGAGTGGAGATCTCGTCCGACGTTGCGGATTCGCCGCGCTCGGTCGTCCTTGACCAGGTCAACGCAGGTGTGGCGGTCCGTATGGCTGTCATGTACCTGCTTCTCGGAGGTGAGAGCGGTGGCACTGCTGCTTAAGAACGGTCGCGTGGTCGATCCTGTTGCAGGCATCGATGAGGTTGCCGATATCATCATCCGGGATGGCGTCATCGTGGAGATCGGCAAGGACCTGAGCATCCCCAAGGGCGAGACCCTCGACGTGAGCGAGAAGGTCATCCTCCCCGGGCTTGTGGACGCACACACGCACCTGCGGGAGCCCGGCCGCGAAGACAAAGAGACGATCGCGAGCGGCACGGCCGCCGCGGCGCACGGCGGATTCACCGCAGTCTGCGCGATGCCGAACACCTCACCCATCTGCGACACCGGCTCCAAGGTTCGCTTCGTCGTGGAGCGCGCTGCCGAGGAAGGTCTCGTGCGGGTCTACCCGATAGGCGCCATCACCAAGGGGCAGGACGGCTCCGCACTCGCGGAGATCGGCGACATGCTTGCCGAGGGCGCCGTGGCGTTCTCGGATGATGGCCGAGGCGTGCAGTCGGCCGGTGTCGCCCGCATCGCGATGGATTACCTCAAGGGGTTCGACGTTCCCATGATCGCGCACTGCGAGGACGAGGCGCTCGTGGGACACGGCGTCGTGAACGAGGGCGTCATCTCCACCCGCCTCGGCATGCCCGGTTCGCCCGCCGCTGCCGAGGAGACGATGGTTGCGCGCGATATCCGGCTCGCCGAGCTGACAGGCTGCCGCCTGCACCTGGCGCACCTCTCCACGGCCGGGTCGATCGCGCTCGTGCGTGAGGCGAAGGCTCGCGGCGGCCGGGTCACCTGCGAGGTCACGCCGCACCACCTGTTTCTCGATGAAGACGTGCTCATCGGGTACGATACGAACCTGAAGATGAACCCCCCCCTTCGGACCGCCGAGGACCGCGCGGCGCTCGTCGAGGGCTTGCTTGACGGCACGGTCGACTGCATCGCCACAGACCATGCCCCCCACGCGGCGCACGAGAAGGAACTGGAGTTCGAGTTGGCACCGTTCGGCACCACCGGACTCGAGACGGCGCTCTCACTGGTGAACACGCACCTTGTGGCCACCGAGAAGCTTTCGTGGTCCGATGTCGCCAGGCTCATGTGCCACGGCCCGCGGGCCGCACTCGGACTTCCTGCTGTGAGTCTCGCAGCAGGCCAGGTGGCGGATATCACCATCATCGATCCCGAGGCGCGTGTGGAAGTGACGCCCGAGTGGTTCGTCTCGAAATCCCGCAACTCGGCGTTTCTCGGCAGCAAGCTGCTCGGCAAGGCGAGCGAAGTGCTCGTCGGAGGGTACTTCGCGCTCAAGAACGGGAAGGTGGTCGCCCGGTGATCACTCGGCAGCCGGCACTGCTGGTGCTTGAGGACGGCACGACGTTCAGGGGATTCTCGTGCGGCGCGCCCGGCGAGACGTTTGGCGAGGCGGTCTTCAACACGTCGCTGACCGGCTACCAGGAGGTCTTCACCGACCCGTCCTACGCCGGGCAGCTCGTGACGATGACCTCGCCACACATCGGCAACTATGGCGTGAACGCAGCGGACATGGAGTCGCGTGGCGTGTTCGCCGCCGGGTTCGTCATGCGCGAGATGTCGAAGATATCCTCGAACTGGCGTGCCGAGGAGACCCTCGGCGCGTTCTTCGAGCGGCTCGGCGTTGTTGCCATCGAGGGCGTCGACACGCGCAGGCTCACCCGGCATATCCGTGAGCGCGGTGCCATGCGCGCCGTGCTCTCGACCGTCGACCTCGACCCTGAGTCGCTCGCTGCCAAGGCGGCTGCCGCGCCGGGCCTCGTGGGTCGCGACCTTGTGGCCGAGGTAGCCACGACCCAGCCGTTCACCTGGGGCGATGAGATGCCGCCGGGCTGCGAGCTGCCGGTCGACACCGGCGTGCTGCCCGTCAAGCCGCGCTTCCGCGTGGTGGCGTTCGACTCGGGCATCAAGTACAACATCTTGCGCAAGCTTGCCGAAGCGGACTGCGAGATCCTCGTGGTTCCGCCAACGACAACCGCTGCCGAGGCGCTCGCGCTCGACCCGGACGGCATCTTCTTCGCGAACGGCCCCGGCGACCCGTCAGCGGTGACGTACCTGTACGAGACTGTTCGGGAACTGCTCGGCACAAAGCCGATCTTCGGCATATGCCTCGGGCACCAGATGCTCTCGCTTGCGCTCGGCTGTGGAACGTTCAAGCTCAAGTACGGCCATCGGGGCGGCAATCAGCCGGTGAAGAACCTGCTCACCGGTAAGGTCGAGATCACGAGCCAGAACCATGGCTTCTGCGTGGACTTCTCGAGCATCGGAGAGCTCGACATGGAGCGCTCCGGCGGGCTCGACATGGACCCGGCGGATCTCGGCGCGTGGGTTCGCGCGGGCGTCGCCCCTGTTGTCAGGTCTGCATTTGGCGCCGTACAGCTCACGCACGTGAATCTCAATGACATGACCGTCGAGGGCATTCGTGCGCTCGACCAGCAGGCATTCTCGGTCCAGTACCACCCGGAAGCGGCACCAGGTCCGCACGACGCCAGGTACCTGTTCGGCGCGTTCGTGCGGCTCATGGAGGGCAAGGACGACGTGTTCGCCCGAGAGGATGAGGTGTAGCGATGTTGCGCACAGTCATGCTGCCGACTGATTTCTCCGATGATGGCGAAAGCATCCTCGGGTTCGCGCAGGGGCTGCCGGCCCTTGGCGTGAAGGTGGTGGTCCTCACGCACGTGGTTGAGGCGTCCGGCATGGAGGGCCCGATCATCGCCGAGAAGGTTGACGAGGTTCGCGACCGTCTGCGCGACTCGGCGGCTGCGCTTGAGGCAGCCGGGTTGAGCGTCGAGGTTCGGGTGCCCACGGGCGACCCGTTCGACACCCTCGTGGCGCTTGCCGCCGAGGCGAGCGTTGATGCTATCGTCTGCGGCTCGCACGCCAAAGGACTCATGACGCAGC
>CAKMKD010000098.1 GCA_927439865.1 uncultured Coriobacteriia bacterium | reverse complement strand
GTGTTCGCGGGATTCGCGGCGAGCGCCGGAGCGTCGAAGATCTGCAAGTACGTGAGGTTGAGGACGACCGCGCCCAGAAGCAGCGTGATGACGATCGCCACCGCGGTGAGGCGCCGTCCGATCGCAACACGTCCGAGAACGCCGGTTGCGGCGGTGGAGAGCATCTCGGATTCGCGTCCGGTAGCCGCGTCGCCCGCGCGCATGAGCACCCCGAGCAGCATGAAGTTCGCCAGCACCGAGGATCCGCCGTAGCTCACGAAGGGGAGGGTGATGCCGGTGAGCGGGATGAGCCGCGTGACGCCGCCGAGGATGACGAACGCCTGGAGTCCAAAGGTGGCGACGAGCCCCACTGCCGTGAACGCGGCCATGTCCGAGCGTGCGCGGGTGCCGGTGGCCAGGCCACGCAGGCAGAAGACCAGGAACGCGACCACGACGGCGGCCGCGCCGAGGAGTCCGATCTCCTCGCCGATCGCCGCGAAGATGAAGTCGGTCTGCACGAACGGAATGCGCAGCGGTAGCCCGCGTCCCGGTCCCACGCCGAGCATCCCACCCGCGCCGAACGCGAAGAGCGACTGCACGAGCTGATACCCTCGGCCGGTAGCGTCGGCGAACGGATCGAGCCAGATGGCCACACGCGTCTGCACGTGCCCGAACATCATGTATGCGGCTGTTGCGCCCCCGGCGAACAGCCCGATTCCTACCACCACGTAGCCAGCGCGCCCGGTGGCAGCGTAGATCATAACGAGGAACACGCCGAAGAACAGCAGACTCGAGCCGAGGTCTTTCTCGGCGACGAGAACGACGAGCGAGAGGACCCACATCAGGAGCAGCGGGCCGAGGTGCTTGAGCGGCGGAAGCCACACACCGAGCACGCGCTTGGTCGATACCGAGAGGACCTCGCGGTTCTCGGCAAGGTACGCGGCGAGGAAGAGAACGATGAGCACCTTGGCGACCTCAGCGGGCTGGAACGACATGCCCGCGAAGCGCAGCCAGAGCTTGGCGCCGTTCACCTCGACGCCGATGATCGCCGGCAGTATGAGCAGCCCCACGCCCGCGAGCGCGATCGTGTACTTGTAGCGCGCGACGCGTTCGAGCGAGGGCACCACCGCGAGCGTGACCACGAGCGCGAGTACGCCTGCGAACATCCAGAGCACCTGGCTTGCGCCCGACGCGCTGTCAAGCCGGGTGATGAACGCCACGCCGGTGCCCGAGAGCAGGAACGTCACCGGCAGGAGCACCGGGTCGGCTCCCGGGGCGAAGAAGCGGGCAGCAACGTGCGCGCCGAGGAACGCCGCGAGCAGGCCGAGCGGCACCGCGAAGTCCTGCCAGCCGAGCGTGCTGCGCGCGGCCCCGTGCACGAGCGCGAAGAGCAGCCCGACGGCGGGTGCTGCAGCAAGGATGAGCAGGAGTTCGGTGTCGCGTCTGGAGCGCATCACGGTCACGGTGTGGTGGTCGGCTCGGCAGCGTGCTCGGTCTGGAGCCGGTAGGTGGCGACAAGCGAGAACGCCGGCGCGAGGCCATCCACGCGGATGCCGGTGCGCAGACGCGCGGCGGTGACGGGATCGAGCTCGGCCACCGGGATGTCGGTGACGGACTCAAGCCAGTTGAGGCTGACTCCCGCGAACGAGCCGGGGACGCCGCGGTAGACCGCGACGACGCCTTCTTGCTCGATCACGTACGCCTGCGCCTGCGTGTACGTGTACGCGGCGTACCAGGCGCCAGCGACGATAGCGGCGAGCGCGAGCACCCAGCCGATGACCGCGAGCCACTTTGGCGCTCCCGTTCGCTCGGGAGCGGGCGCGACCCGGGCTGCGGCCACAGGGCGCGCTGCCACAACAGGCGGTGCGCCCGCGATATCGACGACGACGGTGGTGATGTTGTCCTGGCCGCCGGCCTCATTCGCCGCGGCGATGAGGCGCGCGACTGCCGCGGTCGGCGATGGTGCGGTCTGGAGGATCTCCTCGATCGCAGCATCCTCGACCATGCTTGTGAGTCCGTCGGAGCAGAGCAGCAGCCGGTCGCCCGGCGCCGCGTC
>CAKMKD010000097.1 GCA_927439865.1 uncultured Coriobacteriia bacterium | reverse complement strand
GAGCAGATGCGAGAGAGGATGTGATGCACGCCGATGCCACCCGCAAGCTCCAAGAGCTCCCGTGATAGCAGGCCGCCCAGCCCCTTTCGCACGTGTCCGGGGTCCACGTAGACCGACATCTCGACGGTGCCTTCGTAGGCGCAGCGGTCCGACCACGCCGAGAAGGCCCCCCAGCCGAGGATGACGCCGTCGTGCTCGGCAACGATGACCGGGTGCTGTACTGCGCGGCCGCTTAGCCACTCGATGCGGTCCTCGGGCGTCTTGGTCTGCGTGTCGAAGGTAGCGGTTGTATCGCGAACCGCGTGGTTGTAGATGCTCGCGATCGCGGGAGCGTCGTCGGCGGTGGCTGCTCGGAGTGCGACGGGCACGGATCCTCCCTGGTTCAGCGCATAAGCGGGTGGTCTGCACGCAGCACAATGTATCGAATCGGACGCCCCGTGCTGCTGCGTTGTTCGAAGTTCGCGCCTAGCGTACACTAAGCACTCCTCGAACCAGGATCGGTGTCGTGTCGCCGCTGCTACGCGACGTTTCGCCATATCGATGCAAGGAGCGTGATCCCTCTGCCCGGTAAGACTATCGCCGAGAAGATCTTCTCGGCTCACTCAGGCACCGACGCCCGTGCCGGCGACATCGTGGTTGCCGCCGTCGACTTCGTGATGGGGCAGGACGGCACGTCACCGCTCGCCATTCGCGCGCTCGAGAACATGGGCGTTACGGAGGTATTCGATCCTACGAAGGTCGCCCTCGTCATGGACCACAGCTCGCCGAGCCCCATCGAGGGCGTCAGCGCGCTGCACACGATGATGCGGGAGTTCGGCAAGCGCACGGGCGCGAAGGTGTACGACGTTGGCGAGGGTGTATGCCACCAGCTCATTCCCGAGAAGGGCCACGTGGTCCCGGGCGATCTGATGGTCGGCTGCGACTCTCACACCTGCACCTACGGAGCACTCAACGTGTTCTCGACCGGCGTTGGTTCCACCGACGGGGCCGCAGCGATGGCCTCGGGCAAGCTGTGGTTCAAGGTGCCCGAGACGATCAAGGTCACCTACACCGGCGCCCTGCAGCCGGGAGTCTACAGCAAGGACCTCATCCTGCATCTCGCGGGCGAGCTCGGCGCGGACGGCGCCACCTACGAGGCGCTTGAATTCCACGGCCCCGTCATCGACGAGCTTTCGGTCGAGGGTCGCATGACGATCTCGAACATGGCCATCGAGCTCGGCGCGAAGGCGGGTCTCATGAAGGCCGACGCCAAGACGCTCGCGTGGTTCGAGGGCCGAGGCGACAAGACGCCGAACCCGCAGGATCCCGACGTGGATGCCGTCTACGCGCGTGAACTCACCTTCGATGCGAGCACCATCGGTCCGCAGGTAGCCAAGCCCCACGCGGTCGACAACGTTTCGCCGCTCGCGGAGGTCGAGGGCACGCCGATCGCCGAGGGCGTCCTCGGCACATGCACGAACGGTCGTCTCGAGGACTTCGCGATCGCCGCGAGCATTCTCAAGGGCCGCACAGTCCACCCCGATGTGCGCTTCATCGTTGCGCCCGCATCCCGGCAGATTCTGCTCGACGCGATCGCAGCCGGGTACGTCCAGACGCTCGTCGAGGCCGGCGCCGCGCTTGTGACCCCGGGCTGCGGCCCGTGCGTGGGCACTCACAACGGTGTGCCGAGCAACGGCGAGAACGTGATCTCCACCGCAAACCGCAACTTCAAGGGCCGCATGGGCAACAGCGACTCGTTCATCTACCTGGGAAGCCCGGCCACTGTGGCCGCCTCGGTTATTGAAGCCAAGATCACCGACCCTCGGAAGTACTTCGAGGGAGTGTAGGTCTGGCTCCCTGTTGACGAGCTGCGGGTGTACGACCTAACCTGCGTTCAGGTTGATACCAGGGGGGAGTAGCCGTGCGACGGTTGGCGATGGTGCTTGCAGGCGCCCTGCTCCTCATTCTCGCCGTACCGGGTTTCGCGTTTGCGTATGACGAAATCAACTACCCTTCGACCACCTACGACCACGGCTCCCGAACGCCCGGTCTTCCCGGTGACAACTATGACCCTCACCCGGGCGCGACGTCGTTCAATGCCAAGTGCGCCAAGTGCCACGGCGAGTATAGCGGCAACGACGGGTGCGAGTCGTGCCACTACGACAGACCCCCAATTGGGGGCGTCTTCAGGTACTCCGAGGGCCCGCACGGTTATTACACGAACGCCACGAAGTACTGTGCGATGTGCCACGTGAGTCATGACGGTGAGGGGCCGAAGCTTCTCGCCGCGCCGACAATGACCGACAGCTGCCACACCTGCCACGACGGCACGGGAGGGCAAGGCGTCTACGGCACGATCCGGGCCCGTCTCGGCTCGGCAGCGGCGGACGCGGCCGGCGGTCACGCGATCGATATGACCAACATCGTGCCGGGTGGAGATGCGACCAGCGGTGGATCCAAGCTCATGGCCTTCAAGGGTGCCGACAAGGGCGCTGGCGCCACGCTTACATGCGCAGACTGTCACACGCCCCATGGGCGCAACACCGTGCGAGCGTTCGTTGGCGAACGCTCCAACCGGCCATTCTGGCTGAACCCCGCGAAGGATGCCTACAGCACGAAGATGCTGAAACAGCGACCAGGGAACGCTACCACGGCGACTCTCGAATACGGCTCCGACTGGTGCCTGGCCTGTCATGCCGGTCGCGGCAGCGGTGGTCCGGTGCACAACCATCCTGTCGATTACACCACACCGCTCCGCCTGACCCCGTACAACTACAACAGCCTGCCAGTGGTCAGTGGAGTGCGCAATGGCACAGCACCGCAGACCACCACCCATATCGGTCCTATGGCCTTCACGATAACGAGCAAGAACTGGGTCGGCCCGAGCCTAAGCAATCCTAACCTCACCACTCAGCATGACCAGGCGTACGTCCAGGGTGGCAACGGCTACATCATGCCGTACCCGCGCACGGCAGAGCAGGCAGGCATCGGGCCTATCTGTCAGCAGTGCCACGAGGACACGCGCGAGCCCGGCTACCTCACGGACACCGGTGCGGCGGTCGTCAACTGGACGTCGGTGTTCGGTTCGGACGGCACATTGGGGGACAACCCGAGGTTCCAGAACTTCCCGCACGAGACGGAGAACGCGTATATGACGCTGGAGGTCGGCGACGATCTCTGCATGAACTGCCACCCGACAAAACTGTTGCCGTAAGCCGCGTCCCTGCTCGAAGATCAATCGAACTCGGCCTCACAGTGGCGTCTGCGCGCTGCCGTCAGGTAGAATCGGGGGCACTCGTCACATCAGTGTGCCGATTGCCCCACGTGCGGCGTCGGACAGACCATCCGAACCCAGAAGGAGAACATGTGGCCACGAGCACCACTATCTCGGCGAAGGCCTTCAAGTACGGAGACGACATCAACACCGACTACATCATCAGCGGCAAGTACAAGTTCAAGTCCGCTGACATGGAAGGCATGGCGGTACACGCCATGGAGGAACTCGACCCGCACTACTACGAGAAGGTGAAGCCCGAGGGCGGCTTTCTGGTAGCGGGCACGAACTTCGGCATGGGGTCCAGCCGGGAGCAGGCGCCGCTCGTGCTCATTCACAGCAACACGAAGGCTGTGCTTGCCAAGAGCTTCGCGCGCATCTTTTACCGCAACGCGATCAACACCGGCCTGCCGGTTGTGGAGTGCGACACGGACCTCATCAACGACGGAGACATGCTCGATCTCGACCTCGAGGCCGGTGTGCTCAAGAACGTCACGCAGGGGACGGAGATCCCGTTCCCGCCACTGCCGCCGGTCATGGCGCAGCTGCTCGCCGACGG
>CAKMKD010000096.1 GCA_927439865.1 uncultured Coriobacteriia bacterium | reverse complement strand
GATGCTCGCCACGGGACGCGGTATCGTTGCGAACCCGAAGCTGCTGATGCTCGACGAGCCGTCGATGGGCCTTGCGCCTGTTGTGGTCGACATCATCTTCGAGACAATCGAGAAGCTCAACAGGGAGGGCACCACGATCCTCCTCGTCGAGCAGAACGCCGCAATGGCGCTGCAGGTGGCGCATCGTGGCTACGTGCTCGAGGTCGGAACGATCGCGCTCGAGGGTCCTGGCAAGGAGCTGCTCCATAACGAGCAGGTGCGCAAGACCTACCTCGGCGAGACGTAAGAGCGCCTTACTGAACAGCTTGAAGCGCCTGGGCTGCCTTCGCGGCGACCCGGGCGTTTCTTTGTTCTATCCCTTTGGTGTGAAACGCCATGTTGCCGTCGATCATGCGCCAGATTCCCTCGGAGATGACCGAGCGGACGCCCGCGGGCGTTCCTTCGGCCACGAATGCGCCGAGTGGGTCGTCTGTGTCGGCCAACGCCACCGATATGAGGCTGGCGTGTTTCCCGGGCTCGAGTGAGCCGTACTCGGCATCGACGCCGAGGACCTGCGCGCCCTCGAGCGTCATGATGCGAACGGCACGCTCGGCACCTAATGCGGGATCGATCGCGCAGAGCTCGCGTGCTTCGGCGAACACGTCGAGCGTCTCATTGCTCGCGAGAGAGTCGGTTCCGAGCGCCATTCTGACACCGGCGCCCCTCAGAATCGAGACTGACGGTCGACCGTTGTTAAGGTACCGGTTCGAGCGCGGGCAGAGGACAACACCCCGCGCGTGGGCTGCCAGCAGCTCGGCCTCCCCGGGCATCAGGTGCACGCAGTGCACAGCGATGGTGTCACGCAACGCGCCGATGTGCTCCAGGTAGCGAATGGTTCCGGTTCCGGGCGCCTTGAACCCGAGCGCAAGACGCTCGGCAGTCTGCCGCAGTGGCCCCTCTCCGCCCGCCAGCAGCCGCGCCTCTGCAAGCGACTCGGCGGCATGAATCGCGAACGCGAATCCCCACCGCTGCGCGTAGTCATACGCCGCCCGGATGAGCTCCGGACCGGAGGTGTACGGGGTGTGCGGGGTGATGCCACAGAGCGTGCGCCCGCTGCACGCCTCGTTCTCGGCAGGGAAGTCATGAGCCGAAAGTGTCTCAGGCAGATCATCTGCCGAGATACCCAGGACCTCCCAGAAGAAGACGCCACCCACGCCGGTATCGGCCGCTGCAGCCGGCGCTTCCGGTCCGTACGCGACATCGCCCACGATTGTGACGCCTGAGCGCAGGCATTCCAGGGCTCCGTATGCGGCTGCGTCTGCAAAGTCATCGTGGGTGAGCGCCTGCACCGGCCCGGCGATCTTCGCGATCCACGCGGCGAACTCGCCGGGTGGAAGCAGGCCGAGGAGCGAGGAGAGCGAGAGGTGCGTGTGCGCGTTCACGAGCCCGGGGGCGACCACGCAGCCGCGCTGGTCATGAATGATGTCGGTCGGGTGCTTGGCGCTCAGATCGCGGAGCGTTCCGACGTCGGTGATGCGCGAACCGGCAACCCTGACGGCCCCCCGCCTGATCGGTTCCCGCGACACCGGGAGCAGCCATTCGCCCGCGAAGATCATCGGCTCACTCCTGCGGTAGATTCAGCAGGCTCGGCTTCCGGAGATCCATGCAACCGCACGGCGCCTCGAGATCGGCGTCGGCGATCGCGTCGATGACGCACCTCGCCACGTCGGCCGACTCCTCGAAGAAGATCGCCTTGAGCTCGGCGTGCTCCCACGCCTTCACGACACCCTCGCCGTAGTTCACGACCATGTAGATACCCGCGTAACACGCCCCGATGTCGCGCGCGAGGAATACCTCAGGTGCGAGCGACTGGCCGATCACATCCGCGCCCATGCGCTTCATGTAGTCGACCTCGGCGGGCGACTCGAATCGTGGTCCGTCGGTCACGAGGTACGTCCCCCTGCGGAAGACGCGGCCGAATCGCTCGCTCGCCGAGCCGAACAGGTGCGCGTGCAGATCAGGGCAGATCGGCTGGCGCATGATGAGCAAGTGATCGCCACGAACGTAGATGTCCTGTTTCACGGTGAGGTCGACGAAATCTGTTGGGATCACGACATCCCTGGGGTCGAGCAGGTGATTGAGCGACCCGACGCCGCCATCAGCGAGCACTTTTCGGACACCCGCCTCGTGGAACACCGAGAACACCTGCAGACTGGCATCCGCGCGCTTCACTCCGCGCCGCCACCCGTGCATCTTGACTGTCAGCGCCTCGCGGGGGCCGCGGGGGCCGGTGACGCGAAAGTGCGTGAACGCCGGGGATCTGCCGAACGGTGTCTCGAACACGAGGTCCTCGGCAAGCACTTCGACCCGCTCGTCCTCGAGCCCGGCGGGAAACGCGAACGACAGCGTGCCGCTGCCTCCGCACACGCCAAACTCGGCGCGAGGTACTCCTGCAATCGTCATGATTCCTCCTCGGCTACAGGGTACCTGAACGCAGTGGCATCCGGCGACTAGCGCTGCATGGCGAGCATCTCGCGCGTACGCTTCCAGGTGAGTTTGATGCCGCCGACCGAGAACCAGTACATGAGGTATGTGAGGCGCTTCATGACGATCGCCGGCAGTCCGGAGAGATGGACGTTGAACGCCCATCCCACGCCGTAGCTCGGGCCGATGCTCACGAACTCGCCGTGCATGTTGGGGACGAACGGCGTCGGCGCCTCGCCGCGAATCTCGCGCATGATGTTGTCGGCCGTGTGCTCGGCCTCGCGGATCGCGAACTGCGCGAGCATTGGCAGCGTGCGGTTGTCCTTCGTGTCCCGAAACGCGGCGACGTCGCCGACCGCGTAGATGTCCTCATGGCCAACGGCTCGGCACGTCTCGTCAACAACGAGGCGGCCCGACGGGTCCGCCTGCATGCTCCACGAGATCGCGTCGGGATCCGCCTTCGCACCGCCGCAGAACACCATCACGCTGGCATCAACGGACCGGCCGTCGGCGAGCAGGATGCTGCGCTCTTCCACCTGCGAGACCATGGAACCCGTGATGAGTTCGATGCCGAGGTGCGCCAGGCGCTTGCGCGCGCGGGCCCGCAGCGCAGGTTCAAGGTCGTAGAGTACGTCCGGACGACCCTCGATGACCCGGATTCGCAGGTCGGCGGGATCGAGTCCCGCGTCGATCATGCGCTTCGGCAGCATCTGCCCGAGCGTCCCGACGATCTCGATGCCCGTGGCGCCTCCGCCAATGACTGCGAACGAGAGCGCCTTCACTCGCGCGTCTCTATCGGCAATCGTGGCGGCGACTCTGAACTGCCGCTCGATGCGGCGCTGCAGCTCCTGGGCGTCGGAGACCGACCACATCGTGACCGCATGCTCGGCCAGCCCGGGAACCGGCGGCACGAAGGCGATCGCGCCGGTTGCAAGCACGAGGCGCCAGTAGCTGACCGGCTCGTGCGGGCCGCTGCGCGGACCAACGGTGAGCATGTGCTCGTCGGGTTGGACCTGATGGACGCGGTTGTAGCACACCGTTACCGGCAGATCCTTGAACAGGGTGGGGAGCCACAACTCGCAGAACTCGGCACGGGCCGGACCCACGGCCACGAGGTCGAGCTCCGAGAGCGCCTGCTGGCACGGGTTGGGCTCGATCATCATGATCTCGACGTCATCGGCGTCTTTGAGCGCCTTGCCGAGGCGAACCGCGAGCGTTGTGCCGGCATAGCCGCCTCCGGCGATGACCACGCGGCGTTTTCCGGACGGTGTCGTGCACGGCTTCGATCCCGCTGATTCCATCATGTGTGTCTCCCTCGTATCGGCCTCTAGGTAGGTACCCGAATAGTGTGTGCGGCTATGTCGGCTCGTTTGTCGCACTCATTCCAAGCACCAAAACCCGCACATGAGAAAAATCTCACCCTGTCCTCACGTTGTACTCATCTTTGTAGCCGAAAAGTCTAGTACAGGGCACGTGACACCCAACACGACGGAGCGTGATCATATGAGCAAAACACTGGGCAAAAATGGCAGAGTGCGTCGAATCGCGATCATGGTTGGCACGGCGGTCGCGGTCTCGCTTATGACCGTGGTCGTGACGGCGTTTGCTGCGCCTGCAATCTCGCCGGACGCCACACGCCCGCATGCCGACTTCGGCGAGTGTACAACGTGTCATACATACACTACACCGCCAGCGCCGGATACGGGCGTAACGCCTCCGGACCCCGGGGTCATTCCGCCTGATCCGGAACCACGGTTCCGGGA
>CAKMKD010000095.1 GCA_927439865.1 uncultured Coriobacteriia bacterium | reverse complement strand
CGTACGAGGTCCAGCCAGCGCTCATAGACGAGAGCAGCAATGCGATAGCCCGCGGCGAGGCACAGACAGGCACGCTTACAGCAGGCAAGACCGCGTCGACGTCGCTTTCATCCGAGCGTGAACTCCGCCTCACCCCGCTCGCTCCCGGCGGTGGTGGGCCGAGGGGGCTCTCGGCGATCAATCCGATCCTGTGGCAACTCGGCGGTGCCGGGCTGCTCGTCATGGTCGGCTTGCTCGTGTTGCTCTGGCCGAGGAAGCGGTAGGGCGAAGGCGCCCTACCGCGTCTGGCCGGTGACCTGCCAGCTGCCGATAAGGAGGGCGGGCGTGAGGTTCGCGCCACCCTCTTCTGGGCCGATGAGCACGCGTCGGTCGCCGACGGCCTTCACGTCTGCGAGCGCGTCGACCGCGCTTTGCGTGAAGCGCACGTTCTTGACGGGCTTGGTGAGCCTGCCGTCCTCGATCATGAACGTTCCGTCGCGTGTCATGCCGGTGAGGACTGCGCGCACCGGATCTTCCACGTTCACGTAGTGGAAGCGCGTGATGTACAGGCCGCGCTCCACGCTCGCGATCATCTCGTCCACGCGCGTTTCGCCAGCGGCAAGCTCGAGGTTCATCGCGAGGGGGCCGTACGGGTTCGGCGCGGGAAGCGCGTGACCGGAATTCGGCACGCCGAGCTTGGCCGCCCAGTACGAGTCGGTGACCGGGCCGCGCACGACGCCGGCCTCCACGAGCGGTGTGCGTCGCTTGGGGCAGCCCTCGAAGTCGAAGGTGAGGCCGACTGTCTCGGCATGAAGCGCGTTATCGGTGAGTGTGATGAGCTCCGAGAGCAGCCGTTCGCCTTCGTGTCCGGCGATGAACGACGACTTCTCGTCGACCGCCTGCGCGCCGAATCCAAGGTAGCCGAGGAAATCGAGCACGTCCGAGACGGCCTCTGGGGCGAGCACGACCGCGTACGCGCCCGGCTCGAGTGAGCCCGGGAGCTCTGAGCGCTGCGCGAGCGTTGCGGCCTCGTCGCCGAGCGCCTCGGGCGCGAAATGAGCGGCGTCGCAGCCGAGCCACGAGGCCCAGCCGCTGCCACCGTCGGTGCCGGTCGAGAGCACGGTGGACTTCACCGCGGTGACGCCCATCGCGGCGTCGATGCCGCGCGAGTTCGCGATGCCCACGGCGTAATCAACGCGGGCGACGGTGCCAGCCGCCGAGAGATCCCGCACGCTCGACTGCTCGATGATGGCGGCAGCCGCGTGCGCGCGTCCCTCGGCATCGAACGCCTGCGTGCTCGTACACACACGCTCGATGCGCTCGATCGGTGCGGGCGCGGGCAGGCCCGGGAACGCGGGATCCTCGGGCGCTATGCGTGCGGCTGCGACTGCCGCGTCGCAGCACGCTTTGAGCGCGTCGTCGTCGAGGCGGTTGGTGCTCGCAACGCCCGTGCGCGTGCCGAGAACGGCGCGCACCGAGACGGTGGTGTTCTCCTCGGCCACGTTCTGGTGGATGCGGTTGTTCGCGAAGCGTGTGAGCGCCGCGTCGTTCGCCATCACGACCGCTTCGGCCTCGTCGGCGGACGTGAGCGCGACGGCACGAGCCGCAAGTGCGCGGACCTGATCCTCGGACAGTCTCATCGTCCCACCCCTACCTGGACGTCGCGGAATCGTGCGGGTGCGGCGCCATGCGCCACGTGCGCGACCTGCATCGGCTCGCCCTTGCCGCAGTTGGGAAGACCCCACACCTGCCAGTGCGCTGCCGAGCAGACCGCATCGCAGCCGCCCCAGAATTTCGGCGTGATGCCGGTGTAGTTCGGATTCTTGATCATGCGGCCGAGCTTGCCGCCCTTGATCTCCCAGCCGATCTCGCACGCGAATTGAAAGTTGAGGCGCCGGTCGTCGATCGACCAGGAGTTGTTGGTCTCGAAATAGATGCCGTCCTCGGTGTCCGCGATGAGGTCGTCTCGGCTCCAGCCACCGGGCTCGAGCGAGAGTGTGGTCATGCGCACAAGTGGGATGCGATTCCAGCCGTCGGCACGCATGCAGCCGTTGCTGGTCCGTCCGATGGCTGC
>CAKMKD010000094.1 GCA_927439865.1 uncultured Coriobacteriia bacterium | reverse complement strand
ACGAACACCGGCCCGCAGTACGCGATGAGCACCGCGACGGCCACCTTAGTGAGCTGCAGCGCGCCGAGATAGAGCATCCAGTTCACGGCGAGCAGCATGCCCATGCCGATGATCGCCCACTTCAGACGGGTCGGGAGCTTGAAGAACCCCTGGTGCTCGAGCTTGCCCTCAAGCTGTGCGAGCGACACCGTCGAGAGGTAGCGCTCCTCAGACGTGTAAATGTACGAGTAGTCGTCCTTGGCCATAACGTAGTAGATGTCGTCGACTTGCAGCAGCAGCTTGCGTCCACCCTTCTCAACCGGTATCCGCTCGATGCGCGCGGGCGCGTCCTCCGCAGGGTGAAGACGCTCGATCGCGGTACGCAGTCGGTCTACCTCGACCGGCTTCACCAGGTAGTCTGTTGCGGCCACTTCGAATGCCTTCACGGCATGCTCGCTGTGCGCAGTCACGAAGATGATTGCGGGCTGACGCTCAAGACTGCCGAGAACCTCGGCGAGACGCATCCCGGAAAGCCCCGGCATATCGATGTCCAGGAAGACGACATCGTACGGAATCGCCTTGATGAGCTGGAGTGCTTCGGGCGCGTTTGATGCCTCGCCCACGACCTCGATGCCGCCCGCCTCATCGAGGAGGAACCGCAGCTCAGAGCGGGCTGGCGCTTCGTCGTCTACGACCAGTGCCTTAAGCATCGTCACCCTCGCCGGTTGGGGTGTTGACCAGTGTAAGCGTTGCGGTGACCGTGGTGCCGGTCCCCTCCTCGCTTACGACGGTCAGTCCGCTTCCTGTGCTGAAGCGTCCTCGCAGTCTATCGTCCACGTTCTTGAGCGCGATGCCAAGTCCCTTGCCGTAGCCAACCTCGAGGATACGCGGCAGAACGCTCGCCGAGATTCCCACACCATCATCGGACACCGCAAGCACGAGCGAGCGCCCATCGATGCGAGCGTGGATCGAGATCCGGAGCGGACCGTCGGGTCGCATCCCGTGCTGTACGCAGTTCTCGACGAGCGGCTGCACTATGAAGGCAGGCACCAGCACCCGACGAGCAGCCAGCTCGATGTCCTCGGTCACCTGGACTCTGTCGCCAAAGCGGGCGTGTTCGAAGACAAGGTAGCTTCGTGCATACTCAAGCTCGCGGTCGAGCGGGACGAGTTCCTCGTTCTCCTCTAAGGTGCGGCGATAGAAGCGCGCGAATTCCCGGAGCAATTCCCTCGCCCGGGGCGCGTCGGTTCTGATCAGACTCGCGATGGTGTTGATCGTGTTGAAGAGAAAGTGCGGGTTGATCTGCGCCTGGAGCGCCTTGAGCTCCATTCGGCACGCGAGCTCGGTCTGGCGCTCGAGTTCGGAGAGCTCAAGCTGCGTGGAGAGCAGACGCGCAAGCCCCTCCACCATGGTGACCTGGGTCTCATTCAGGAGTCGCGGCGTGGTGTAGTAGAACTTGAGGGTGCCGACAGGCTCGTTGCGAATCTGAAGCGGAACAACGATCGCGGCCCGCAGCAGGCAGCCCTTCCGTGGGCAGCCGATTTCCTCACGGTTGGAGAGGATGCGGTGCTCGTTTGTCTCCACCGCCTCCCGGGTGGCACGGGTGAGAATGGGACCACCCACTTCATGATGATCCTCGCCGATACCCGCGAAGCCCAGCACCTGCGATGTATCGGTGATGGCCACGGCGGCTGCCTCGGTCTCCTCGAGGGCGAGGCGGCACACCGCCTGCGCTGTCTCCTCGTCGAGACCACGGCGCAGGTACACAAGGCTCCTATCGGCGATCTCGAGAATCTGATGCGACTGCAGCGCCTTGAGGTGATCGGGTCGTGTCACGAATCGCGCCACGACGGATCCGGTGGCGACGAGAACCAGGCCAACGACGACTGTGGTGAACACCGGTCGGGGCACATCGATCACAAGTGCACCGGCGGCGACGATTCCGATAACGAACGTGGTGAATACGAGCACGACGTCGATGACCCATGTGCGCCGGCTCGAAACCGGCCTCAGGCCGCCCCCGCCCGGCATCAGTGCACTCCAGCGATCAAGAAGCACGACGCCCCGGGAAGCTCCCGGAACCCGGCCCTCGCATACAGTGCGCGTGATGGCACGTTCTCCTCCTGCGTGTAGACCGTGATAGAACGAGCACCAGCTCGGCCCATATACGCCACTGCATCCTGAAGCAGCATGGCGCCGAAACCGAGCCCACGCGCCACGGGAATCACCGCCAGTCGGCCGAGCATGCCCTCACCGCGGCTCACGGTGCACAGAGTATAGCCGATGGGGACGTCGTTCCGGATGGCGAGCGCGGCCCTCTCATTGGCGAGATAGCGCAGCAGCATCCGCGCGTCGAAGCGCCAGAAATCGTCGAAACAAGCGGCGTCGATCGCCTTGACGGCGTCAGCGTCCGCGGTACCCCCGAGTCGCAGGCAGGCGCCGTCGGGACACGACTGCTCTCGCCCACCAGGACGGTCAAGGCGTAGCGTGATGCCCCGGTGGACCACCGCCATGCCGGCAAGCTGGTAGGGCTCGACCAGCTCCTCATGCACGAGCGGGCTCAAGACCCCGTCGAAGCCTTGCGTGTGCGCGAGCGAGACCAAGTCGCGGATGATCGCCTGCAGATCGCGCTCAGCGCACCAGACGCCGAGAATCGCCAGCAGCCCTGAGTGGTCGCGCCACGCGCCGAGGACCGCGGCGTCGCCCGCCTCGCTCACCTGCACGCGCCACGGGGCGTCGCGCCAGGATGCTTCGAACTCATCGCGCGTGGCGAAGATGTGCGCGGCTCGAACAGCCGCCCAGACCGCGCCGAGCTCGCGTTCATCGGCAGGCCGCATGGCGTGCGAGCGACTCACAGGATGCCCGCCTCGGCCAGCGCGAGCGAGACCCCCACAAGGAGCAGAAGCGCGGCAAACGCGAACTTCACGGCGCGCTCATGGGCAACAGCAGTGATTGTGGCGCCGATGAGCGCGCCCGGAATGACGCCGATGGCTAGCAGCGCCGCGAGTCCGAGGTCC
>CAKMKD010000093.1 GCA_927439865.1 uncultured Coriobacteriia bacterium | reverse complement strand
CTATAGTCTGGGACAGGCCCAACGGGCACTGCCGACGTGGTGGGAGGATCCGCCCTTGAACCCGATGTCTGACTGGCTGGCGCTCACCCTGATCGCGAACGACCTTGGCTGCATCTTCGGGCGTGCTCACGGAGTCGAGTTCGCTCGAAACCGTCTCGCGCACGAGGTAGGTGGAAACCACCTGCAGCGTCATGCCTTGCGGGTAACTCTTCTTGCTCCTTGCCATTGTGGTGCTCCCTTCGTTGCGACTTGCTGACACCTCAAGTGTAGCGTATCGCGCAACCAATGGCAATGATGATCACGAAATACTTGCAGGTCAGAGCATGTTTCTTTGGCAGACCACTGGACGCTATCGGCAGTGTCATCCGAGCATCGCCGACCCATCCCCCGTCTTCCTTGCCGAAGATCTGGCGGTCGCAGCCGAGGCGCAGCCGGTGAGGAGTCCTCGGCCGATTGTGCCGAGGGCGAACGACAGCCGGGGCGGTTCGGCGGGTGCGGGCGTTCGGCCCTGGCTGATCTCGCCGCTATGCACGAGTGCATAGCGGTGGGCCCCCGGACGAATCCGGGGGCCCAGAGGCCTACAGCGCCAGCCACTTCTCCTCGTCGACAATCTCCTCGAACAGGTCGTCGAAGTTCATGTTCAAGGCTCCCGCGAGGTCATCTAGCACGTAGAAGTTGATGCGCCTCTTGTGCAGCACAACCGCCATCCATTCCGAGGACTTGCCGAGCAACTCGCTCGCCTCGCGGTTGTTGATGAATCGGCGGCGCAGCACCAGCCGCAGCTTCGCGGGGTCGATGGGGATTGATGTTGCTGGCCGCACCCGCTTCTTGGTTTCGCTCATCTGTCTTGCTCCCTTCGGTTGACTTGCTGACACCTCTAGGTTAGCGTATCGCACAACCAATGGCAAGACTTTGAGAGAAGAAAGATGCAGGTAAATTGCGCTATTCCGAGGAAGCTCCCCCGCGCTCGATGATGATGTGCGAGGCCTGACGGGTTCGGATGCTGCTCATCGCCAGCTCGTCTGGATGTGCAAGGTCGGGCACCATGTCGCGACCTGCCTCGTACTGTCGTTCGATTGCTCGCTCGATGTCCGCCAGCGCTCGCTCCTCCTCGCGCTCGTCCCCCGACACTGGCACCGCGAACGTGTCACCAGGCGCAAGCATGAGAGCCTTCGCGGCTATGGCGTCGATTCGGGCTTCTCGGTCGTCTGCGCTCACGTGCAGTCCTCTCATCGATTCAGACAACAGGGAGGCTAACACGCATCGCTTGCCCGCCGCTTACCCCACCCTTCCATGCCGAGGGTCTAGCGGTCGCAGCCCTGCGGCAGCCGGTGAGGAGTCCTCGGCGATCCTGCCGAGGGTGAACGACAGCCGGGGCCGCATGGCGGGTGCGGGCGTTCGGCTCTGGCTGGGCTTGACGCACTGCGCCCGAACATTCGGCGGCTCGGGATGGATCACTATGCATCGCGCATAGTGCCGGGGTCGTCCGCATCAGTCACCGGCGAAGGCTTCGTCGCACGAGGACGCGGCGCCTAGTGCCACCGTTCGACAACCCAGCTTGCGTGTCGGGAACCCGGGGTGGGCGTGCTCAACAACCGCCGGCGGTCCCAAGGTGCATTTCAGGCGTCGTTGATGTCGCCGCTGTCACTGGCAACCTCAATCAGCTCGATCTACGCATTTGCCAACGCGCTTGAACTCCAGCCGACTGACCTGCTCGCGTAGCGAGAACTAGCCGACGACGAGATTCAGCCGCTCCACTGGGCTCGCTCCTGATGCCTGAGCGATGACGATCTCGTTGCGAACCGGATCGTAGGAGTGCCGCTCCAGCCGCATGATCGCGTGGGGCAAGGCTCCTTCGAAGCGCGGGTGCGGGTAGAGGACCGGCGCAGAACAGACGTTGAACCCCACTGATAGGAACGCGAGCACGCCAGCATACGTCGGGCTCTTGGCTCGCTTCGTCGTGAACTCGCCGTCCGCCTGGAAGCCCACTTCTTCGATCTCCCCTGCACGCCCGTAGCGCGAGAACGTGCGCCCAAACAGGGCCCGGTCGAAGTCGCCCAGATCGCTGGACAAGCCGCCTGCCTGAACCGCCAACAACACAGGCGCACTCGCGTCGCGGACTTGGCCTCGTTTGCGTCTCACCGCGTGAACCACGCGACTCTCCGTGTCATCGCAATAGCCCATCCCGCTCTCCCACAGCAGCTCATCGGCTTCTATGACCCGATTGGGGACGAGCATCAGCCGGATGGTGCCCGACGACAGCTCATGCACGACCTCCTGCTGCTCGTCGCCATCCTGCGGCGGCTGCACATCGAGCATCCGGCGGACGGCACGCTGGAACGGCTGCTTCGAGTCGCTGTGGCCGATGTCAGGCAACTCTGAGACACCCACAGACCAACCCGCGGGCTTATGCGACTCGATGAAGTTCAGCAGCGGGATCCTGCGCTTGGCCAGTTCGCCGACCTCCCCGTTTACTACGGGCGCGGTTGCCTCGACAACGACCGAACAGTCCGCAAACGAGGCACTGAAGTCGGGCCGCTTCCCCGCCAGGCTCGTCTCCTCGATGGCAATCGTGGCACCCATCTCCTGGAGCAGTCGGGCGACCACCAGCTCCAAGAACGCACTGGACCAACGTTGCCGCAGGCTGTGCATCATCTGTGCCTGGTCTTTGGCTGGGAGTTTCGAGACGTTCTCGTTCATGAACCGACGACAGTCCGCCGCCCTCCGGACGGTGGAGCGAGCGAGCCAGTCCAGAGTGTGCTCGCCCCGACGACCATAGGTTTCGTCCACCTCTGAGGGCTCGGGAAACCAGAGCCCCTGATGGGATGCTGCGTCGCGCATCAGAGCATCGCCGCAAGCGTGTTCCAGATGCTCGGCAGCGCGAGCAGCACGGTACCAAACCCGATCGCCATCAACCCGAGCAACTGAAGTCTAACGTCGCCGGAGGCGATCTCCTTACTCAGGTCTTCGAGTCGCTGGGTCTCAGCTTCCACCTGGGCCCTCACGTCACCGAGCCGCTTCTCGAACTCCGCGTTCTTGCGGTTGGCCCTGCCGCGATCCTCTGACATTTGGTCGAAGGCCATTTAGATGGCGGGTTGTAGTTGAGCGTACCTCTGCTCTTCGTGGTCGGTATCAGGAAAGCCGGGGCGCACGGTCACGTAGGCACTCGCGCCCGAAGTGGCGTGCGCAGAGCCGCTGACGGAAAGGACCGTCGTGTCCCGACGACGCCAAAAGGCCATCCGGCGGCCTGCTGTGCGGACTGCCGATACGGTCTTCGCGACCCACGGCCACAGGTCACCGTCGCCGTACTTCCGCCAGGCGGCGACGAAGGCCCTACCGCCGCAGTACAACCCAAAGAGGTTCAGCGCAATTCCGATCGCGATCAGGGTGAGCGCCAGCCAGTCAGACATCGGGTTCAAGGGCGGATCCTCCCACCACGTCGGCAGTGCCCGTTGGGCCTGTCCCAGACTATAGCGGTCAGGACCGACAGCCTTGCCTTGCAGCGTTGCTAGGAAGGTAGCCGTCCGGCGTCTTGTGGCAGCTCAGGCGCGATTTTCGCACAAACCCGTTGACACCGGGTATATTGATGTCAGCTCATCTGCCATGTGTAGAAGGAGTTACGGTGCCGTCCTTTGGGGCGGCACTAGTCGTTCTTGGCGTACTTCTCGAATCGCTTCTGGAGACCGCGTCGGTAGTGCCCGCTCTCCACGATGAAGGCCGTCCAGGGCAGTACATACTCGTCGGGCTGCCCCACCTTGCGTCGAGCGAGCACGACGAGGTAGTCCTCCGCTTCGAGCCACATATGCACCCGAAGTTCGCTCCCACGAGGCTCCTGCCACAACTTGATCGTCGGCTGTGCCTCATTGATGATGACGGGCTTCGGCCATGGGACGCGTTCACAGCGACGGATCTCGGGGACGCGGGTCTCCTCGGTTTCTCCCTGCGAAACGAGGTGCCAAAACGTCGCCTCTCGACCTTCATGCAGTGGGTGGCGTTTTAGCCGGAGCTTGCGCCCACGGAACTCAGGCACGGTGTCGATGAAGTCGGCGCGAAAGCACGCATAGACGGCGTCGAGATAGTTGGCCCAGTCACTGCCGTGATCGGCGAAATCGATGAGCGGCGGAAGCCAGTCTGAACCCGGCATCTACAGCTCCGCCGCTTGCCAACGCAGGAGATTGACCTTGTTCTCGCGATACAGGGTCGTGCGTGTGAGGCCGTAGCCGGAACGAGACCTCATCCGTTCGACCAGCGCGTTCTTCGTGGGGCTGGTGTCGAGCCCCCGATTCACGTAGGACACGATGCCGATCAGGAAGTCGGCCATCTGGAGCAGTTCAACCTCGTGGCTTCGAACGACCTGCACCTTCTGCACGATCGAGCCGGAGAAGTCGTAAAGGTTATTGCAGATAACCTCGTGAAGGTGGCGCACCTTCGCGCCGCTCTGGGTGTCTTTGATGTCCACATACACTTGGTAGCACGACGTGGGGTCGAAGATCACCTTCAGCATGTCGAAGTACATCTTGTAGTACCAATCGTCATGCGTCTGAGCGAACTGGTCGTGCCGCAGCTTGTGCTTCTCAGGGACGATCAGGGCGCGAAAATGCAGGTCCGAGTTGTCGAAGAAGTAGTCGAGTAGGTCGCGATAGAACTCTGCCTTGCCCGGGGACACCTTCGTCCACTTGACCTCGAAGTCGGCGGGCAACCCATGCTGCAACTTGATCTCGCGGATTCTTCGGAAGATGTCCCCCGACACATCGGCTGGACACCATACGCCGCCAAGGACCATGGCTCCTTGTCCGTCGTTCTCTAGGTGGCAGCTCTCGTCGCAGTAGACGTTGTAGAGAATGGCCATGGCTCCTCCCGTCGAGTCGTCGATCGTACCTCGCGGCTACTCGCCACGAGGTCCCCAGCTCCCGCTCGCATTGCTCATGCATTATCCGACCAGGTGTTAGCGGGTGCGAGCAGAGCCCCGCGCTCATATCCCATCGAAGTCTAGCAGGGGCAACGGCACAGGGTGCCTGAGCTGGTCAAGGGCGTCTTCGAGACCGCTACACGCGAGTCGCCCAGGCGGACTCCGTCTCGTCAAGGATCTCGAACGCCGGCAGCCCATCACGAATAGCTCGGGCAATCGCCGCGCGCGCAGCTCCCACATCTATGTAGCTATCTTCAAGCACATTGGTGGAAGTACCGCCTGACATCAGCACCCGGGCACCGCCACCCTCGGCGGCGACGATTCGGTACACATCAGGCTTCTCGTACACGCTCATCGCCCCTCCCGCTTCTTCTTGATAGCGGGAAGCGCGTCGGGCAGCACGACCCACGGGCTCTTGTGAGCCGAGGGCTCGAGCTTCCTCGAGTACGGCACGACTCCCTTGTACATATCAGCCCGCAGCGTCTTGGCAGGCATCCCGACAATCGCCGCCGCTTCGTCGGCGAGCATCAACTCAGACAGGAACATACCGACGAGGCGATCAGCCTCTTCCGGTCCGAACAGTTCACCCAAAGCCTCGCGCGCAGTCTGCGGCCGGCCAGGGATCGGCTCACGCACGACCACCCAGCGGTGTTGGCCATGCGGTTTGACTGACTCGGACATAAGCCTCGCGTGCTTCGTGTCGCCCTGCGACAGCCGGTACTCGAAGACGCTGAGCGACATGCCGAGCTCGGCGGCTGCCTCGCGCTTGGTCATGAGATCTTCCAAGAACATCTGAGTGAGGCGATCGGCCTCATCAGCTCCTACTCGACCGACTAACTCGGCGTGCGCAGTTCTCTTGGTCACGGGCTACGTCCCTCCTCACTGGCCCCCTCTCGCGCACCGAGGAGGAATCGCTCCACGAAGTTGAGTCCCTTGGTCAGGTTCTCTTCCATCCTGAGACCCACTGCTTGCTCAAGAGCGTTGCCCTCGGCCGTCCAGTCGGTCAGTTTGTCGCACTTCTCTTCCATCGCCAGACGGATCGTGGCAAACGCCCGTATCACGTCGCGCTTCTTGACGTCGCTAAACTCCCTCATGCGACGGCCTCCCCTCAAAGTAGCGTACCGCGTTACTGATGGCAATACTTGCGGAGACTACCAATCTGGCCGGGTCCAAGCCTCGGCAAGTCCTCTGACGAGGTTTTCCACAGGCATCCCAACAGTGGTGATTGAATTTGATGTCTTCTCTGACGTACCGGGTGAAGTGGGCTTCACCCTTGCCGTGCTTGGATGGGTGAAGCCCACTTCACCCATGTCTTGCAGTGCGCTGCACCCGTCCACGACGTCTTGTGGAGAACTCCGCCTGGGCTGGTAGAGCAGAGGCAGCGCTTCGATGGCCGAGACGTTGATGACAAAACGGTTAGAGAACCCCCGGTGCTTCTTGGTCTGCGGATCGGTGAACCGGCCACCCTTGGCGATGATCTGCAGGAGATCGGCCGCGATGAGGTCGTTGACGTTGTTAATCGCGGAACGTCTTGAGCAGCCCAGTTTGCCCGCGAGCTCGTCGTACGACGGCCAGCAGAAGCCGTCGTCACTTGCCCGGTCGGCAAGGATTAGGAGCGTGAGCTTGAGATGGGGTTTGCCGCCGTAGCGCTTGATGACAGCGCTCATGACCGAGATGCTCAATGGGCTAGGTCGGGTCGCCCGGGAATTGTTCCGGCGGGAGCTGCGAGATGGCCACCCGCGTGACGCGGAGACTTCTCCCGACGCGATACGTCGCGATCTCTCCCGAATGGATCTTTCTGCGCAGCCACTCGCGCGAGCAGCGGATCATTTTGCAGGCCTCATCAATCGTGAGACCGTTCTCGTCGAGCTGCGCCGCATCGACCTCGGCCGTCTCGCCTTCCAGCTCGCGTGCACGCTCGATTGAAGTCCCCTGCCCGGCGTCGCCGGAAATGTCAGATCCGCAATTGCCTGAGATTGTGTCGCCCTCCTTGGGTCGAAAACCGCAGCTAATGTGGGTCTTGTCGGTAAGTTCTTCGTTAGGCATTGGCACTGTCGCATTCAGTAGAGCCGTCCATCATCTGCTCTAAGGCAGCTCGAGGCGTCCGCAACTGTCGCCCGAAACGGATGGTCGGAACATCACCTGAGCGCGCGAGTTCGTAGACCGTGTTCCGACTCAGCTGGAGCACAACGCACACTTCGTCCATGGTTAGGAGTTCACCGTATTCGGCGAGGCTACGGCCGGTCATCGATGTCGACTTCCTCGAGCAACTCTTCCGACTCACCCGTGAACTCAAGGGCGCCGGCAAGCTTCTCGAGTTGCGACTGGTACGGCCGTCCGATGTAGCGACTCTCGATCTGACCCACGGTTGCCGCATGCATGAGAGCGATGCGAGCCAAAGCTGACCGGCTAAGCCCTTTGGCTTCCCGGAGCTTTTGAATCCTGAGCATCAATCCGCCTTTCTCTTGCGGGCATTGTCCTATGCGAAGTATGTTGTCCGTGTCTGCATATAGGTAGACGGCTATGGAGGACAGAAATGTGACAGCGCGAATCAGTTCGGCATCACCCGCCGCCCTTGTGGACTTTCAGTGGTGGCGCATGGCAGAGGGCCGATGGATTGGGCCTGGGAAACAACGGCTACTGGCCGGCCACCCCGACGACGAGGGCTACCGGCCCCTGAAGAGTGAGCCGGCGTTGTTTCGGAGATTCGCTGCTCAGCGAGACACCGAAGACGCTTTCGCGGAGTTCGCCGTCAGGTACGGCGATCTGGAAGACGGTGGAGTTGTGGTTGTCGATGACCACATAGCGACTTCTGAGGAGATGGCGAGCAGTGACCCATTCCTCGTGTACTCGGAAGGTCGCAGTCTCCAGATCTGGCGGGGGCACCGCCGAATGCTCGCCTTCGCGGTGCGACTTTGGGACGCAATCAACGAAGGGAGAGCCGACGAGCTGATCGGTACGGATCTCCTCGTGAAGCCGTACGACTCCCTCGTCGAGCCCGGCAAGCCCGCACCCAAATACATGGTCTGGACACGCACCGCATCCGCGCAGCGCGACTTGGGATTGACCACTCCGCAGACGTTCGATGAGGAGTTCGAGCCGGCTACGCCGCTTATGAAGGCCAGCCTTCCAGAGGCGGCGGCTCGCGCCGCTCTCGCTAATCTCGTGTCCGAGATGTGCGCGACTGTTCGGGTCGTGATGCGAGTCACGAGCGCACAGCCGGGCGGTCTTCGACTCACATTCGAAGTTCGGTCGCTCATAGCGGCTATGTGGCTGCAGTTTGCGCTCGCGGTCGACGGGCAGCGAGAGTATCGCCCCTGTCCGGTCTGTGGCGATTGGTGGGATGCGACCGAGGCTCGGTCTGACAGGAGGACCTGCAGCGACCGATGTCGCAAACGAATGCATCGCCAAACAGTGTCTGGAGGCACCGGAGTATGAAAGCCCACGTCCAGCCCTACAAGAGAAATGGCGTGGTAGTCCGCAACCGGTGGAAGATTATCGTTGACCGGGGCCGAGACGGTGCCGGCAAACGTCAGCGGGACTTCTACTACGTGACCGGCACTAGGTCCGCGGCCGACAGGGAGATGAGACGACTGCTCACCTCTGCCGACCAAGGCGTGTACGTCAAGCCTGAGCACTACAGTGTGGCTAATTGGCTCGACACATGGATCGCGGACTATGCGCCGATCGGAAGGGCGGGCTCGACGCTCAAGGGCTATCAGGGAATCGTTAGACGATACTTGAAGCCCGAGCTGGGACAGCTGCGACTTCAGAAGTTGAGCGCTGAGGCCATCCAGGCAATGTATACGCGCATGCAGCTGCCCAAGGCGAACGGCGGGCGCGGTCTTGCGGTGCGCACCGTGATTCAGACACACGCAGTGCTGCACAAAGCGCTTTCGCAAGCCGTGAGGCTGGACAGGATCGCATTCAATCCGGCTGACACTGAGCGCGGTATCGAACTGCCGAGACCCAAGCGGCATCGAGTCGAGTTTCTCGGCGAACACAAAGTTGCCGGGCTTCTGAAAGCGAGA
>CAKMKD010000092.1 GCA_927439865.1 uncultured Coriobacteriia bacterium | reverse complement strand
GAACGTATGGCAAAGAGCGAACCGCGGTGCGCGCCGACAGCATCCGGCAAGAGACGATCTATCCACTCAAGGAGATGATCGAGGGTCTGGACGATCGGCACCCGGCCAAGGTCGCCTACCTCGCCGCGATGAGGAGGAGGGACAGGATGAGCGTCGGCGCGCTGGTGACGGCGGCCAGCCAGCGGGCGGGGATGGGGGAGAGCGCCCACGAGGTCAGGGGCTCGGTGTGAGCCGCTCGGTCGAGGGAGAGAGAGGCGAGGGCGGAGAGGGCTAAAGGGATGAGGGCGGCGGCGAGGCACGCCACCGCGGCGGCGGACGCGACTCGCCAGATTCCGGCCTTCCGAGCCACGTGCACCTCCCGACCTCAGCGTCATGTAGTGAGCTGGGGTGGAAGCTAGCACAGGAGGCTGGTGGTCCCGGACTTTGTGGTTGGCTGGGCGCTCTAGCTCCCAGCCGTTACGCCATCGGTCTTCTCGATCGCCGGGACCGGATCCCTCGCCGAGCCACTTCGACAGACCCAGCGCTGACATTCGTGGCTGCGGCCGTGTCGTCGCTCCTGCGGATGCGGCGGATGCTGTCGTACGTAAGGAGTCTGGATTGCAGCATTCATGTGATATCGCATCGCGCTGGACCTGCTGATCATCGGGGTGGCTGGTCGCGATGATCGTCTGGCACCGGCCCATCTCCACAGTATCTCCGCTTGTGAGTGCCGTGGCGTCCGCTTACGCTGTCTGAGTTCAGGCAAGCGTTCGGGCCCGGCGAGCATTCCCCGCGGGTGACCACTCCAAAACCCCGCGCAGGTGGGGTTTTGGACGAAGCGAAACGGCCCGTCCGTGACGAGATGGGTCGGATTGTCATCGTCGATGCCCACGCGCCACGAAGCCGCTATCGTCCGCTGGGCGTACCAGCAGAGTGCCAGCCCCGCCACACCTAACAGACGACCGATCTCATCGACTCCTGAACCGTCGAGCAGCGGCAGGCGTTGAGGTCCCCAGGTCTTTGCCGACGCCAGAGCATGCCCGACGAGAGGCACCACCACATAGAGCTGCAGGATGCGCGACAGGCCGGGCATGTAGCTCTGAAGCCTGTCGGACGGCAGTTCCGGGCATGTCTACGCCGGGGCTCACGGCGCCTGCATAGCGAGCACGTATGACTTGATCGCCTCCAGAACGGGCCGCATCCTGTCCTCTGCCAGACGGTAGTAGATCAGCCTACCGTCGCGGCGATATTCAACAAGCCCGGTGCGGTACAGCAGACGCAGGTGGTACGAGGTGGCTGCCGTCGTAGCGCCGACAACAGCAGCGACGTCGCAGACACAGAGCTCTGACTGACTCAGGGCGTACAGCACTTTGAAGCGGGTATCGTCCGCGAGGTTTGCAACGGCCTCGCCGACGCCATTGAGCCCCCCGACGACGGGGCGTAGCTCATCGACTTTGTCGGCATGCACGCACTCGACTTCGCATACGGGCGGGTCAGTCTGTTTGCGCATCGGACCTCCAAGACCCTCAAGTGACTACTTGACCGTCGAACTATAGGGCGCATACAATCAAACATGCGCTTGACTGTTCGAGTGTATCCCGGCTGCGCCTAGGAGGCAACCGATGCCAGCATCCGTCGACACAAAGAAGCACACCCTGCTCGTCGAAGGAATCACTTGACTCGACTGTGCGGCCAAGTTCGAGAAGAACGTGGCCAATCTCCCCGGCGTGACCGGGGCAAGGCTCAATCCAACGGTAGGCAAGCTTGTGGTCGAGGGCGTCATGGACCTCGACGCCATCAGGTCCGAAGGTCGCAAGGAGAACTACCGCATCCAGACGGCCGAAGAGCGCAAGGCCGCTCCCCAGACGGAGAAGGGCATCGACTGGGAGCTTCTCCGGACGATCGCCTCGGGGGTCGGCGTGGCAGTCGGCTACGCGGCAGAGAATCTCGGTGCCCCCAGCGTCATCTTCATGCCGCTGTTCATCGTCGCGATCGTGCTTGGCGGGTGGGGCAACTTCCGCAAGGCGGCCTTCTCGCTTCCCAAGCTCGACTTCAACATGAGCGTGCTCATGTCCGTGGCAATCCTCGGTGCGGGCGCGATCGGTGCATGGGAGGAAGCTGCGGTCGTCGCGTTCCTGTTCTCCGCCTCCGAGATGCTCGAGTCGTGGACGATGGAGCGAGCCAAGCGTTCGATCGGCGACCTGATGGGTGGGGTCCCCAAAACCGCGCGTGTCGAGATGCCCGACGGCGACACCACAGAGATGGCGGTCGAGGAGATCGTCGTTGGCGCCTTGATGGTGGTCCGGCCGGGAGAGAAGCTCGCGCTCGACGGAGTCATCGAAGCCGGCGCTTCGAGCCTTGATGAGGCGACGATAACCGGTGAGTCGGTGCCCGCCGAGAAGACTGTTGGCGCCGAGGTGTTCGGCGGCACCCTGAACGGCGAGGGCCTGCTCAAAGTGCGCGTCACGCGTCTCGTGGACGACACGACCGTTGCGCGCATCGTTCACATGGTCGAGGAAGCCCAGACCAAGCGGGCGCCTTCCCAGGCGTTCGTCGACAAGTTCGCGGCGATCTACACTCCGGTGGTCCTTGTGCTCGCAGCGGGAATCGGGCTCATCCCGCCTCTGTTCTTCTCGCAGCCTTGGGAGCCGTGGATCTACCGGAGCCTCTCCCTGCTCATCGTGTCGTGCCCCTGCGCGCTGGTCGTCTCGACTCCGGTGTCCATCGTTAGTGCGATCTCCAACGCTGCACGCAAGGGCGTCCTGATCAAGGGCGGTATCCATCTCGAGCAGATGGGCGCCATACAGGCGATCGCTTTCGACAAGACCGGGACGCTGACCGAGGGCCGCCCGTCGGTCACCGACGTCGTCGTGCTCGACGGGACCGATCCGACCCGGCTGCTGCAGCTCGCGGCGTCGCTGGAGTCTGGCTCCCAACACCCACTCGCCGCTGCCATCACTCGCGAGGCGGAGGCGCGCTCCATCACGTTGGTACCGATTCACGAGATGCAGTCCTTGTCCGGGTTGGGCGTGAAAGCCACGGTCGACGGACACCAGATGGCGGTGGGCAGCCCCCGCATGCTCGGTGGCAATGCCGACTTTGAGACGGCTCGTCCGACCCTGGATGAGCTGCAAAGCGACGGCAAGACAGCCGTTCTCGTGGCGCAGGATGACATCCTCATAGGGGTGATCGGCATAGCCGATGAGGTCCGCGCAACGAGCCGCGAGGCCGTCGCCGCGCTCAAGCGCTCCGGCATCCGGCACACCATCATGCTGACCGGCGACAATGCGGCCGCGGCTGCCGCGATCTCTCGCCAGGCCGGCGTCGACGAGTTCCGCGCCGAACTACTCCCTGAGGCGAAGGTCGACGCGGTCACGAGCCTGCTCGGCGAGTACGGTCACGTGGCCATGGTCGGAGACGGCGTCAACGACGCTCCGGCGCTGGCGACTTCGACGGTCGGCATCGCGATGGGTGGAGCCGGAACGGACACGGCGCTTGAAACGGCGGACATCGCTCTTATGGCCGATGACCTCAGGCAACTCCCCTTCGCTGTCGGCCTCAGCCGCGCGTCGCTCAGGATCATCAAGATCAACATCGCGTTCGCCATCGGCATCAAGATGCTCGCTCTCTTGCTCATGTTCCCGGGGTGGCTCACGCTCTGGATGGCGATCATGGCCGACATGGGAGCGTCGGTTCTGGTAACGCTGAACGGGATGCGCCTTATGCGCTGGAAGGGCCCGCAGCAGTAGGTTCCGGGGCAGACACGAGTCACCTAGCCGAAGGAGTCAGCAATGACCGAAGTAGGGGCGGCGACGTCTCGCGTCGCCGACGAGGCGCAGCGAAGGTCCCGGCTCTGGCGTGATCCGAAGATTGTCATGGCCGCAGCCTCCGGCGCGCTGTTCCTGGTCGGCTGGTTGCTGAGTGCGTCGAGCGCTCCAGACTGGATCTCGTCGGTCTTCTTTGTCTTGGCGATGATCGTCGGCGGCTACTTCTTCGGCCGTGAGGCCGTCGGGGAGCTCGTATTCGAACGCAAGGTGGGGATCGAGCTCCTCATGAGCGTCGCAGCGATCGCGGCCACGCTGGCTGGCGAGGTCCTCGAGGGCGCGATGCTCGTCTTCCTGTACTCGATCAGCGAGGCAGCGGAAGGCTACACCGAGGAGAAGACCCGGTCGTCGGTCAGGGCGCTGATGAAACTCGCGCCGAAGGTCGCTCTGGTAAAGCGAGGCGGTGAGGCAAGGGAGATCCCCGTCGAGGCCATCGAGGTCGGCGACACCTTCATCGTGCGACCCGGCGAGGCGGTCGCGACCGACGGCACGATCGCGGCAGGGTCTTCGGCCGTCAACGAGGCCCCGGTCACCGGAGAGAGCGTGCCCGTCGACAAGCTTTCCGGTGACGCCGTCTTCGCGGGAACGGTGAACGGGGACGGCGCGCTCGAGGTCGTCGCGACGAAGACCTTCGCGGACAACACGATCGCGCGGATCATCCATATGGTCGAGGAGGCGCAGGAGAACAAGGGCGCGAGCCAGCGGTTCGTCGAGCGCTTCGGCAACATCTACAGCCCTATCGTGCTCGCCCTCGCCGTTGGCGTCGCCGTGGTACCGCCACTCGTGTTCGGGGCGTCTTGGGAAACGTGGGTCATGCGCGCCACGGTGTTCGTGGTCGCTGCGGCCCCGTGCGCTCTCGTCATCTCCATCCCCATCACTCTGGTAGCGACCCTAGGGACAGCCGCTCGGAACGGAGTGCTCATCAAGGGCGGGATGCACGTAGAGGACCTGGCCAAGATACGCGTGGTCGCCTTCGACAAGACCGGCACGGTGACATATGGTGTGCCGTCCGTGACCGACGTCGTCCCGTGCGACGAGCAGAATTGGCGTGAGACAGTCGCGCTCGCTGCAGGCGTTGAGGAGCGGAGCGGACATCCGCTAGCCCGTGCCATTCTGCGTTACGCCCGTCGCGAGGGCATTTCACCGGCGGATATGCACTCGCATCGGGCGTTGCCCGGCGCGGGTGCGGTGGCGGTCGCCGACGGCATGGAGACCTACGTGGGAAGCCCGACGCTGTTCAAGCAGGAACTGAGAACCTCTGTCGACTCGGCGGCCGAAGATATCGCGCGCCTCCAATCCGAAGGGAAGACAGTAATCCTCATAGGCACTGAGAGGGGTGTGCGCGGCCTCATCGCCCTGCAGGACCAGGTGCGCTCGAATGCCGCCGCGGCCGTCGAGGCGTTGCACGACGCCGGAGTCGCGAAGGTCGTGATGCTGACCGGGGATAACGAGCCAACCGCTCGGACCATCGCGGCCCAGCTCGGAATCGACGAGGTCCACGCGAACATGAAGCCGGAGAACAAGCTCTCGATGGTGAGAGAGCTCAATTCACGCTACGGTCAGGTGGCTATGGTCGGTGACGGCGTGAACGATGCACCGGCACTTGCCGAAGCGCTCGTCGGCGTGGCGATGGGGGCGGCGGGAACGGATGTCGCCCTCGAAACCGCCGACGTGGCACTCATGGCCGACGACCTGGAGAAGCTCGCGTACGCACTCAAACTCGCCCGCCGCAATCAGACGGTGGTCGGGCAGAACCTTGCGCTGTCGGGCGTGGTCGTCGGTCTTGTCGTGATAGGTGCACTCGGCGGCCTCCTCACGCTTCCCGCCGCCGTACTTGCGCACGAGATCAGCGAGTTCGTCGTGATCGCGAGCGGCCTGAGGATGCTGAGAAGCTGATGGCCGGCCGCTCGTCACGATGCCACTGAGCACGCCGGATGCGGGGATTCCACGACTCGTCCGTCCTCGATGCGGATGGTCCGGTCTCCGTATTCCGCCGCGCTCTCGTCGTGGGTGACGAGCACGATCGTCTGACCGGCCTCCCGGTGCAGCTTGGACAGCATGTCGTACACGTTGCAGGCGTTTGCACGGTCCAGGTTGCCCGTCGGCTCGTCGGCGAGAAGGAGCTTCGGCTGATTGATGAGCGCACGCGCGATGCAGACGCGCTGCTGTTCGCCACCGGAGAGCTTGCCGGGGACGTGGTGCAGGCGATGGCCGAGCCCGACGTGCTCGAGGGCCGCTGAGGCCGCGTCCTTGTCGGCGACGCTGTGATAGTACTGCGCGAGCATGACATTCTCGAGGGCGGTCAGGTACGGAATCACATGCTGCTGCTGGAACACGAGTCCGACGTTCTCGCGTCGGAATACCGCGAGTTCACGTTGCTTCATTCCGCTTGTCTCCACGCCGCACACCTGCAAGCTGCCCGCGGTCGGCCGGTCGAGGCACCCGAGCATGTTCAGCAGGGTGCTCTTGCCCGAGCCTGACGGGCCGAGTATGGTCAGCCACTCGCCTTCGGCGATCCGCAGGTCGATGCCTCGAAGAGCATACGTACGCTCGTCGTAGCGCTTCTCCAAGCCTGCAATCTCAACTATGTTTGTCATTCTATTCACCTCTCAAGCAGATGGCGGGATCGATTCGGGCGGCCCTTCTTGCCGCTGCGAGACTGGCCGAAATCGCCAAGAGCAAGCAGGATGCGACGGCGACGGGGACGGCTCCGATCGTAAGACTCATCGACGCGCCGAACACGCTGTTTCCGATGAGGCGTACGATGCCGGCACCGGCGAGCAGCCCGAGAGCGGCTCCCGCAACGGCGAGCACGGCGGCTTCGGCCACGATTTGTCTCGAAACTGAGCCATTGCTGGCGCCGATTGCCTTCACGAGGCCAATTTCGCCGGTGCGCTCTAGGACTGAGGCGCCCAACATGCTGAACAGCCCGAGTGCGGACATGCCGGCCACGCACGCGGTCAGCAGCGCGAGAAGCAGCTGGACCTTGCCGAGCAGGTTATCCTCTGCCGACGCGACGCTGCCGACGGCCTCAGGGCGAACGCCGTCAATCAAACCGGACAGACGGTGCCTGCCGGCTCCGATCTGCTCTGAGACCTCGAGCTCCATGAGCGCCTGGGAGAGCACGCGGACTCCCTCACGCAAGAAGTCGATATTCCCGCCACCCACCGCCTTGCGCAGGAAGTCGGTCAGTTCCATGCTGTTGTCGGCCATCGTGTGTCCCTTCTCCGAATGCTTGGTCGCTTCGAAGAATCACACGGTGGCCGCCTGCTGTTCAAGCAGGCGACCTAGTTACACCACATGGTGGGACGCGACCCGGTGAACTCGGCAGAGGCTCCTGCGTAGGTTCAAGTTTGGACTGCACCGTCCAGCTCTTTTTCTGTCGTGAAACGCCCTGGGTTTGGGAGAGGCGCGCATCCTGGAATCGCGCCCTCAGATTTGTCGCCCGATTTGTCGCCCAAATACCTGGTGACTGTTGGTACTCGTTGGGACCTATTGGGACTCGCCGCAGCTCCGCTGTACCAACGAGTCCCAACGAGTCCCAATAGTCACAAGCACAATCAGGATTCGAATTCCCTTGGGGGCACCATAAAATTGCAGGCCAGCGGCCTGTGTAGCCCGATCTCCAGTGCGAAGTCGGGCTACAATTGTCTTTCGGCTGAGGGCGGGTGTGAGGTTAAAGGCGCAGCTCAGATGGGGTGTAGCTGCCGTCTTGCAGCTCAGGGGCAATCCCTGTTGCTCGGAATGAGCGTCAATCGACCTGCTCGGCGTGACCGGGTATCGAAGGCTCGGTGCAAGGCGCGTATCGGGCCAGGCTCCACTGGTCGTATCTGGCCCGATTGAGTAATGAGGCACTCACCTTTGCCTGTTACCCTTGTACCTATCATCCCTGAGGGAAGATCTTCACCGAACACATGGTCAGGAGTTCGCGCCGACGTGGAGAAGCACACCAAAATCTGGGAGCTGCCTGTTGAGAGCTATCTCGGCAATCGGCAGGTGATGCTCGACGACACCACGTTGCGCGACGGCGAGCAGACAGCCGGCGTCGTATTCACCAACGCCGAGAAGGTCCGGATCGCCAAGTACCTCGATGAAATCGGCGTGCACCAGATCGAGGCCGGCATCCCGGTCATGGGCGGCGACGAGGCGGAGGTCATCGCCGAGATTGCGGATTTGGGGCTGAGCGCCTCCGTCCTCGGCTGGAATCGCGCCAACATCGCGGATATCAAGGCGTCCGTCGACTGCGGGGTCGATGCCGTCGCCATCTCGCTCGCAACCAGCGACATCCATATCAAGACCAAGCTCATGAAGGACCGCAGGTGGGTCCTGAACTCGATTCGCGAAGCCACCGCCTACGCCAAGGGTGAAGGCCTGTACGTCTCGGCCAATGCCGAGGATGCAAGCCGGACTGAGCTCGGCTTCCTGCTCGAGTACGCCGCCTCAGCAAAGGCGGAGGGAGCAGACCGGCTCCGCTTCTGCGACACCATAGGCATTATGGAACCGCTGACCACATACAAGGTAATCAAGGAGCTTGTCGAGCAGACCGGCCTCGAGGTCGAAATGCATACGCACAATGATTTCGGCATGGCGATCGCCAACGCAATCGCCGGCATCCACGGTGGTGCCACATGGGTGAACGTCACGGTCGGCGGCTTGGGAGAGCGTGCCGGAAACGCGGCGCTCGAGGAGGTCGTCATGGCACTCAAGTACATCGAGGGCCTCGACATCGGCATCGAGACAGAACGTTTTCGCGAGATCGTCCACTACGTCATGACCGCCGCGGGCCGCACGATTCCGGCGTGGAAGGCGGTCGTCGGCACGAACATGTTCGCGCACGAGAGTGGAATTCACGTTGACGGCATCATCAAGAACCCTCACACCTACGAGGTATTCTCGCCGGAAGAAGTCGGGCTGGTCCGCCAGATCGTCGTCGGCAAGCATTCGGGCTCTCGCGCCATCGAGTTGAAGTTCGTCGAGTATGGGATCGAGATCAGCCGAGAAGAGGCCAATGCGATCCTGCCCACAATCCGCCACGCCACCGTCGAGCTGAATCGCCCGCTCTTCGACAAAGAGCTCGTCGAGATATACAACGCGCACAAGCCGTGATGGCTTCGTCGGCGGGCCGACGAAGACCTGCGGGGATCGAATCTGTACTGAAACCAAGCCGAAACAGGCGCATGGTTCAATGCGGACATGGATTCAAACGCCCCCACATCCACACGCGACGCAGCCGCGGAACTCGAGGCGCTTCTTCAGGTCGCGCAGACCCTCGTGTCGAGCTTCGACGTCGACCGCAATCTTCGCCGCGCGATGCGGATCCTGCACGAGCAGCTCGGTCTGAGCCGTGGGACAGTCGCGCTGGTGGATCCAGAGACTCGTGAGATCCGCATTGCTGCGGCCTACGGTCTGACGCGGCAGCAGCTTGCACGAGGCATCTACCGCCCGGGCGAAGGCGTAGTGGGTCGAGTCGTGGCCAGTGGCCAGACGATGGTGGTGCAGCGCGTCAGCGAGGAGCCGATGTTCCTCAACCGCACCGCCTCCCGTCCCGACAAGGCCGACATCTCGTTTGTCAGCGTTCCAATCAAGCTGCGCGGCGAGGTCCTGGGGTCACTCTCGGCAGATCGCGTGTTCAACAAGAGTGTGTCGCTTGACGAAGATGTCCGTGTGCTCGAGATCATCGCGTCGACAATCGCGCATGCGGTGAGGCTCTACTGGACGTACCGTCACGAGGTTGCCGAGGGTGACAGGATGCGCGGCGAACTGCGCCGACGCTACGCGATGCCCAACATCATCGGCGAATCCGACTCCATGCAGGAGGTCTTCCGGATCGTCGGCAAGGTGGCCCGCTCGCAGGCAACGATCCTGTTGCGCGGCGAGTCCGGCACAGGCAAGGAGCTCATCGCTCACGCGCTGCACTACCAGGGGAGCAAGCCTAAGGGTCCGTTCATCGCTATCAACTGCGCCGCGCTGCCCGAGAACCTTCTCGAGGCCGAGCTCTTCGGCTACGACAAAGGCGCGTTCACCGGAGCCGTGGCCAACAAGCCAGGCCGCTTCGAGCTGGCCCGGGGAGGCACGATCTTCCTCGATGAGGTCGGCGACGTTCCGCCGGCGCTACAAGCCAAGCTTCTTCGCGTGCTGCAGGAGCGTACGTTCGAGCGCTTGGGCGGCACGAAGACGCTGACCACCGACGCGCGGATCGTTTCGGCGACCAACCGCGACCTCGAGGCGATGTCGAAGGCGGGCGAGTTCCGCGAGGACCTGTACTGGCGCCTGAACGTGGTGCCGATATTCCTGCCCCCGCTACGCGACCGCCGAGAAGACCTGCCGGTCCTCATCGAGTTCTTCCTGGAGCGATTCTCGCGTGCCGCCGGATCCGACGTGAAGCTATCGGCTGATGCGATGCGGCGTCTGATGAGCTACCCCTGGCCCGGCAACATCCGCGAGCTGGAGAACACGATGCAGCGCCTGGTGGTGCTCGCCGACGACGACGAGATCGGTGCGCGCGATCTGCCGATGCACCTGCTCATGCACGACGCGCCGGATGAGACCGCTGGGGGCGGCTTGACGCTCGACGAAGAGGTTGAGGCGATGGAGCGGCGACGGATCATCGCCGCGCTTCGCACCAACGCCAACGTCCAGGCGAAGGCGGCCCGGTCGCTGGGCATCACGGCGCGGCAGCTCGGCTACAAGATGCGCAAGTACGACATCGAGGAGTAGCGGCTGCGCCTCGAACGCGCCCGAACAGCGTGCCTATCTTCGGCGAAATCGATGCCGGCATCCACTCCGTTTGTATCGCCGGCACGTTCAGGTGTCCGATCATGATGCCCGATAGTCCTGCCTTGATGTATTCCCTGAACGGATA
>CAKMKD010000091.1 GCA_927439865.1 uncultured Coriobacteriia bacterium | reverse complement strand
AGGCGTCGCGACCGCGTTCGCCGACATCACTGAGCTTGCCGAGGAGTGCCGCTTCGGCGACTGCACGCACACCGGCGAGCCGGGGTGCGCTGTGATCGCGGCCGTGGAAGCCGGGACGCTGTCCGCTGGTCGGCTCGAGTCGTATCACAAGCTCCAGCGCGAAGCGCAGGTGGCCGCGATGAAGACCGATGTGCGTCTCAAGCAGGAAGAGACGCGCAAGTGGAAGACCATCGCCAAGAGCTCGCGTCAGTTCTTCAAGGACAAAGGGCGCGGCTGAGCCGCGGCTAGCAACAACCGCCTGAGGGTGCGCCCTTGTCGCCGGAGCAGTCACAGGTCGGTTCGGTCTTGTGGATCCAGCCGTAGATGATCGCCTCGGCGCACCCGACGCCGGGCGTGAGCGAGAGCGCTCCGAACGCGCAGTTGTTCGCGCAGGCACCGCACTCCATGCAGGCATCGAGGTCGGCGATTCGCGCCAGGCGGTCCTCGGCGATCTCAAAGACGGCGTGTGGGCAGACCGCGAGGCACACCCGACAACCGGTGCACTTCTCCCGATCGAGCTCGAGGGTGGCGACGCCACCGAGATAGCGGATGCCGTTCACGTACGCTCCTAGCTCACGAACGCTGACACGATCCATAGTACGCCCGCGAGTACTGCGGCCGCACCGACGAACGGAAGTGCGGCACGAAGTTCCTTCTCGACGCCCGAAGGCGACGTGTACGGAGTCGTGCCGGTGAAATTCACGCCGATGTACGACGCCACTGCAGCTGCAAGGAGCGTGCCCGCGGTGACCATAAGCGGCGGAGCGTCCAGCGCGAGTCCCGCAATGAGGCCGAGGAGCGCACCCGTCTCGGCACCCTTGAGCGTGAACGCTCGGCCTGGAAGCCACGGGAGGAGCATCGGCACGAGCACGCCTCCGCCGATGACACCCGCGAGATATGCCGAGAGTGGCTGCACGATGTGCGCCGCTGAGCCACCCCACGACACGAGCGCGCCGAGGGCGAGGAACCCGACCGGAATGAGCGCTCGCCAACCCACGAACACGCCGACGAACTCGACCGGTATGAGCACGAGTCGCTCGGCGAACGTGAGGGTGACGGCCCGCATCTCGGGCGTCGCCTTCATGCCGGCTGCGAGAAACGCTTTGAGGTCCCGTGAGCGAATGGGTCCGAACACGACTCGCCAGCCTGAGACCTCGCGCACCGCTGCGGCGGACACGCCCGTCGCCGAGAGTTGCGGGAGTACGAGCGTGCGGTGCGAGACGTGACGCTCGAGTCCGGTCAGGACTGCACGGAGGATGACCTCGCGGTCGGAGAACGTGCCCTTACCGGCGGCGCACCAGACGTTGACGCCGCGTGTGTCGATCACGAGGAGCCAGGCGTCGATGCCGGCGAGGTCGCGGCGGACGAGATCGAACGTCATGCGGTAATTGCAGGTCACGATGACGGGCGACTCTGGAGTTGGGTCGCCCACGCGGAAGAGCTCCGGCGGTACCGCAGCAACGTCGCGGCCGATCCGCCAGCGCAGCTTCCAGCGCGCGATGGTGTCGCGTGCGGTCAACGCGGTCGAGACCTGTGGGACGGGCTGCTCGGTCACGCGCGCCCTTTCATGCCGAAGAAGTTGCCGCATGAATCATACCTCGGCACGACGCTCGCTAGTCCAGGTGCACGGGTGATCCCGAGGGCACGATTCGGCGGCCCGCCGATCCGGAGGAGGTGATTCAGCGTTGAGTAGACTTAGCATCGCTGCGGAGGTGTCCACCTCGTAGGACGGCAAGCACCACCCGCAAAAACGGATGAATGTCGCTGTCCAGCAGCGATGGGAGAGGGTCGTCGGAAACGGCGGCCCTCTCTGCTGCCCCTAGCGGTTCAGCAACGTGATGCTCGTCTGAAGCGCAGTGGCGATCGCGACCCACACCAGATACGGCGAGAGCGCGAGCGATGCGATCCGAGAATGAGGCCAGATCGCGATCATCGACCAGATGATCGTGACGAGCACCAGCACGATGTCTGCCTCGGCAAGCCAGAGGTTCTGCAGCCCGAACTGGATCGGGGTGAAGGCGACGTTCGCGACGATGTTGATGAGCACCGGCACGAGCAGGGATGCCGGATACTCGCCGCGCGCCACCTTGAAGATGACGTAGCCGTACGCGCCGATGATGATCGGGTAGAGGATGCTCCACACGATGCCGAAGACCGGCGGCGCGGGTGCCCATGAGGGCTTGATGAGCTCGCTGTAGAAGTCCATAGGTGGATCCTACCCCACGGCCTTGGCGTTAGCCGAGCGGCGCTTTCCCCTCTGCCGCTGCCACCACCGTTGCCGAGATGCGCTTCTCGCGCGATTCGGTTCGTCTCGCCGAGCCGATCCAGTAGAGCGCCGTCTTCTTCGCCGAGTCGCTCAGAGCGGCGAAGCCCTGCTCCGCTGCGGGATTCGCGGCGAGCGCGCGGGTGAGGTCCTCGGGCATGACGAGCGACTCGACGTCGTCGAGGAGCATCCAGGAGCCGTTCTCCTTGGCGACCTCCACCGCACGGAGTCCAGCCTCGGCCATCAGACCGGCGGCCAGCAGACGGTCGACGCGCGCCTTGTTGGTGCGCGCCCATGTGCTGATCGGCCGTCGCCGCGTGAACAGCATCTGGTATCGGTCGGCATCGAGCCTGCGTGTGGTGCTGTCGATCCAGCCGAACGCGAGTCCCTCCTCGACGGCGTCGTCGTAGGAGAGCTGCGATACGGAGTTGCCCTTCTTGCCCACGGCGAGCCAGACGCCGGGCGAAGCGGCGTGGTTCTCGGCCAGCCACGAACGCAGCGAGGCGCGGTCGGGTAGTTCTAGCAGCTCAAGATCATCCAGTCGACTCATGCGCGCACCCTTCGCGTCTCGGGCGTGAAGTACGTACCCATGACACCGCCCTCGGTGCGTCGCGGGTCGCGTTACACGAATCGCAACTCTTCGTAAGGCTTCAGTAAACACTCTATCGCCCGGCTTCTGCATGCCGAAAATCGTATTCGTCACAGGTCACCGAACAAGGAGTCAGGCTTGAAGCTCTACGACATGTGCCGTCATGTGAGCCAGGAGCTGGAGCGCCGGTACTCGACCGACCCGATGGGGCTGATTCGAGCGAAAGGCGAACTGGCCACGATCACGGGCTTCCTCGCAGGACTGGTGGGCCCGAACGACCCTGATGACCCCGAGAAGGTGCGTCGCCTTCGCGATGCGGCTACGACACTCGGCATTGCCATCTAAGACTGGGAGAAGCGATGAACCTCAGCGTGAAAGCTCGTATCGCACTCGCGATGACCGTGGTTGTTGCGGTGAACCTGATCGCCGGAATTGCCGGCTGGGCTCTTCATAATCGTGCGGTAGACGCCGAATCCGAGGCACTGCGCGCGGCGAACCGAGCGTCATCGCTTACGGCACTTTCAGACGATGTGACCACCTTCATCAGTGAAGCAACGGGACTTGCGTTGGCGGTGAACACCGGCGTGGGACATGAGGCTTCCGCAGAGTATGGCGATCTGATTGGTGCCAACGCGAAGCTGGAGCATGTCGTGGACGCGCTGGCGGGGGCGGCTGGCGGTCCTGAGGATGCGGAGATCGCCAAGCGGTGGGATCCGTTGCGCGTGGCGGTCTTCGTCTGGGTGAACGCCGAAGCCGAGCGAGGCGGCTCGAGCGTTCGTCTCATCATGACGGAAGACAATCAGGTGCGTTCTAGCTTTCAGTCCAACATCGCTACGCCGACCGCGCTTGCCGGGATGGATGTGGGAGAGTTGCGGCGCGAAGTACGTCGCGAGAGCGAGGCGTACAAGGACGACCTGCTGCGGGCTGCCTCGGCAAGCGCGATGGAGGATGCGCACATCGCCCGCGACGCGGAGGCACAGGCGCGACTCCTCGCGTCAAACGTCACGCTTATCGCAATTGCGATCAGCGTTGTCATCGCGCTTCTTGCCACAGTGTGGTTGTACGGCACGATCGTCCGTCCGCTCCATGCGGCGAAGGTCGTTGCCGAGGCAGTCGCCGGTGGGGACTTCTCCCAGTCCTTCAAGCAGCAGGCGAACGACGAGATCGGCGCGCTCGTGCATGCCGTCGAGGATATGCGTGACGCGGTCGTCGGCAAGATAGCCGTGATGCGCGAGATGGCGGGCGCGGTGCTCGTCACAGCGGAGGGGGTCGGAACCTCAGCGTCTGCAGCGCGCCAGGCCCTCCTCGGCGAAGGTGACGCCGGTGCGGAACTCGTCAGGGTCGAGGCGGGCGCTGACACGCTCGGCACCCTTGCCGGTCAGATGCTTGAGGCGTGAAGTACCGGTTCAACGTCCTTTTCGCATACAACTCACATGCATGCAACCACATCGGCGAGTCAAGGCGGTACAACTGAGTCGTCATAGCGCAAGCCCCTTGTAAGGAGTCGGTGCCACGAATGTCGCGTGCTGATCTGCACGTCCACACGAAGTACTCCGATCACCCCTCCGAATGGTTCCTTCAGCGCCTTGGCGCGTCCGAGTCATATACCGAACCGGAAGTGGTGTACGCGACTGCCAAGGCTCGCGGTATGGATTTCATCGCCATCACCGATCACAACACGATCGAGGGGGCGCTTGAGCTCAAGGCTGCGCACCCCGACGACGTCATCGTGGGTGTCGAGGCGACGACGTACTTCCCCGAGGATGGCTGCAAGGTGCATGTCCTTGTCTGGGGGCTCGACGAAGACGCCTTCGTCGGCGTTCAGGCGGCGCGGGCTGACATCTACACGCTGCGCGAGTTCCTGCAGCGGCGCGGACTGGCGCACGCGGTCGCGCATGCGACGTTCTCGGTCAACAGCCGACTCACAACCGACCATCTTGAGAAGCTCGTGCTGCTGTTCAACAACTTCGAGACGCTGAACGGGTCGCGGACCAAGCGACAGAACGTGCAGTGGGCGATGACGCTCGAGCACCTGACCCCTAAGCTGATCGCGTCGCTCGCCCGCAAACACCGTATCGAACCCACACCGGATCGCCCCTGGCTCAAGGGCACGACTGGCGGCTCGGACGACCACGCCGGGCTGCTGATCGGCCGAACGTGGACGCAGGGTGACGCCGCCACGCCCACGGAGCTGCTCGGCGCCATCAGGCGCCGTGAGACCGTCTCGGCAGGCCGACACAACGACTACCGCTCGCTGGCATTCTCGGTGTACAAGATCGCCATCGACTTCTCGCAGTCGAAGTCGCTCACGATGCGAAATGTGCTTGCCGAGCGCCTGCACAGCGGCCTCTACGGACGGCCCCCTGCGACGTCCGCGGCCTCGACAGTCACGCGGGTTCTGACCGGACTCCGTGCCAGCAAGGATCCTCTCGGCGCGCGGCTCATCGGGCTCTGCGACGAGCTCGAGAATGCCCGTCATGCCGAGATGGACGACCGGTTCGACATCGCGTACGACTACGTCGCCAAAGGCACCGACGAACTGCTCGGCTCGGTTCTGCGCTCGGCGGCGGACGGCGTCTCCAACGGCGACCTGACCACCGTCATGCGCGAGGCATCGGCCGGCCTGACGGCAGCGTTCGTCGCGGCACCCTTCTTCACCACCCTTGGGGCGCTGTCGCGAGGCAGGGCAGCGAGCGACGGCTTCGTTGAACGGCATTCGCTGGGTGTTGCCCGGCAGCAGCGCACGCTTTGGTTCACCGACACTCTGACGGACCTCAACGGGGTCTCGGTCACGCTGCAGCAAGTGGCGCGGGCCGCCGAAAGCCGCGGCGACGAGCTGCGCGTCGTGACGTGCGGGTGCCAGGAGACTCCTGACCTGCCGCGGTCAATCATCAAGCTGCCAGGCATCTTCGAGTTCGAGTTGCCGTACTACGAAAGCTACAAGCTCGGTGTCCCGTCTCCGCTGCAATCGCTGCGCGTCATCCAGTCATTCGAGCCCGACCAGATCATCGTGTCCACGCCGGGTCCGACCGGGCTTCTCGGCCTGGCAGCAGCGCGTCTCCTCGACATCCCCTGCACCTTCGTCTACCACACCGACTACGGCGCTCAGCTCTCGAGAATCAGCGAGGACGAGTCGCCTGCCGAGATCGTGGACGAGTTCGTGCACTGGCTCTGTCGCCATTCTGATGCCGTGCTTGTGCCGAGCAAGGCCTATCGCGAGCGCCTGGCCGAGGTGGGCGTGGATCCCGCCAAGATCAAGCCCTTCTCGCGCGGGATCGACTCGGTCACGTTCTCGCCACTACCGGGCGCGCGGAGCGTGGTCTTCTCGCGGTATGGGATTCCCGAAGGCTTCACGCTGATGTACTCCGGCCGCGTTTCGCGCGAGAAGTCGCTCGACGTGCTGGTGGCCGCGTACGAGCGTGTGATAGAGACGCGCCCCGATGTGAACCTGCTCATCGTCGGCGACGGTCCGTACGCCGCCGAGCTGCGTGAGCGCACCGCGCATCTCGATCGCGTCTTCCTGCTCGGGAAGGTGCCGAATGCAGCGCTGCCCGAAATCTACTCGGCGGTCGACCTGTTTTGCTTCCCCAGCCGAACCGACACGTTCGGCATGGCTGTTCTCGAGGCGCAGGCATGTGCGGTTCCAGCGCTCGTCAGTGACGCCGGAGGGCCGCAGGACATCGTTCTCGATGGCGTGACCGGTCGCGTGGTACAGGGTTGTACCGTCGAGGCATGGGCCGAGGCGCTCACGACCATCCTCCACGAGCTACACGACAACGATGTTGCGCTCTTCGAGATGTCGTGCGCCGCGCGCAAACGGGCCGAGCAGTTCGACTGGAACACCTTCCTCGACGAGATCCTCGGCCCGACTGCATCGCGCCATAAAGAGCGCGAACTCCCCGACGTGAGTACGGTTCCCGCGTAGCCACCGCCTCCACTAGCCTGGTGCCACCGCCTCCCGGCGCCATGGTCGAGCG
>CAKMKD010000090.1 GCA_927439865.1 uncultured Coriobacteriia bacterium | reverse complement strand
GAGAGGCTCTCCGGCAGCGCCGAGAGCACCGCAACTCCCTAAGCCTGAATCGTCACCCACAGGGTCTCCACGGTAGCTCCGGAGGCCCTGTGGGTTGGCATTCATGGCATGAACTGTGCTAAAGTTCGTCCCTGTTGTGCTTGGAGGACGCCACTCAGCGTGTGTGACTTGCCGCTATGCAAGGAAGCACTCGATCGGCGCTGAGGGTGTCGACGCCCTGAAAAGAGAGGGCTCCGTGCGCTGGCATCAATGCCGGCCGGGAGTCGGATCACGATCAACACCAACAGCATAGCTTGTGCTTGTAGGTCGTAGGCGGTGAAGTGCCGATCCGCGCGACCGGGCCGAGACAGCTAGCTCCTCTGCTTCAACTCAACCTTCCACATCTGTGGACTGTCCATGCCCCGGGTCGCCGCCTGTCCTGTAACCGGACCCGGAGGTCATGTGTGAAAGTTCGAAGTCTGTTCTTGAAGCCCACTGCGGTGGTCGCGACTACGCTCGTGATCGCTCTATCCGCAGCATTGGGCGCCGGTCTTCTCCCCATGCAGCGCGCAGGCGCCGCAACCGCAGCTACGACCGGAACGGGTACTCGTGAACGCCTCGGCACTGTGAGTGCGACACGTATCACCCAAGAGAAGATCAGCTCGATTGAAAGTACCCCTGACGTCGGCGCAAACGCCGGCATTCGACCGGCCGCGAAGACCGCGACCATGCCAGATAGGGCAGCACGCCTTGCGGGGTTCAAGGCAGCCGAAGCCGCTCGCAAAGCAGCTGCGGCGAGAAAGACCGCGATCGTTGCGCTTACGAGCTGGAAGTCCGCGAAGGTGTCGTGGTACGGTCCCGGCTTCTACGGACGCACCATGGCTGGCGGCGGCAACCTGACGCCGACGAGCATGGTCGTTGCACACCGCACGATGAAGTTCGGCACCAAGGTTCAGATTTCGTACAACGGCAAGACTGTGGTGGCTGTTGTTCAGGACCGTGGGCCGTTCATTGCGGGCCGAACGTTCGACCTTGGTCCCGGCACCGCCAAGAAGCTTGGCTTCTCTGGGGTAGGGACGATCAAGTGGCGCGTGGTCAAGTAGCACTCGCGCGACAGGTTCATAGACGGCGTCGGGAGCTCAGGCTTCCGGCGCCGTTTCTCATGGCATGTGATGTGTGATGCACGCACCCGGTTCGGTTAGGGTATGTAGGAAACGTTGCACCTGACCGAGGAGGTCGTCGTACATGCCGGACGTCGGCAAGAAGAGTGCCGAACCCAAGAGGGACGTGGTCGGTGAGGTCATCGACTCTGTCGCCGACTTGCTTCAGACCGCGACCGATTGGGTTCGCCAGGAAGCGGAATCGGTTGTTCGCGAGAAGATCGTCCTGCCCATCCAGAAGCTGGGTCTCACGATTGCCTCGGCATCGGCGGCAGGGTGTCTCGCGGTCGTCGGGCTCATTTTCATCGCAGTCGGGCTGTTCCTACTGCTCGCCCAATGGCTCACCTACCCCGGTGCGCTCCTCGCAATCGGCGGCGTGTACCTGCTCGGCGCACTCGTGTTCATCGTCATCAAGGTAAGGATGATGCAGAAATGATCTCAGCCGAGCGGCCCATCACCGTTGAGGACTTGCGTCGCAAAGCCGTGCACATCAAGGACATGACGACATCCGAAGTGCGCCGGCTTGGTAAGGAACAGGGTACGCAGGTTGTCGTAGTCGGGGTAGCCGTTGTGTTCGCTGCGGTTGCGCTCGCGTACTACATGGGGAAACGCACGAGTAGACGCTAGCACGACGGTCAGGGGGGTTCTCATGCGTGTGCACAGCGTGACGGTGTGTTCCGACCGCGTCGACGTCATCGTCGATGTTGGCGACGCAGAGGCACTGCGAACGACGACCGACAGCGCGATTGCCGAGCGGGCTATCGGCCTTCTGCCCGGGCTTGAAAAGCATGCCTGTAAGAATGGCGATGAACGCACATTCGCCGAGGAACTCACGGATACCGAGGTGCCGCACCTCTTCGAGCACGTGGTGATGGAGCTCATGGCGCAAGCCGGCTCGCCGCGCTCGCTCAGGGGTGAGACCTCGTGGGACTTTCGCCGAGACGGGCACGGCATCTTCCGGGTGTCATTCGAGTACGACGACGACCTCGTCTGCCTTGGCGCGATCAAGGCGGCCAGCAAGATGATGCGGTACTTCACGGATGACGGTCCCGCACCCGACCCCGTGGCCGAGACGCACCGCCTGCGGAGTCTGCGCGAGGTGGCGGTGGGGGCGTAGCGCCTACCAGTAGCAGCCAGCCTCTACCGAACCTGCCCCCGCGGGTGTCTCCGTCACCGACGGACGGGTCCAGTGCTCGTTCATGAGCGGCATGATCGTGTCGGCGTACTCGGTCTCCCACCGTCGCCCTATGATGCCGAAGAGAAGCTGCGTCGCTCCGCCCATGTGGACTGCCTGCTTGCCGAGGCCTTTCACGAACGCGCCGATTGGCAGCCCGTACGCGCCAGCGCCGACGATTGCGACGTCGAACTCCTGCTCGGCGATTCGATTGCACGTATCGTCGAGTGCCGAGAACCAGTCTGGGAAGCCGCAGCGAGCTCCCGCGATCGACTGCACCGGCATGAGCGTTTTGAGCTCGAACTCGGGCAGCACGAGGGGGTCGGCGAAGAGCATGTCACGGTGGTTGCGGTACTGCGACTCGATGGTCTGCGCGAACGGGTGCACCACCAGCACGACCTTGTCGGCCAGCTCCGCCGACCACGGCCGTTCATAGCACATGCAGTCGAGTGCGGGGAGTTCGACGAGTCGCGCCGTCGGGCACCGCTCTCGGACCACAGCGTCCTCACCGCGGTTGAACCACACCCCCATGACGTCCGCAGCTCCGGCGGCGTCCAGGAAGCATGCCGAGAAGCGATCGAGCGTGTCGTCATCATCCGGGAAGACGCCGGCGTTCATGTGCGCCAGCTCGCGCACGTACGGCGGGTACGGTGCGTTGACGAGCGCTTGTCGCCGCCACCGACGATAGTGGCTCACGCACCTCACTTCCGAGAGCCCCAATCGGGTGACCAGGCACGGCCTGCCCTCGCGCAGCGTTTCGGCGATGACCGCGTTACCGGCAGCGCCCGCAGCGATAGGGCCGGGGTAATTGCGAGGCGTCGGGATGCGGCCGAAGCGGATGGTGTCGGGCAGCGGGCCGGCGAGCGCGCGCAAGAGCGATCGTGTGCGGGTCATCTCGCCTCCGGGGGATGCGCCTTAGCGGGCAAAGCCTGACATCCCAAAGTATGCTGCACGTCGGAGAGTCGCTCAACTGGAACTTCCACGGCTTGACCCCCACTCGGCTTCCGCGCTAAGGTGTCCCCCAACACTCGGCCGTCTCGGTCGACCACATCTTGCGAACGTGAGGGAAGAGGGCATCATCGGCCCGGCCACCCCTCCACAGGTTCTCCGCCAGGGCGACTCCCGGGAGTCGAAGGAAGCGGACGGTGCACCAGGAGCCGTTACCTCCGGATTCGAGACCAGGCGCGCACTCGGCGCCCGGTGAAGACAGGTGGTACCGCGAGCGGCCCTCGCCCTGTTCCCAGGGGAGGCCGTTTCTTCGTTTCCGGAGACAGTTCCGGGTGAGGGTGATCGCGATGGGTACCGCGAGAGTGGTCTTCGACAGGTGGGACGGCCGTTACGCCGAGCGCATGGGCGCCATTCGCTCCTCGGCAGTACGCGACCTGTTCGCCGCAGCATCGCGTCCCGACATCATCTCGCTCTCGGGCGGCATGCCCGAGGTCTCCCGCGTTCCCACCGAGGCTGTCGCGCGCGCCGCAGCCGCCGCAATCCGCGAGCACGGTGCCGAGGCGCTCCAGTACGGCTCCTCGGAAGGCCGCGTGCAGCTCCGAAGCATCATCGTCGAGCTCATGGCCGAGAACGGCGTGCGCCTCAAGGAGAGCGACCTCATCGTGACGGCCGGCGCGCAGCAAGCGCTCGACTTACTCGCGAAGGTCTTCATCAACCCCGGCGATACGATCATCACCGAGGGCCCGACGTACCTCGGCGCGCTGCAGGCGTTCTCGGCGTATCAGCCGAACATCGTGTGCATCCCGATGGATGCGGACGGCATGCGCGTGGACCTGCTCGAGGAGAAGCTCCGCGAGCTCGGGCCGCGCGGCGCGAAGTTCATCTACTC
>CAKMKD010000089.1 GCA_927439865.1 uncultured Coriobacteriia bacterium | reverse complement strand
GCACCGCATGCCGCTCGGGTACTGCATCGCGAAGGTCGTCAGACATGCGTGAATCCCCTCTCACAGGTCAGCTTGACGAGTGTCTCGTCTTCTCAAGGGTACCGGATACTCCGAGTAGTCGGAAGCCACAACCTTCCGCCGCCAAACCGAAGCCTCACACCGCCGATGTACGACCGTTCATCGAATCGAACAGAGGGACGCTTGTCTTGCGATATCCGGGTGCGGTAATTTGTACTCCCGCTCAATGAGCGGTGGGAAAATCGGACGTCTACGGTTGATAGCCACGGGATGGCGAGAACCCACTGGATTGCCCAGAAGAAAGGCCCGAAACGCTTACGCGCTGCGGGCCTTTCGGCTTGCCTGGCGGGGTTCTTCTAGAAGGCGCGAAGCAGGTTTGCCATCTCGATTCCGGCGAGCGCAGCGTCCCAGCCCTTGTTTCCAGACTTCGTCCCGGCGCGCTCGACAGCTTGCTCGATGCTGTCTGCGGTAATCACGCCGAACATCACCGGAACGCCGGTATCAAGCGATGCAGCGGCAACGCCCTTGGAGACCTCTGCCGAGACATACTCGAAGTGAGGCGTGCCGCCGCGGATGACGACGCCAAGAGCAAGGACGACATCGTATGCTCCGGAGGCCGCCATCTTCCTGGCGACCAGCGGAATCTCAAACGCTCCGGGCACCCACGCGACATCGATGTCATCAGTGCTGACACCGTGCCTGGTGAGGGAATCGTTCGCGCCTGAGAGCAGACGCGACGAAAGCAGCTCATTGAATCTGCTGATGACGATTCCCACCCTGAGCCCCGTACCGATCATGTTGCCCTCAAAGACGCTCATGAACGCTCCTCCCCGTCCCTGACCGGAAGTTCCAGCCGATGGGACATCTTTTCCTTCTTCGTGCGCAGGTATTCGATGTTCTCGGTACCGCAGCCGATCTGCAGCGGTACCTGCTCCGTGACCGTAAGCCCGTATCCTTCAAGCCCAACGATCTTGGTCGGGTTGTTCGTCAGCAGCCGCATGGACGTCAGGCCGAGATCGGCCAGAATCTGTGCGCCGATCCCGTAGTCACGGAGGTCAGCAGGAAAGCCAAGAGCTTCGTTTGCCTCGACTGTGTCCGCGCCGCGTTCCTGGAGTTCGTACGCCTTGAGCTTGTTCTCGAGGCCGATGCCGCGACCCTCGTGCCCAACGATGTAGAGAATGACGCCAGCACCCTCGGCCTGAACGAGACGCATTGCCTCTTCGAGTTGATCGCCACAATCACAGCGAAGCGAATGAAAGACGTCACCAGTCAGACACTCCGAATGAACTCGAACCAGAACGTTCGAAGCGCCCTTGACCTCGCCGGCAACGAGCGCCACGTGCGTGGAGTCATCTACAAGCGAGCGAAAACCATGGGCGACGAACTCTCCGTGACGGGTGGGCATGCGGACGGTTGCCACACGCTCCACGAGCCGCTCGGTACGACGTCGGTACCGGATGAGATCCGCAACGGTGACCATGAGCAGCCCGTGCTCGGCAGCAACGGCCTCAAGCTGTGGACGACGCGCCATAGTGCCGTCATCGTTCATGATCTCGCAGATGACCCCTGCCGGGGCAAGCCCGGCCATTCGTGCCATGTCGACCGACGCCTCGGTGTGACCCGCACGCTCCAGCACGCCACCAGCCTTTGCTCTGAGCGGGAACACGTGTCCTGGCATCGCGATATCCTCGGCGGTTGAGCCGGGATCGATAGCCGTGAGCACCGTGACGGCTCGGTCCGCAGCCGAGATACCCGTCGTGATCTTTCCCTTGGCTCCGATGGAGACATGAAAGGCGGTGCCCTGCGCCGACGTGTTGTTGTCCGTCATCGGCGGTATTCGCAGCGCGTCCAGCCGCTCGCCGGACATCGGAAGACAGATGAGCCCCCGACCGTGGCGCGCCATGAAGTTGACCGCCTCGGGCGTCACCTTCTCCGCAGCCATAACGAAGTCACCTTCGTTCTCGCGGTCCTCATCGTCGACGACGATGAGCATGCCGCCCGATCGGATGACCTCGATTCCTTGCTCGATGCTCGCAAAGGGCGCGGCCACGGTTACCGCCCCTCGGTGAATTCGCGAAGCATGTCGCCCAGACCGCGTTTGCCCGCAGCAGGGACGTCATCATCAGCGCCAGCGTAGAGCGCCACGAATCGCTTGACGTACTTGCCGAGCATGTCCGCTTCGAGATTCACGGGCGCTCCGGACGGCTTGTCCTTAAGCGTGGTGACCTCCTCGGTCTGTGGAATCACCGCTACGGTGAATCCCGTGTCGCCAACCCGTGCAACAGTGAGCGAGATGCCGTCTACGGCAATCGAACCCTTCTCGATCACGTACGCCATGACCTCGGGAGGCGCCTGGATCTGATAGACCGTGAACTTCCCGGCCTGCTGCTTGAGCTCGATCCTGCCGATGCCGTCCACGTGTCCCGAGACGAGATGCCCGCCGAGGCGGTCTGAGAGCCGAAGCGCTCTCTCGAGGTTCACCTTGGCACCCTGCCGCAGTCCCCCCAATGTGGAGCGCTCCATCGTCTCGGCGCTCACATCGGTGAGAAATGCGCCGCGGATGAACTTCACGACGGTTAGGCAAACGCCGTCGACCGCGATCGAGTCGCCGATTGCCATATCCCTGCCGAACTCGGGAGCGTAGACCTCAAGGCGCATACCCCCGGACACCCGCTCGGCTCGGGTTATGATCCCTTCGCATTCGATGAGACCGGTGAACATCACGAACTCCTTCCATCATCAGCAGTGGCGTGCGCACGAGAGCGCGGTCGCCACACGGTTATCGCGTCTTCTCCCCGGATGCACGCCTCGATCGCACGCATCGAGGCCACCAGATCGCCCTCGCTTGCATCAGGACCACCCATGAACAGCGGCGGTGCGGCGTTTCCGCCCATCCCGCCCGCGTGTACGACGATGAGTTCGTTGATCAGCCGAGACGTCCACAACGTGCTTGCCATCGTTGGCCCGGCTTCGATGAGCACGTCGTCGACACCGTACTCCGCAAGTGCGCGGAGTGCTCCGCCAATGCCGTCCGCATACCGGTAGCGAAGCACCTGTGCCCCGACTCCTTCAACCGCCGCGACGGCTGCGGGATTCGCGCCATCGCTTGTCACCAGGATGACCGGCGCGGAACTGGCGGCGAAGACCCGGGCCGATGATGAGGGAACCGATGTTCGGGAGAGAATCACCCTCGTCGGCTGGCGAACGGCGGTGCGGTTGTCGGTGTCACGCACCGTAAGAACCGGGTCGTCGACCCTGAGTGTCGCAGCGCCGACCGCAACCGCGGTGCACCGGGCGCGCAGCTCCATCGTGACAGAGGCTCCCCCTGCGCCGGTGACCCGGGCGCGTCTGCTCGCGTAGAGCGCCGGGCGACCATCGAGTGTAAGTGCGAGCTTCACCCGAACAAACGGCCGACCGGTTTCGAGCCGATGAAGCCATGTCTCATTGAGCGTGCGGAACGGAGATTCATCTGCTGCAAAGGAGACCTCGATGCCTGCCTCAGCAAGCGCCTCGGCACCGCCGCCTGAAACCGAGAGGTTCGGGTCGCGCATGCCGATGACCACGCGGACCACGCCGCTCTTGATGAGCGCAGCGGCGCATGGCGGCGTCTTCCCGTAGTGGGTGCACGGCTCAAGGGTTACGTAGGCCGTGGCACCGCTCGCACGCTCGCCGGCGGCGGCGAGGGCCACTGCCTCGGCATGCGGCGCACCAGCGCGGACGTGGTACCCCTCGCCCACGACAACGCCATCGCGCACGACGACGCAACCGACCATGGGATTGGGGCTCACAGAACCCGAGCCGCGTTGCGCAAGCGTGAACGCGCGACGCAGGAACGGTTCGGCTATCACCGACGCATCGTCGGAGAACAGGCTCACGCCTCGACCTTCCTTCTCTCATCCGGACTGTACCGTCGGCTCCGGGAATTCTCCGGATCTGCCCTGGTAGGGGCTCGCGGGCTATGACCGCCGGTGGGGAATCACACCCCGCCCTGAAGAAAGTGCTCGCTCATACTACACCAACCGTGTCACCGCTGCCGAGCGGATGGCAGCGATAGCTGCGGTTGGATCCTCGGCACAGAACACCGCACTTCCGGCGATGAGCATGTCGGCGCCAGCTGCCGTGACAAGCGGCGCTGTTACCACGTCGATGCCGCCGTCCACGGCGATTCTCGGTGAGACGCCCCTCTCGGCGGCGAGTCGTGCGATCTCCTCGATCTTCGCCACGGAGCCGGGGATGAACGCCTGACCGCCGAAGCCGGGATTGACGCTCATGACGAGCACATAGTCGACCTCGCCGATGATCCCTTCGATCGCGGAGACCGGGGTTCCCGGATTGAGCGAGACACCGGCCTGAGCGCCTGCCTTGTGGATCGTCTGCATGACTCGATGAAGGTGGTTGCATGCCTCAACGTGCACAACGACGATGTCTGCACCGGCATCCAGGTACCACTGAACCGTCTCGTCGGCATTGTCGATCATCAGGTGCACGTCGAGCGGCACGTTCGCAACGCGCTTGAGCGCCTTAACGACCGGGGGTCCGATCGTGAGGTTCGGCACGAAATGCCCGTCCATGACGTCCACATGAATCAAATCGGCCCCGGCTCGTTCGACGAGGGCGACCGCTTCTTCGAGTCTGGTGAAGTCCGCCGAGAGAATCGACGGCGCGATGAGCAGTGGGCGTTTCATCGACCCTCCCCGTCCACGATGAGTCCCATGCCGTGCAACTCGTCCTTCGCGCTGCGACCCATAAGCAGACCGGCAGCTGTCTGGATTGACGCCCCCTCGTACAGAATGGCTCGAACCTGATGCGAGATCGGGAGCTCCAGTCCTTCGCGATGAGCAAGCTCGTCGACTGACACGCACGAGTACGCGCCCTCGGCGACCATGTGCGTCTCGGCAGCGTATGAGTCCACCGTCCCGCCAAGAGCGATGTGCTCTCCGAGACCTCTGTTGCGACTGTGTCGGCTCGTACAGGTAGCGATGAGGTCGCCGACGCCGGCGAGGCCCATGAATGTGAGCGGGTTCGCGCCCAGACGGGTCCCGAGGCGAGCCATCTCGGCCAGTCCCCGGGTCATCAGCGTGGCCTTGGTGTTATCGCCGAACCCCATGCCGTCCGAGATACCGGCCGCGACCGCAACAACGTTCTTGCAGGCGGCACAGAGCTCGACGCCGACGACATCGGGGTTGGTGTAGACCCGGAAGGTCGGCGCCATGAACACGTCTTGGAACATGCGACCGACCGTTTCGTCATAGGCAGCGATCACTGTTGCCGAGGGGACCTGCTTGCTGACCTCCTCGGCATGGTTCGGGCCGGAGAGCGCAGCGAGCCGACCACGGTTGCCGAGCACGTCTTCAAGGACCTCGGTCATCCGCATATCCGTACCGCGCTCGACGCCCTTCGAGAGGTTGACGACAGGCGTTGCCTGACCGAGGTACGGCTTCATCGACTCGGCAGTACCACGTACGCCGTGGCTCGGCGTGACCATCACGACGGCCTCCGCACCGCTTAGGGCCGCCTCGATGTCCGGCGTGGCCACGACGCAGCCGGGAAGCACGACGTCGGTGAGATAGAGCGGATTCTGATGCAACGCATTGATGCCCTCGGCGATCTCAGTCTCTCGGGCCCAGAGCTGAACGTCGAGCCCCTTATTGCCGAGAAGCGCCGAGACGGCGGTTCCCCACGATCCAGCGCCAATTATCGCGATTCGCATGACGCGTGTCCTTCCCTGTCAGCCTGTCTAACCTATCTTATGCTCTTCTCCCCGGAAGATGCGCCTCAGGTTCGTATGATGACGCCATACGACGAGCACGGCTGCGAGCAGCCCGAAGAGCAGGATCGGCGTGCGATCGCCGTAGAGCAAGATGCACAGCACCGGGAACTCCAGTGCGATCGTGATCGAGCCGAGCGACACCATGCGGGTGACCACCAGGATCAGTAGGAACATCCCGAGGAGAATGAAGAACGCTGCGGGCATGAGCACGCCGATAGCACCCGCCGCGGTCGCTACACCCTTCCCGCCCTTGAACCCGATGAATGGCGAGAACGCATGCCCGGCGATGGCGGACATGGCAGCTGCGATCATCAGCCAGTCAGCACCGTCGGGGCTCCACTGCGTCGGCGCGAGCACCTTGGCCAGGTATACGGCGGCCGCACCCTTCAGAATGTCGAGCGCGAACGTGGCGAATCCCGCCACTGGACCGAACGTGCGGAACACGTTCGTGGCACCGGGATTGCCCGAACCAAACGAGCGGATGTCTTGCTTGAAGAAAACCCGGCTCACGATCACCGCAAACGGAATGCTGCCGAGAGCGAACGCTCCGAGAAGCGACGCAGCAATGGAAATGACGCCGTCCAATGCCTACGCCTTCTTCCTGAAGCGGATTCGAATCGGCGTACCGGTGAGGTCGAAGTTCTCTCGGATGCGATTCTCGAGATAGCGCTCGAAGCTGTCGTCGACGAGCTGCGGGTGGTTTGCGAAGAACGTGAACACGGGAGGCTTCACGCCGGTCTGGGTCACGTAGCTGAGGCGAAGCGCCTTGCCCTGGTGCGAGATCGTGTGCCCGGTGGCACGGACATCGGTGAGCCACTTATTGAGGGCGCTCGTTGTGATCGTCTGGCTAAAGGAGTCGAATGCCTGCTTCACTGCCGGTAGGACCTTCCCCATCGCTGTGCCGGTGAGCGCACTCACACGAAGCACAGGAGCGAAACCGATGAAGCCGAGTTTCTCGGGAACGGTAGCGGAAACCTCGAGCTTGCCTTCCGGACCAGGCACGATGTCCCACTTATTGAGGACGACAACGATGGCGCATCCCCGCTCGGCAGCGAAGCGTGCGACTCGCTGATCCTGATCGGTGACACCGAGTGGTGAATCGACGACGAGGATGGCAACATCAGCGCGGTCGATGGCGCGCATGGCGCGCACGAAGCTGTAGTACTCGACCTCTTCATCGATCTGCGATTTGCGCCGAAGCCCGGCAGTGTCAACGAGTCGATATGCGGTGCCGTCGTGCTCGAGCAGTGTGTCGAGTGCATCGCGGGTGGTACCGGCAACCTCAGAGACGATGGAGCGCTCAACGCCGAGAAGGCGGTTGAAGAGCGACGACTTGCCGGCGTTCGGGCGACCGATGATCGCAACGTTGATGGCGTCGATCTCTTCCTCGGGCTCGAACTCAGGAAGCGCAGCGACTATGTCATCGAGCAGGTCGCCGGTGCCGTGTCCGTGGAGCGCCGAGACACCCCATGGCTGTCCCAGGCCGAGGCCCCAGAACTCGTGGATCATATCGAAGTTGCCTGGGTTATCGGCCTTGTTCACGACGAGGAAGACCGAGGCACCGGAGCGCTTGAGCAGCTTGGCGACATCCTCATCTCCGGGTGCGATCCCGGCTTTGCCGTCAACAAGAAAGACAACGATGTCTGCCTGCTCGGCGGCCATGACGGCCTGCGCGCGGATGGACGGGCCGAAGGCGTCCTCGGCAGAGAACTCGATGCCACCGGTGTCGACGAGCATGAACTCGACACCGTTCCAGTCGGCACGGTGGTAGCTGCGGTCACGGGTTACGCCACTCGACGCATGGACGATGGCGTCCTGACCTTGCACGATGCGGTTCACGAACGTGGACTTGCCGACATTCGGTCGGCCTACCACAGCGATGAGCGGAAGGCTCATGGGATCCTCCTTACAGGGGTGCCGAGAGCGCGGAAACAAGCGCTGCGGCATCGGGGCCGATGAGGTGCATGTCGACCCCGGTCCTGACTGCCAGGTCCCCGGCGGGGACGTCGTCCAGCAATAGACCGTCGGAGTTTACCACGATGTCCGGAACGAGGTAGCGTGCGCGAGCGCCGTCGTGCCGGATTGCCTCGATGATATCGACGCCCGTGAGGAGCCCGGTCACCGACACGTTGCCGCCGAAGAAGCGATTCTCGACCGGAAGCACGCGAACGTATCGCGCAAGGTTCGCGCTCTCGATGAGCGTCTCGAGCGTCGGCGCAAACAGCGTGCCCGAGATAAGGACCGTTGCCGAGGGCGGGTCCGAGAGCATCGGTGTGCCTTCCGCGAACTCGTCGATGAACGCACGGACGAGCCCGATTCCGTTCTCGTACTGAGGGAAGTCATCGTAGAGCTCGGCGGATGGCAGCGGAACGCCCGCCGTCAGGTAGAACTCATCAGCGGCATACACCCACGATCGTCCCGTTCGGGAGCGCATACGAATCTGCCGGGGCGCGATCAAGTCGATCAACGCGCGTGACCCCTCAGCATCGAACGACGAGTGGATGCGTCGCTGATGAGCGGTGAACCCGACGGGCACTATGCCAACTGACAGCACGCCGGCCCGCGCCTCAAGCCAGTCGAGGGTCCGCGCAAGCACCTCACCGTCGTTCACGCCGGGCACGAGCACGATCTGTACGTGCATCTCGAGGTCCGCCGCCAACAGCTCGTCCATGTGCTGCAGCGTGGTGTCTTCGGTAGTAGGACACACGAGCGAGGCGCGCACATCATCGTCGACGGCGTGGAGCGAGATGTAGAGCGGTGAGAGCCGCTGCCTGATGATTCGCGCGAGGTCATGCTCGTCAAGGTTCGTAAGCGTGATGAAGTTGCCGAGAAGGAACGAGAGTCGGTAGTCGTCATCGCGAACGTAGAGCGCGGGACGCAGTCCCGCCGGAAGCTGTGCCACAAAGCAGAAGGCGCATGCGTTCACACACTCGCGCACACCGTCGAACACAAGGCCCTCGAACTCGACGCCGAGCGGCTCACCTGGCATACGGTACACGTCGGTCTCGAAGAGCTCACCGTCACGCTCGATGGTGACCGCGAACTCGTCATCGGCCGTGGCCCATTGCCAGTCGAGTATGTCGAGTACCGGCTCGTCGTCGACCTCACGCACGATGTCGCCAACAGCGAGACCTGAGACGTCGATCGCACTCCCGGGAGTCACGCCGGCGATTCTGCCGCCCTCCCCCGCCATCGCGTCGCCGTAGCGATCAGCGCTCATCGGCGCCAAGTGCTTCGATTGCGGCGATGACCCCGGCGATCTGCTCGTCGGGAGTTGACGCGCCTGCGGTCACGCCGACGACATCGGCACCGTCGAACCACGACGCCTCGACCTCATCGGCGGTCTCGACGTGATGGACGCGTGTATTCACGGCCCGGCAGATCTCTGCTAGCCGCGTCGTGTTCCCGGAGTTCCTGCCACCAACAACGATCATCACATCAACCGTTCGGGCCAGCTCATCAGCGGCCTTCTGCCGCTTGGCGGTGGCGCTGCAGATGGTGTTGAACACCCGCAGCTCACTTACCCGGCCGAGGAGCGCCGAGACGACCTCGTGCAGGCGCGAGGACGACTGCGTAGTCTGCACGACGACGCCGACGCGCTTCGAGGGAAGCCGTTCCGGTAGGTCCTCAGCGCGCTGGACGATGAGTGCGTTGCCGCCCGCGTGCGCGAGGATGCCTTCGACTTCGGGGTGCTCTGCTTCCCCGACGATGACGACTGCATATCCTTCGCGTGCAAGATCGGCAGCGTGCCGCTGGGCCGTTGATACGAAAGGACACGTGGCGTCGATGACCGTGAGGCCGGCTGTTCCCGCCTGTTCGATCACAGCAGGGTCCACGCCATGCGAGCGGATGACGAGGGTTCCGGCCGGAACATCCTCAACGGAGGTTGCGACTTCGACACCGCGGTCCCTCAAGGCCTGCACCGCCTGTGGATTGTGGATCAGCGGACCAAGGGTGTGGACCTGTCCGCTCGCATCGGCGGCCTCACCGGCGAGCTTCAGCGCACGTTCCACCCCGTAGCAGATTCCCGCGTGTTGAGCGACCACGACCCGCATGCTACAGCCTCCTGGCTTCCTCGAGCTCCGAACCGATCCTCCGCATGATCTCGGCGGTCATAGACTCGACTCGCTCCTTGCGGCTTCCCTCGGAGAACTCCTCCGGGTAGACCGGCGTACCGATCTTGATGACCACACGCACGAACTTCGGGAGCTTCTGGCCTCTCGGCAAGACGCGTTCTGTGCCCGAGAAGGCCACCGGTATGACCGGAACCGCTGCGCGCATCGCGATGAACGCAACACCGCCGTGCGCTTCCCCCGGCCCGTCGGATCCCGCACGTGTTCCCTCGGGAAACATACCCACAAGAGAACCGGACGAGAGCAACCCGGTAGCAGTGCTGATAGCTCCCCGGTCGG
>CAKMKD010000088.1 GCA_927439865.1 uncultured Coriobacteriia bacterium | reverse complement strand
CGGCTTCACCCGTGATGGCGACTGCGTCTACAACGCCGAGCTTCTCAAGATCCTCGGCTTTGAGCGGCGGAAGCTTATCCTGCGCCCGCAGGTCTTTGATCACCTTCAATACCGCTTCGTCGTCCGCGAGGATCTTGCCGCCCATGTTCGCCGCGATTGCTTGCGGCGGTCCGTTGGGGTCCTTCATGTTCGGCACACTCGTGCGAGCGGTCTCCACGAGTGTGCCGAACATGAAGGACCCCAACGGCCCGCCGCAAGCAATCGCGGCGAACATGGGCGGCAAGATCCTCGCGGTCGACGAAGCGGTATTGAAGGTGATCAACGACCTGCGGGCGCAGGATAAGCTTCCGCCGCTCAAAGCCGAGGATCTTGAGAAGCTCGGCGTTGTAGACGCAGTCGCCATCACGGGTGAAGCCGGCGAGTACAAGGTCAAGGGAATCGTGGGAGCCGTCGGTCAGAAGGGCGCGGACCTCAAGATCGAGGTCTTCGCCGAGAACAGCGGTATCAGCGGCAAGACAGAGAAGTCGCTGAGCGCGGCTGGAGAGGTGGAGTGGGGAGTCACGTTGCCCGAGGATAAGGGCACGATCGTCGTCACCCGCCTAGAGAACGGCGCGAAGAGCGTCATCACGATCGAGCAGATCGACATCAACGGCGCGTGGAGTGGAACGTTCACGGTCACCGACGTCACGATCACCGATCAGAAGGCCGCTGAGGAGGAGGGCTGCAGCGCCGTCATCATGGACGCCATGAAGGGGAAAGCGCTGCCCATGACGCTTGATGTCACGGTCGATGAGTCGGGCCAGGGTTCCGGGCAGATGTTCATCGACATGTCATCGCTCAGTGACGGCGAGGACGGCGTGAGCAGTTCGCCGCAAACGGTCGGCATCAGCTACTCCGGCTCCACTGTCACATTCAGCCCTCAGGGCGAGGGCATTTCGAGCATGACTGCAAGCGTAGCCCGCCAGGGCGAGACGTACGTGATGAACGGCACGCTCGCCGGCGGCGGCAAAGGATGGACGATGAGGGCGGTCTTCAAGCTCACGAAACCGGCACCCGCAGACTGACAGGACCGCAATGAGACCAGTTCTGCTCGCGTTCTCGCTCGGCGGGCGTGAGATCGTGCTCGGCTCATACAGCACGTTTTACACGCTCGCCTGGCTGATCGCACCGATCGTCGGCGCCTGGGTCGCATCGCGCCGGGGCCTGCCCGGTCGTCGGGTGTGGGCGCTCTACGCGCTTGCGCTTGCAGCCGGCATCGTCGGCGCCCGCGTCTTCGACCTCTTCATCGCAGGACGCTTCTATGCCGAGGACCCCTCACGCATCTGGGGTCTCTCGTTCCAGGGCTTCTCGCTCTACGGCGGGCTCATGATCGCGACATTCGCGGGCATCGCACTTGCACGAATCTGGCATCTCCCGGTGTGGCGGCTCGCCGACAGCGCGGTACCCGCGCTTGCCGTGGGCGTGGTGCTCATGCGCACCGGCTGCTTCCTGCGGGGATGCTGCTCGGGACTCGTCACCGACCTGCCGTGGGGCGTCACATTCCCAATGGGAAGTCCCGCGTGGTCACAACAGCTTCTCTCGGGCACGACCGGCATCTTCGGCTTCATGGGGCTGGTGAAGCCGGTCCACCCGACGCAGCTCTACGAGATGCTCGGGGCAGTGCTACTCGCAGCGCTCGCGCTCTGGCTCATGCACCGCCATGCTGCCGATGGCGTAGCGTTCCTCGCCTTCGGCATCGGGTTCACGCTGTTCCGCCTCGGCAACGGCTTTCTGCGCATCCGCCAGGAGGTGATCACCGCGCCAGCGTGGTTCTACCCGGTGTTCTACCTCGCGCTTGCCGCCGTGATGGTCGGGCTGCTCGTGTGGCGGGCGCGCACAGGGCGCACCGCTGCCGAGTAGAGCCGGGCGCGTCAGTCCGCAGCGATCGCCCGCAGAAACACATCGCCGTACTGCTCGAGCTTCGCGGTGCCCACGCCGCTCACCAGCAGGAACTCCTCGGGCGTGGTGGGGCGACGACGCGCCATATCGGCGAGTGCCGCATCGGCGAACACCACGTACGCCGGCACCGAGCGCTCCTCGGCAAGCTCACGGCGCAGCTCGCGAAGGCGCTCGAAGAGCTCGGCCTGTTCGTCGGTCTCAAGCGCGAGCGACCGGGCGCGCTTGGCCGACTTCGACACCTTCTCGGCCTTGGGACGAGGTGTCGGCGGACGTGCGAGGCGCACGACCTCTTCCCCGCGCAGCACGGCAGCGGCCGTCGCGTTGAGCTTGAGCGTGGAGTACTCGGCCACATCCACGCGCAGATAGCCGCGGTGGATGAGCTGCCGGAAGATGGACGACCACTCGTCTTTGGAGTACTCGCCGCCGATGCCGTACACGCTGAGCGCATCGTGGCCGTTGTCGAGGATTCGCTGCGCCTCCGAACCGCGCAGCACGTCCACGACATACCCCATCCCGAAGCGCTCGTTGAGCCGATACACCGCCGAGAGCGCCTTCTGCGCGTCCACGGTCGCGTCGTACGTCTCCGGTGGCGCCGCACACACGTCGCAGTTCCCACAATCGTCGGCCAGATCCTCGCCGAAGTAGCCGAGGAGCGCACGGCGGCGGCACGAGAGCGCCTCGGCGAACGCGATCATCGAGTTGAGCTTGTGCGTCTCGATGCGCCGCTGCTCGTCGTTGGAGACGGCGTCGATAAAGCCCTTCGACGTCATCACGTCTTGCATGCTCCAGAGCATGAGCGCCTCGGCAGGAAGTCCGTCTCGGCCGGCGCGGCCGGTCTCCTGGTAGTAGCCCTCGATCGACTTGGGCATGTCGTAGTGCACCACGAAGCGCACGTCGGGCTTATCGATGCCCATGCCGAAGGCGACCGTGGCGACCACGACGTCGAGCCGGTCGCCCATGAACGCCTCTTGCACACGCTCCCGTGCGACCGCGTTCATGCCCGCGTGATACGCGCCGGCCCGGATGCCCGCGTCACGCAGACGGTCAGCGACCTCCTCGACGCGGCGTCGCGAGAGCGCGTACACGATTCCGGACTCACCGTCGTGCTGCTTGAGAAACTCGAGCAGCTGCACCGCCGGTTTCGTCTTGTACTCGGCAGCGTAGCGGATGTTCGGGCGATCAAAGCCGGTGACGAAGGTGCGGGCCTCGGGCAGATTCAGTTGCCGAAGCACGTCGGTGCGCGTCTGCTCATCGGCGGTTGCGGTGAGCGCAACGACCGGCACGTGCGGGAAGCGTTCGCGAAGGCACCCGAGCTGCACGTACTCGGGCCGGAAGTCGTGACCCCACTGCGACACGCAGTGCGCCTCGTCGATCGCGAAGAGTGAGAGGTCGAGCCGGGCGAGCGTTTGGAGGAAGCCGTCCATCACAAGCCGCTCGGGCGACACGTAGAGCAGATCGAGCTCCCCCGCCCGGAGGCGCGCGAGCACCTCCGAGGACTGCTCGGCGGCTTGCGACGAATTGAGGACCGCGGCGGCCACGCCGTTCGCGCAGAGTGCGTCGACCTGGTCTTTCATGAGCGAGATGAGCGGAGAGACCACGACCGCAGTACCGGCGCGGTGAAGCGCCGGAATCTGGAAGCAGAGCGACTTGCCGCCACCGGTGGGCATGAGCACGAACGCGTCGTGTCCGGCGATGATCGCGTCGATGATCTCGGCCTGGTGCGGCCGGAACTGGGCGTAGCCGAAGACGTCGGCGAGCGTCTCGGACATGCTGGTGGCGCGAACAGGCATTGGTCTCCCCATCGAGCGGCGTGACGGCAACGGTACCACACGCCCGTGACATGAGAGCGCGGGGAAGCCGGGACAGCGGGCATATACACAGACGGCGGCCGGTTCGCAGCCGCCGGAGACGATCGGGGGACGGGATGTACCGACACAGAATGGCGCTTGCGGTCGTACTCGCGGGAGCTGCGCTGCTCGGCCTTGCGGCCTGCAAGCCAGCGAGCACGCCGGTGGTCGTCCCGCCGAAAGTGGCGACCTCCTCGGTGGAGCCGACGTCCTCGGCCGACCCCGAGCTGGTTCCACTCTCGCAGCTTTCGATCGACTTCGAGCCGGTCGCCGACGGCTTCGAACAGCCGCTCTTCGTGACCGGTGCCGGCGACGGCTCGGGCCGCCTCTTCGTGGTGGAGAAGGCCGGCCGCATCTGGATCATGCGTGACGGCAAACGCTCGAAGACCCCGTTCCTCGACATCAGCCGCAACGTGAGCACGAACAGCGAGCGCGGGCTCCTCGGCCTGGCATTCTCGCAGTCATTTGCCGAGGACAAGCTCTTCTACATCAACTACACCGACAAAGACGGCACAACAACCGTCTCGCGGTTCTTCGCCGAGGGCGATGCTGCCGATGTGGCATCCGAGCAGGTGCTGCTCAAGATCAAGCAGCCGTACGCCAACCACAACGGCGGCATGATCGCCTTCGGGCCCGACGGCAACCTTTACATCGGCATGGGCGACGGCGGCTCCGGCGGCGACCCCGAGGGCAACGGACAGAACCTCGGGGTGCTCCTCGGCAAGATGCTTCGCATCGACGTGGCGCGCGACAATTCGGCCACACGCGACACCGAATACGGCATTCCGCCCGACAATCCCTTCGCGAACAAACAAGGTGCGTCCCGCGAGATATGGGCGTACGGGCTGCGCAACCCGTGGCGGTTCTCCTTTGACCGCACGACAGGCGACCTGTGGATAGGCGACGTTGGCCAGAGCGCGAGGGAGGAGATCGACTTCCAGGCAGCCGACTCCCGCGGAGGCGAGAACTACGGCTGGAACGCGTACGAGGGGACGCACGTGTACCCTCCGAAATCAAAGGCGCGCAAGGGTGAGTTCGTGCAGCCGATCGTCGAGTACGACCGCGGTGCTGGACAATCGGTCACCGGCGGCTACGTGTACCGCGGCAGCGCACAGTCAGCGCTCACCGGCACGTACTTCTACGCTGACTATTCAAGCGGCAGGGTCTGGGGGCTGCGACGCACCGGAGACGGCGCCGAGACCCGCGAACTTGCCGACACGAAGATGAACGTGGTGAGCTTCGGCGAGGACGATGGCGGCGAGCTCTACCTCGTCGACTTCGCTGGTGCGATCTACCGCGTGGTGGCGAGATAGCGCTTCTGAACGTACGGCGAAGTGAAGAGCCTAAGCGTTGCCGAGTAGCCAGGCACGAATGCGATCGCATCGCCGAGCCGGGGCGGCTCGGGCAGCGCATCCACGTCGAGCACGAGGTGGTCGCTCGATGCGCCGAGGACTTCCACGCGCGGATCCACCGGCACGATACCGCCCGGGTCCACGTCCTGGCGGCCGATGGCGCAGATCGCGCGCCGACGCACACCGCGGTCCTCAAAGCTCGGAACGCCGCCGAAGGCATCCTGCGCACTCGTGCCGCTCGGCTTGCTCGGCTTGTCGAAGACCTCGATCACCGGTGCTTCAAGGATGAACGCGTCGGTGTGCAGGCCGAGAATCCGCTCGCGCGTCACCGTGCTCACGCCGAGCAGGATGCTCTCGCCGATGCGAAGGTTGTCGATGCGATCGGGCAGGGCTCCAGTGGTCAGCGCGTCAAGCGAGCTCGACATGCCGCCGCTGATGAGGAGCCGGCGGCCGGTACGCGCTTCTGCAGACCGTGTAAGCGCCACCAGCTCACCGAGGTTCCGCTCATCCGGGACGATCGCGCCGTAGCAGGTGAGGCTTACTCCTATGCCGAGCAGGTCGATGCTGCCGAGCGCTTCAACGGCGTCGACGAACGTCGGCAGCTCGGCGGGCATCATGCCCTCCCGCAGGTCGCCCAGGTCCACCATCGCGACGATCGCGTGGCGCTTCCCGAGCGCTCTCGCCGCCGCATCGAGCGCCAGCACTGTCTCGAGCTCGCTTTCGAGCGACACGTCCGAGAAGCGCACCGTGTCCTCGGCGAGCGAAGGAGAA
>CAKMKD010000087.1 GCA_927439865.1 uncultured Coriobacteriia bacterium | reverse complement strand
ATACCGGAAACCCTACCTAGTCAACAAGGAGCGCCTGGCGGCGCTCACTGGCTGGGTCTTCAATTACAATAACAGACTTCCGCATGGCGGCATCGGCGGTCTGCCACCGATCTCACGGGTGCCCGGTGTCAACAACGTGTCCGGGCAGAACAGCTAGGCATACAAGGACTGTGTATGCCGAGGGAGGATACCGCTGCAAGAGGCGTACGGCGAAGTGATACGCTGCAATACGAGGATGTGCGGACGGCACATCCGGGGTAGGCGCAGCCTTCTTGAGGCTTCCTGCGTACGATTATTCTCGTCGATGGGACTTGACGGCTAAAGTCCGCAAGCATAGGGTACGATACTATCAGTAGTACTATCGGAGTCGCGAGTGAGCCAGATTCAGAAGTTACTCGAAGACATACGATCCAACCCTCGCGCGGTAAGGTACGCGGATTTCAAGCGTGTGCTTGAGCACAATGGCGTGACGATTCGCGAAGGGAAGGGCAGCCATCGTGTCGCGGAACGCGACGGCGAGCTCTACACAATCAAGGATCCTGGGCCTGGCGCGTTCGTGCACCCCAAGACAGTGAAACATTGTCTGCAGGCTTTCGGACTTTGGGACTAGGACTTCAGGGGACAGGCGGAGGAGAGGCAGCATGGCTAAGTGGGAGGCACGAGTTCAGGAGTACATGGCGCTCGACTACCCGATTGAGATTACTCGGGACGAGTTTGGGTACTTCGTGCGTATCCCTGATCTTCCGGGTTGCGAATCCAGTGGCAGCACGCCAGATGAGGCAATCAATGCGATTGATGAGGCTCGGGAAGCTTGGATTGAGGCCGCTCTGGAGACTGGGACTCACGTTCCCGCACCCAGAGGCGAAGACGAGTACAGCGGCAAGTTCGTGGTGCGTGTTGGGGGCTCGATACACCGAGACTTGGTTCGAATCGCCGCAGTTGAGGGCATCAGTTTGAATGCGCTCTGTGCCACGGTGCTTGCTAGGGAGACCGGTCGGTTCTCAGACGTACTTGGCTACCAGTCAACCGTGACTCGCGTTCTCGAATCAACAACTGAAAGCACTGATGACTTGCTTTGCACGAGCAAGGTGCATGGGAACTGGACGGTGTACGAGAACACGGCACAGGCGGTGTAGGCGAGTGGCAAAGGAATCCTCGGTCCCTGACAAGACCCCCGACAAGAAGAAGTACGAGGCCTTCATCTCGGGTCTAGAGTTGCGCGCTATTCGACTTGAGTCGTGCAGAGGTGACTTCATCCGCGAGAGCTTCGCTGACGGTGGTGGCAAGATCTCGTACACGGTCGATGTTGGCTTTGAGGATCCACGAGACTCGATCCTTGAGGCGGTCGTCACCGTGCGGAGTCGAGCCAAGCCTCTTGAGACGCGGAAGATGTGCACCAAGGTCGACTGCACGTACGTGCTGACCTACATGTTCGACAGCGAGCCGGACGCAGCGATCTTGAAGGTGTTCGCGCGCAACGTCGAAATGAATGTGTGGCCGTATGCTCGCGAGCTCATACAGAATCTGACCGCGCGAATGGCGGGCCCCACTCTGATGCTGCCGCTCCGCAAGCAGTGATGCTGCGCTTGGGTTGTGTGCGCAACACAGCCGGGGAGAACGGCGCGCCTAACCCGGAGATCGAGCCGACTCGCTTCGCTCGCGGCTCATCTCCAAAGACGTTAGCACCATCAACCGAATCGATTCCGTCAACCATGTTGCCTTCGGCTGCGACCACCCCTGGAGGGGAGGGCTGGTGTTGAACAAATCGGGCGGACTCTCAACGGACCTGCGCAAGGAGCTCATCGACTACTACAAGTGGGTCGTGAGCCTGGCGATCTTCGTCCTGACGGTTTCACTGTCGCTATCTTCACTTGTCGAGGGTGAGACTCAGCACAAGCCCTGGTTACTGGCTGGTTGGTTCTTGCTGGCCATCTGCATACTCGCGAACTGGCTGCTTATCAAGACCCTGCTTGCAGCTGCGGTTGCTGAGAGAGTGCCCGCTAACGAATGGACGGCTCTTCATCGGCTTCTGGCTGCTGGGGTGACCACGCGTCAGAAGATTTACGCTAACGTGCAGAACTCCGCGTTCCTGATTGGTGTGCTGTGCGTTGGCTTGGGCTTCGTCTGGAGCCTCTAAGAGCTTGAATCCGACGCGCAGACATAACCGCTTCTCACGTGGCACACCACTACAGACTGCCTTCCCTGAAGTCGCGGCAGACTGGCATCCGACCCGCAACGGCCCGCTTCGTCCTGTCGACGTGAGTTACGGAAACAGCACCCTACCAATCGTCTGGCAGTGCCCAGTCAACCCGAACCACGTCTGGGAAGCCACCGCTAACTCGCGCACAACTGGTTCGGGTTGCCCATATTGCCGGCGCTTGAGAGTCGCACCAGAGGACTCGCTGGGAGCGCTGTATCCCGAGGTCGCGGCAGAGTGGGCGGAGGATCTCAACGATGTCAGCCCCTACCAGGTTGCCCCCATGAGCAGCAAGAAGGTGATGTGGCGTTGCCGGGTGAATCCAGACCACGTATGGCGGGCCGCGATATCGAACAGGACGTCGCGGGCAAGCGGATGTCCGCATTGCAGCATCGCACCCGAGTCTCGTCAGGCGGTACTCCTGAAGTTCGAAGTACTGTCGTTCCTCCCGTTTGACCCGCATCAGAGCAAGGTTCGTATCGATCAAGGCTTGCTTGATGTCGATGTACTCGTACCAACCCATCGACTTGTGATTGAGTTTGACGGCTCGTATTGGCATGAGGGGCATGAGGTGCACGATGCTTGGAAGGCAGCCGCTCTAAGGGCACATGGTTGGAGAGTCGTTCGCATTCGCGAAGAGCCTCTTGCGGCCCTCGATCCGCATGACCTCGTGGTTCCGGCAGGCTTGTCGGTGAAAGAACTCGCAGGTCGGGTTCTGGAGCACCTGGCCACGGTGCTCCAGAGTGAGATTCCCGGGCTGACGGAGTACCTGCAAGACGGTGAACTACGCAACGCGCGTGCTGCCGAGAGCTACATGGATGAGATGCTGCGGGGAACGCTTGACGGCGATGGTCCTCGCTGGCGCACCAAGCACATCCGAGACTGGAACGACGGCTATCGTCGGCTCGTAGAGTACTCCGAAGAATGCGGCAGTCCATCTCCGCCCGCTGACTACAAGTGCGATGACGGGTTCCCCTTGGGGGAGTGGGTCAAGCAGCAACGCGCCAGACACCCGGATTTGAGTCCGGAGCGCCGAGATCTACTGGGTGCGATCGATTTCGTCTGGAGTCCACGGTCGAACGCATGGGAAGTGGCCTACAGGCGTCTCGAACAGTACGTTCGCTCCCACGGGGCAGCCCCACCGCAGTCCTATGTGTCACCCGACGGATTCAGGCTCGGGGTCTGGCTAAATGGGCAGCGACAGTCTTGGGACACGATCACGGAGGACCGGCGTCTGCTGCTGAATACGCTCGGCGTCACGAGTGCCCCTCGTGACGTATGGCGTCAGTCGACCTGGGAGACTGGGATAGCCCACCTGGCCCGATACGTCGAGGGGCATGGGCATGCCTCCCCGCCTCAGAAGTACGTTGATCCCGATGATGGGTACAGGCTGGGCGCCTGGGTGTGTGGGGTACGGCAGAGAGCGAGCCTAACACCAGAACAGGAGTCACAACTACTGGCTCTCGGGCTGGTCTGGAACATGCTTGAGCACGACTGGGGGACGTCCCTGGAGGCCCTGGTGGCGCACTATTCTGCGCACGCCCCCAACCTGCCACCCCTCAACTCCACGTTGGGGCGATGGCTCGAGCGGCAGCGACAGGCGTTTCGGTCAGGGGAGATGCGAAATGACCGCCTCATCGCATTCGAGCTCCGCGGGGTTCTTGGTCTGTTGGTTCCCCACAGCTGGGAGGAAGGGATATCCCGTCTGACGAGTTACTTGGAGACGTCATCTGTAGGCGTCTCTGGGTCCACCGTCGACCCCAACGATGGCTTCCCACTTGGCAAATGGCTGTTGAGCCAGATGCGTCGGGCTCGGCGAGGCGCTTTGGACGCGGATCACATGGAAGCGTTCATCAGCCTCGGTGTGGTGCAGCATCGAGAGTCGCCGACCACTGACTGGGATGACACCGTGCGCAGGATTGCGCTCTACATCTCCGCCAACGGCAGGACGCCGCCCAAACGCTATGTCGAGCCAGACGGATTCCCGCTGGGCACGCGTGTTCAGTACATTCGTCAGCGCGCACGCGAGGGGCTCCTGCCGGAGCAGGTTGCGGCGACGCTGGCAGAGATGGGCTTCGACTTCGCTCCTCCGATTGGCCGTCCGCGCGGGGTGCAAGAATATGGACCGCGTCACCTTTGACACGATTGACAGCCGGACACTCTACGGTGATTGTCGAGGTTTTAACCCGCGGATCAAGACTTCCTTTGTGTCCACCCGTTCACGGATGGGAACGGACGACTCTCCCGGATTCTGAACCTGATGCTGCTGTATCAGAGCGGGTATGACGTCGGCCGGTACATCTCGCTTGAGAAGATCATCGAGGATAGCAAGGAAACGTACTACGAAGCGCTCAAGGCATCCTCGGCGGGCTGGCACGAGGGGGCGCATGACCTCGTGCCGTGGCTCGAGTACTCTCACGGCGTGCTCATCGCGGCCTACACAGAGTTCGAGCAGAGCGTCGGGCGCCTGGGGAGCGGGCGTGGGGCCAAGCGCGACATGGTCATCGAGTGCATCCATCACATGCTAAACACGTTCCGCTACGCCGACGTTGAACGTGCTTGTCCTGGTGTGAGCCGGCCGACGATTGTGCGCGTGCTCGGTGCCCTGCGTGACAAGGGCGAAATTCGCTGCACTAAAGGCGGACGTGACGCCACGTGGGAGAGAACGAATCAGTGATTCGATAACGATATCATTTCGGGTCAAGTGATATCGTTTGAAGCCGGTAGGGCGCCGGGCTGTGCTCGTCAAGATATGTGATAAAGACGTCGGACTATGTTCACAAAGTCCGACATTTCTATCACACGCTGAAGTCTCAAGCACACAGAGATTAACTTATTGAAGCGATTGCTTGACTTTCTCAATCTTCGGGCATACTCTCAGTGCGAAAGCATTACTGGGAGGTGAACGCTATGGGCAATGAATGGCATGAGTTGACGGATCTCACGGCGGATCGACCCTTCGTGATCACGCGGGTTCGGCTCGAGAAGAGCGGCGTGGCGATAGAGGGCGAGTTCGAGGTGCCTCCGCTGGCCCGGCTGGCCTACGAAGACCAGGTGTTCGTGAGCGAGTTCGTGCGCAGCCACGGCTCGATCAAGGACATGGAGAAGGCGTTCGGCGTCAGCTACCCGACCATCAAGAACCGGCTGAACCGCATCGCCGGCCAGCTGAGTCCGGTGCAGATCGTCGTCGAGGCGCCGGCGCCCGTGGCTGACGAGGATCCCCTCGGCATGCTCGAGCGCGGAGAGATCTCGGCTGCAGAAGCTGCGGAGAGAATGAGGCGCTGATGTTCCCGCCGATGCTCCTCTACGTGCGCATCGCCGCGCCGGACCGCTCGCGCGCCGGAATCTGGCTGCCGCTCTTCCTCGTGTGGCTGCTGTTCCTGCCGCTCGTGGTGCTGGTGCTCGTGCTCACGATCGTGGCCGACGTCGTGCTGTTTCTCCTCGGCCAGAAGTACCACTACTACACGTGGCTCCTGCTGCACGCCTTCGGGCTACTCGGCGCAACGCGGGGGACAGTCGTGCACATCACATCGGACACAACCAACGTCGACATCGAACTAGTCTAAGGAAAGGTGAGAACAATGAGTGAGGACCGTGCCCGCATCCTGAACATGCTGGCTGATGGCAAGATCAATGCCGAGGAGGCCGAGCGGCTGCTCGTGTCAATGACGATGTGAAGTTGACCCCTCTGCGCCGATTTGAAACTGACCCCCTTAGCCAGCCGGCGTCGTGACGATGCCGGCCTTCTTCTTGTCTTTCAGGCGATAGCTCTCGCCCTTGATAGAGATGGTCGTCGAGTG
>CAKMKD010000086.1 GCA_927439865.1 uncultured Coriobacteriia bacterium | reverse complement strand
TTGCTCGGCGTCATAGCGGTCGTCGCGTCGTGGAAGATAGACGACCGACCGGGCATCCATTTCGCGTTGTTGCTGTCATTACAAGCTGCGGTGACGACCGTGTTCATCGCGGGTGACCTGATTCTCTTCTACGTTGCGTGGGAAGCCGTGCTCATTCCGATGTTCTTCCTGATCGGCGGATGGGGTCATGAGAACAGACGACATGCGTCGCTGAAGTTCTTCATTTACACCTTCGCGGGTTCGGTACTGATGCTCGCAGGCATCATCGTGGCGATGATGAGCGTGCGATCGATTGCAATCGGGAAGTTCGCTGCTGCGGTCGATCCCTCGATCCAGGTGTGGCTCTTCTGGCTCCTGGCCGCCGGCATGCTCGTGAAGATCCCGGTATTCCCGCTCCACACGTGGCTTCCCGACGCACATGTCGAGGCTCCCACTGCAGGTTCTATCATGCTCGCAGGTGTGCTCTTGAAGATGGGTGGCTACGGACTCATGCGCGTGGCGATTCCCTACGCCCCGGAGGGCTTTGTGGCCGCCGCCCCCGTGCTTGCCGGACTCGGCGTTGCGGGCATCGTCTACGGCGCACTCATGGCGTTCGCGCAGACAGACCTCAAGCGCCTCGTGGCGTACTCGTCGGTGGCTCACATGGGATTCGTCGTGCTTGGCATCGCAACCGGGACGGCTCTCGGATTCGCCGCTGCGGTCCTTGGGATGGTAAGCCACGGACTTGTCGCAGCGCTGCTGTTCTTACTTGTGGGATCGCTCTACGAGCGCTCGCACACCCGTGAGATCGCTCGCTTCGGGGGACTGGGAACGCTCACGCCCCGTTGGGGTGGCATGTTCGTCTTTGCTGCGCTCGCGAGTTTGGGATTGCCCGGGCTGTCCGGCTTCCCGGGTGAGCTCCTTGCGGTGCTCGAGGGGTTCGGGGCGTTCGGATGGTGGATGAGCTTTGCCGCAGTCGGCGCGCTCCTCGGCGCGGTCTACAATCTCTCGGCTGTTCGCAGAGTTGTGCATGGCGAGCCGACTACCGAATGGGAAGCGCTTGAAGACATGCCCGCTCGCGAGATAGGTGCGTCGGTGCTGCTCGGCATAGGAATCGTAATGATCGGAGTCATGCCCGGGGTCGTTCTCCGACTGACGGACCCGGCCGTAACGTTACTCGTGAAGATCCTTGGAGGTGACTCCTAGATGACACTGTTCGCGTCGACGATGGAGTCCCTGCGCCCGCTGCTCTCAGTGGGATGGCTGCCCGCCGCGGTTGCCTGTGCGGGAGCTTTCGCGGGCCTTATCGCGGATATGGTCGGCGTGCAGAGGTGGGGCCTGCGGCTCATCACGATCGGGCTAGGCGGCGCCACGCTGCTTGCATTCGCCACGGCGATTCTTCCTCTTGGCGCTGCTGCTCCGCTTGTCGGCAGCACGTTTGGCCTGGTGCTTACAGGTGGTGCGTTCGCCGGCCTCGCGGCCGCCGTCTACTTCACCGCGTTCCTCTCGTGCGGAACCGGACTGCTCACGGTGCGTCCGCAGACGAGGATTCCCGTAGGCGCGCTCATCGCAATCGGGGCAGCCACCGGACAGATCCTGCTCGGCGCCGATGATGCTGTCGTCATGTTCGTCGCGCTCGAGCTCTTGGCGCTCGTCGCGTACGCGCTCGTTGCGGCTTCAGCCAACGACCGTTCCGACGAGGCCGCGGCGCGCTACTTCGTTCAGGGCTCGGCAGCTACGGGCCTGGCTGTGCTTGGCCTGGCTGTGCTCGTTGGCCTGGCAGCGGGGGAGAGCAGCTACGCAGGATTGGCAGTTGCGACGAGTGCGATGGCGCCCGGCGCGGCACTGCTTGGCGGGATGCTGCTGGTAAGCGCGCTGCTCTTCAAGGTCGGCGCATTCCCGTTCCACTCGTGGGTTCCTGACGCATACGAGACCGCGCCTCACGGCGTCGCCGCGTTCCTTGCCGCCGGTGCCAAAGCCGCGGCACTGGGTGGGTTCGTCGTCCTGTACGTGCGGATCATGGGCGCCGAGCCGTTCCTTGCAGTCGCCGCTGCGCTCAGAGTCATGTCGGTCGCTTCGATCATCTTCGGAAACCTTGTTGCGCTCAAACAGACCTCTGTAGCGCGCATGCTCGGGTATTCGGCTGTGGCGCAGGCCGGCTACGCGCTCGTGGGCCTGTCGGTATCACCCGCCGAGACACTCATGTTCGCGGCGACGTACGCTATGAGCGCCGCCACTGCGTTTCTGGTGCTCGAGTACTTCGCATCGGCCGAGCGTGGCTGGGACGGCAGCATCTCCGGGCTTGCAGGTTTCGCCAGCAAGCATCCGGCAGCGTCGTTCGCGCTCATGGTGTCCCTGCTGTCGATGACCGGCATTCCGCTCACCGTCGGATTCTGGGGCAAGTTCTTCGTCTTTTACGCGGCCGCGCAGTCGGGTCTGTTGTGGCTTGCGTTGGTGGGACTCGTGGGATCGGTCGTGTCGTTTGGCTACTACGGTCGAGTGATCAGGGCGCTCTATGTTGACACGGCTGTGCTGTCTGAAGTGACGGTGGCCGAGGATATTCCCGCCTCCATAGACACGGCGCCCAAGTGGCCGTCACTTGTGGGCGCGGCGGCGATTCTCATCGCGGGTGTTGCACCACTCATCTTCGGCCTCTCGCTTGTGTATGCGTTATTCAGGCTCAGTTAGGCGTCACGCGCGGTTGGCGTATTCAGTCTTGCGAAGTATGAAGATGGTCGGTAGACTGTGCTCAGGTGTTGCTTCGGCAATCCCTTACCCCTGAGCCTCAAGGTGCCGGCCTTGAGGCTCCCCCTTTTGTACGGGCCATTCTCGTGCTCAAAGGTTACAAACGGGGATTCGCCGTTAAGCTTCGACCGCCCCCCGCCGATACATCAGATGAGATGATTATTTCTGACGAGCAGGTTCGGCGAGTTGTCGAGTATCTGCATACACCAGATCACATAACGGATTCGCCCCCGGCAGCCGGACACGTCGATCCCTCCGCTGATTTTATGCGTCTCGTCATGTGCGAGTTGCAGACTGTGCCGGATGTTCGCGCAGACCGTGTTGCCGAGGCTCGCGAGATGCTGCTGACCGACATTCCCGCTTCCGACGTGGTTGCCGGCAAGCTCATCGGTCGCGTGCTCTCAGACTCGATCCGCTAGAAGACTGACTTCTGAGAACGGGCGACGCGAAGGCGTCGTCCGTTCTGCTACCATGACCTCACTGCCCGCGCGCATAAAGAGGGAGGTCGTCGTGGCATCCAAGCCGGTCCGTACGCTCATCACTGTCGCGATGGATATCCTGGTGATCGTTGCTGTGTGCGTGACCATCGGCATCGTTGTGCGTTTCTTCGGGACCCTCGCATCCACGACTGTCGGGGCGTCGTATCTTCGATTCGCCGACGTGCTTCGTCTGCCTGTCGGTTTCGAGTCGATCCCCACTCCGTATGGCGGCTTCTTCGACGTTAACGCTGCCGTTACTGTGGCTATCGTGCTGCTCATAGAATGGGCGCTCAGTGTCGCGCGCCGACGAGCCTAGCGGGAGGTCGGAATGACATACACCCGGGAGCGCCTCGGCGAGCTTCTGCTGAGCAGCGGCCGAATCTCCGAGTCACAGCTGGCTAAGGCGTTGGCGATTCAGGCCGAGGAGGGCGGTAAGCTCGGTCAGGTCCTGGTGCGCCATCTCGTGCTCGATGAGGTCGACATCGCCCGCACGCTTGCCGACCAGAAGGGGCTCGACTACGTGAGCCTCACGAGCTACAAGATCGATCGCGAGGCGGTTGCTCGCATCCCTGATCGCGTTGCCCGCCGATGCCTCGTCATCCCGATCGGCTACGATGGCGGCTCAATCATCCTGGCTATGGCAGACCCGCTCGACATCGAGACGATCGATGACGTGAAGGTTCGAACCGGCATGGACGTTCTCCCGGTCGTTGCCACCGCAACGCAGATTCAGTACGCGATCGAGAAGTACATCACGTCGGCCGATGCGTTCCAGGACGTTATGGTCGGCGTCGAAGAAGACGAGGTTGAAGCCGAGACCGGCGACGGGGACGAAGATGTCCCCATCGTACGGCTGGTGAACCAACTCATACGCGAGGCCGTCATCGAGAACGCGAGCGACATTCACATCGAACCCGGTGACAAGTCGATCCGCATCCGCTACAGAGTCGACGGCGTCTTGCACGAGGTCATGCAGTTGCCGCTTTCGGTGAAGGCCGGCGTCATCAGCCGAGTGAAGATCATGGCCGAGATGAATATCGCCGAGCGCAGGCGACCTCAGGATGGCCGAGTCAGCGTGGTCATCAACGGCAGGGCGGTCGACCTCAGAGTTGCAACGTTGCCTACGCCAGCCGGTGAGTCCATCGTCATCCGCGTTCTGAACCACGATATGGAGATGCTCACGCTCGAGATGCTGGGCATGGCTCCGGAGCACCTGCGCACGATGGAGCGGTTCCTGGCGCGCCCATACGGCGCCGTCCTGGTCTCGGGCCCCACCGGTTCAGGGAAGTCGACGTCGCTCTACGCAGGCCTGTCCCGCATCAACTTCCCCTCGCGCAAGATCATCACCATCGAGGACCCGATCGAGTACCAGATGCCTGGTGTCACTCAGATGGCGGTGAACCCGATCATCGGACTCACGTTCGCGCGTCTCCTTCGCACCGTGTTGCGTTCCGACCCCGACGTTGTCCTCGTCGGCGAGATTCGTGACGCCGAGACGGCCGAGATTGCCGTTCGCGCGGCTCTCACGGGTCACCTGGTGCTCTCGTCGATCCACACGAACGACGCCCCTTCGGCTCTCACTCGTCTGGTCGACATGGAAGTCGCTCCGTACGTGACGTCTTCGGCGCTCGTCGGCGTCGTCGCGCAACGCCTTGCGCGTCGGCTGTGCAAGAAGTGCCGCAAGCGCGTCAAGACCTGTGATGACGTACTGCTCGCTGCCGGGTTCTCCGAGGCCGAGGTTGAGGGCCGAATGAAGCTCTACGGGCCGAAGGGCTGTGACGATTGCGCGGGCACGGGTTACCGCGGCCGCATCGGGCTCTTCGAGGTCATGGAGATGAACGACGAGCTTGAGCGTCTCTTCTTGCGGGAGGCGCCCTCCGAGCAACTACGGGATGTGGCTGTCGCTTCGGGAATGAAGACACTACGTAGGGACGCGCTCGACAAGGTCGCTGCGGGGATCACCAGTCTTGAGGAGATCGACCGGGTCGTCGTCTAGCCACGGCCGGTCAGAAGGAGGCAGCCGTGGTCAGCGCGACGAGGGCTCCGCGTGCGATCGTTCTCGTTCTCGACAGCGTTGGCGCCGGGGCGCTGCCCGACGCGGCTGAGTACGGGGATGCCGGAACCAACACACTGTCGCATACCGCAGACGCGTGCGGTGGCCTGTCCATGCCGGTACTCGGGGCGATGGGACTCGGCAATATCACCGACATCATGGGTGTGCCGCCAACGGACACTCCGACCGCTTCATGGGGGAAGAACGCCGAGTTCTCGGCGGGCAAGGACACGACTACCGGGCACTGGGAGATGATGGGACTCGTTCTGGCGAAGGCGTTCCCGACGTATCCCGACGGGTTCCCGCCGGAAGTTCTCGACGAGTTCATCCGGCTCACAGGGGTTCCCGGTATCCTCGGCAACTACGCGGCGAGTGGGACCGTCATCATCCAGGACCTTGGTGCGGAGCACGTAGCCACCGGAAAGCCGATCGTGTACACCTCGGCGGACTCGGTGTTCCAGATCGCATGCCACGAGGAGTCCTTCGGGCTTGACCGACTGTACGAAGTCTCAGAGATAGCTCGCAAGATGCTCGTGGGCGAGCACGTCGTTGGCCGCGTCATAGCGCGACCGTTCATTGGTCCCGATGCCGAGGGTCAGTTCAATCGAACGCATCGGCGGCGTGACTTTGCCGTGAAACCGTTCGAGCCGACCGTGCTCGACATGCTGCAGGACGCCGGCGTGCCTGTGTTCGGCGTTGGGAAGATCGGCGACATCTTCGCATGGCAGGCAGTCACGTCATCGCCGCATGTCACCGACAACATGGACGGCTTCACCAAGCTGGTCGAGGAGGTTTCCCGGCCCGAGCAGGGGTTCGTGTTCACCAATCTCGTGGACTTCGACATGCTCTGGGGCCACCGCAACGATTTCGAGGCGTACGGCGCCGGACTCGAAGCGGTCGATCGCCGGATGCCCGAACTCCTCGACGCGATGATCGACGGCGACCTGCTCATCGTGACCGCCGACCACGGCTGCGATCCGACGACGCCATCCACCGACCACAGCCGCGAGTACACGCCGCTCATCGCGAAGATGAAGGGCGTTGAGCGCGGTGCGGCCCTGGGAATCCGCGCCACATTCGGGGACATCGGCGAGACGGTGCTCGATTTCTACGGCCTGAAGGATCGCTGCGGGCGAGGAACGTCGTTTCTGGAGGAGGTGCGTGGCGCGTGAAGTCGATCGTCGAACTCATCGAGGCGAAGCGCGACGGGAAAGAGCACGCCGATGAAGAGATACGGCATCTGATCGACGTGTATGTTTCCGGCGAGATGCCCGACTACCAGATGGCCGCCTGGCTGATGGCAGCGTTCCTCCGCGGACTCTCCAGCGTGGAGACTGCCGCCCTCACCCGTGCGATGGCCGAATCCGGGCGTATGGTCGATCTGTCGTCTGTGCCCGGTGTGATTCTCGACAAGCACTCCACCGGGGGTGTTGGCGACAAGACAACACTCGTACTTGCTCCGCTCGTGGCAAGCTGCGGCGTTCCGGTTGCCAAGATGTCCGGCCGCGGACTGGGACATACCGGCGGGACGCTCGATAAGCTCGAGTCCATTCCCGGGTTCAGCGTCACGATCGAGGAATCGGCGCTCGTACAGCAGCTGCTCGATATCGGTGTGGTCGTCACGGCTCAAAGCGCTGATGTGGACCCCGCCGACAAGAAGATGTACGCGCTTCGCGATGTCACCGGGACGGTCCGCTCGATCCCGCTTATCGTCGGCTCGATCATCAGCAAGAAGGTGGCGGGCGGAGCAGACGCCATCGTGCTCGATGTGAAGGTCGGCAGCGGTGCGTTCATGAAGACCGAGGACGAAGCCCGTGCGCTCGCACATGAGCTGCAGCGGGTTGGAGAGCTTCTCGGCCGAACAGTGCAGTGCGTGATGACCGACATGTCGCAGCCGCTCGGTCTCGCTGTGGGAAACTCGGTTGAAGTGTGCGAGGCGATCAGAACCCTCAAGGGTGAAGGGCCGGCGGACCTCACGGAGCTCTGCCTGGCGCTCGGCGCTAAGATGCTCGTGCTCGGCGCCGTTGCCACATCCGAGCGTGATGCCCGAACGATGCTCCTCGACTCCATCGCCGAGGGACGTGCGCTTGCCACATTCTCGGCATGGGTCGCGGCGCAGGGTGGCGATGCTGACGTTGCCGAGAACCCGGACCTGCTACCGCTCGCTGAGTTTGCGGCGGTGCTCACGGCACCGCGCAGCGGCTACGTCGTTGGCTTCGATGCCGAGGGCGTGGGCCGCTCGGCGATGCTGCTCGGCGCCGGACGAGAGACGAAGGAGTCGCCGATCGACCTTGGAGCAGGGCTCGTGCTCGAGGCGAAGATAGGGGACACGGTCGTCGAAGGCCAACCCCTAGCGACGCTCTATGCGAGCGACGAGGGGCTCTTCGAGGCCGCGAAGGCGCGTCTGTTGGAGTCGATCGTCATCGGGGATGATGAGCCCGAAGCGCCGGTGCTCTTCCACGAGGTGTAGGACATGACCCGACGCGCAGGCACGCGTGACGCCCCCGTCACGCACGTCGTTGTCGGGCATGCCAATCCCGACTTTGATGCCTATGCTGCCATGGTGGCAGCCACCAAGCTCTACCCGTCTGCCCGGGCGGTGTTTCTCGGCACGCAGAACGCGAACGTCCGGGAGTTTCACAACCTCCACGAGGAGTTCCTCGGCTTTGTCGATCTGAAATCGCTCGACATCGCCGCCATCGATCGCGTGATCATGGTGGACACGCGCGACCCGGCGCGGGTGGGGGAGATTGGGGCGGCCATCGGGCGTGCAGGGGTCGAGGTCATCGTCTACGACCATCATCCGAAGGCCGAGGGTGACATCAGTACTGCCGAGGACCGATCGATGGCTGTCGGCGCGTCGACCTCGATACTCGTTCACGAGATCCGCGACCGCGGAATCGCGCTGACGCCGCTTGAGGCGAGCGTCATGCTGCTCGGCATCCATGAGGACACGGGCTCGCTCGTGTACCCCAACACGACCGCGTACGACGCCGATGCCGTGGCGTTCCTCATGGCGGCAGGCGCGGATCTCGAGGTTCTGAACAGGTTCATGACACGCACCTTGAGTGACGAGCAGCGTGTGGTTCTTGAGCGGCTGCTGGCAACGCTTGAGGTCTGGGACGTCCATGGACAGGAGATCGCGGTCGCTCATGCTGTTGCCGATGAGTATGTGGACTCGGCGAGCGTGCTGACGCACTACATCTGCGAGGACCTGGGGTATCGCGTGGCGATCGCGCTCATCGAGATGCCGGATCGCCTGCATATCGTCGGGCGTAGCCGGATCTCCGAGGTCGACGTGGGCGCGGTACTCAAGCGCCTCGGCGGCGGCGGTCATCCACAGGCAGCGTCCGCCGCTCTCAAGGACGCCACGATTCCGGGGGTGCTTGAGCGGCTTCGTGCAGCGCTCGACCTCGAAGTGACCTCGCCACTCTCGGCGCGAGACATCATGACCGCGCCGGTTCGCACTGTCTCCCCGGAGACGACGATGGCCGAGGCGGGACGCCTGATGGCAACGTGGGGCCACGGCGGTCTGCCGGTTGCCGAGAACGGCGCCATCGTCGGGCTTGTCACCCGCAAGGACATCGACAAGGCGCTGCGCCACGGACTCGACCACGCACCGCTCACCGGCTTCATGGCCCGCAACCCGATCAGCGTCGGTCCCGAGATGCGACTCGGAGCGCTCGAGGAGCTTCTCGGCCGCTCAGGAATCGGCCGCGTGCCGGTCATCGAGGACGGGCGACTCATCGGCATCGTCACCAGGAAGGACCTTTTGCGCGCCGAGCACGGAGATGCGTACCTTGACCGTCGCCTGGTTCTCGAGCGCAGTGCAGCCTCGCAGCGGTTCATGGACTCCTTCGAGCACCTGCTGCCGGCCGACGTGCACGAAGCCGTTCGGGCGATCGGGCTCCTCGCGGACAAGCACGGTGTTATGGCGCACGTCGTTGGCGGATTCGTGCGCGACATGCTGCTCGGGCGGCCAAATCTCGATGTCGACATCGTTGTCGAGGGAGACGGGCTCGCTTTTGCCGAGCAGGCTGCGGACTCACTCGGCTACCGAATCCGCGTGCATAAGCGCTTCGGCACGGCTGTGCTGATCGTGAGCAAGACCCTGCATATCGACATCACGAGCGCCCGTACCGAGTACTACACGCGTCCCGGTGCGCTTCCCACGGTGGAGCGCTCATCGCTCCGGCAGGACCTGTTCCGGCGCGACTTCTCGATCAACGCGATGGCCGCATGTATCACACCTGGCAGTTTCGGCGCCATCGCCGACCCGTTCGGCGGGCTGGCCGATCTCGAGCGGGGCGTTGTGCGCTCTCTGCACTCGCTGTCGTTCGTCGAAGATCCCACCCGCGTTCTGCGCGCCGCCCGTTTCGAGGAGCGCTACGGGTTCCGGATGGACGGCTCAACCTCGGCGCTGCTGCAACGCGCAGTCGACATGGAGATGCTTGCCGAGGTCAGCGGTGCGCGCATTCGCGAGGAGCTGCTCGACATCATCGACGAGGAGCGGGTGGTCGCGATTCTCCGGCGGCTCGATGAGATCGGTGCGTTCTCGGCACTCGTGCCCGAGGGCGTCGACCGCTCACGTGTGCTCGACGAGGTAGCGGTCGTCGACGCGAGCTTCAGCTCGCTTTCGGGTCGGTTCGCGCGCTCACCACGGCGGCGCGTGACGCTTGTGGTCCCGCTTGTTGCCTCCGCACCACGTCAGGCCGCCGAGCGGTGGGTCCGGCGCATGCGATTCGGACGCGAGTACGGGCTTCCCGCATTGACGGCGGCCGAGCGCGGCGATGCTGTCCGCCGCGTGATGCGCGACCGTCGCAAGATGCGTGACAGCCGCCTCTACTTCCTTCTGCAGGCACTGCCCGAGGAAACCCTGATCTATCTGTGGGCGGTCGGCGGTCCTCTCGAGCGTCAGCGCATTGAGCGATTCATCTCGGAGCTGGCGGGCGCGAAGCCGGCAGTTTCGGGCGACGACCTGACCGGGCTCGGCATGGAACCGGGTCCAGAGTACTCTGCTATCCTTGCCCAAGCGCTTGCCGACCGTCTGGACGGCAAAGCTGTTGGCCGAGAGGCTGAACTCGCAAATCTCAAGCGGCTCGCACGCGCGAAACGCTAAAACGAAAGGTACGCCGCCTGTGGGCAACATCGATGTGATCGGCACGCTCATTCGCTTCGCCCTGCTTATCCCGGCGATCGTCTTCCACGAAGTCGCCCACGGCTACGCCGCGCTGGCGCTCGGTGACAACACTGCCAAAGACCAGGGACGACTCTCCCTCAATCCGATCGCGCACATCGATCCTTGGGGAACGATCATCCTCCCGCTGCTGATGACCGCGATGTTCGGAGCGGGCTTTGGATACGCCAAGCCGGTGCCTGTGAATCCATACCGCTTTCGTGGTGACCGCCGCGTGGGCATGTTCCTCACCGGCATCGCAGGTCCTTCGGCGAACCTCGTCATGGCCGCTGTCGCTGGAATTGTCGTACGCGTGGTGGGCTTCGATTCGTTCGTCGGTACCGCGGCGTACCTCTTCGCGCTCGTCAATCTCGTGCTGCTGTTCTTCAACCTGATTCCGCTTCCGCCGCTCGACGGCTCGCGGATCCTGCCGCTCATCCTCCCCGAAAGCGCGATGCCCGCGTATCACCAGTGGGAGCGGTACGGCTTCTTCATCCTGATCGGCATCCTCTGGGTCGTTCCCGCCGTGTTCAAGTTCGACCCGTTCACTGCATACTTCAGAGCCACCGTGTTTCCGATTCTCACCCTGCTGACGGGCGTGTAGCGCACTGCCGTGCGCTATCATGAACAGGTTCCACGCCGTCTCGTTCGAAAGGCCCCGCATGTCGAAGAAACGCGTCCTCACCGGGTATCGACCCACCGGCCGTCTTACGCTTGGTCACTGGTTCGGCAACCTGCTCAACATGCGCGAGCTGCAGGAGGAGTTTGAGGCGTACTACTTCGTCGCCGACTGGCATGCGCTCACGAGCGACTGGCAGGACACGCGGGGCATCCGGCAGTTCACCGAGGACATGGTCCTCGACTGGGTCGCTGCCGGAATCGACCCGGCAAAGTCGACGATCTACCGGCAGTCGGATGTGCCCGAGGTCGCCGAACTCACGATGTATCTCTCGATGGTCGCACCCATGTCATGGCTGGAGCGCGTGCCGTCCTACAAGGAGCAGCGCGAACAGATTGCCGAGAAGGACCTCTCGAACGTGGGGTTCTTCCTCTATCCGCTCATGCAGGCCGCCGATATTGCGATCGTCCGCAGCAATGTGGTGCCGGTCGGCGAGGACCAGGCGCCGCACCTGGAGCTGACGCGCGAGATCGTGCGCCGCTTCAACGGTCAGTACGGCGACCTTCTCGTTGAGCCGCAGGCGATCATCCCCAAGGAAGGGGCGCGCGTTCCGGGCACCGACGGTCGCAAGATGTCGAAAAGCTACGGCAACGCGATCTACCTCTCGGAAACCGAAGAGGAGACCACCAAGAAGGTCATGGGCATGGTCACCGACCCCGCTCGCAAGCTCAAGACCGATCCGGGCAATCCCGACATCTGCCCGCTTCATCAGATTCACAAGCTCATCGGCGATGCCTCCGCGGTTGCCGAGTGGGACCGATGCTGTCGCGTCGCCGAGTGCGGCTGCGTAGCCCACAAGTGTGCAATGGCCGAGGATCTGAACGAGTACCTGCGCGAGTTCCGCACCCGCCGGGCCGAGCTTGCGAAAGAGCCCGGCTACGCCTGGGAGGTCCTCTCGGACGGCGCTGCGCGCGTTCGCCCGGCTGTTGATCAGCTGATGTCAGACGTCCGGCGCTCGATGCACGTCGACAGCGGCGTCTAGCGATGGCCTACAACGTCAAGACCGAGACCTTTGAGGGTCCGTTCGATCTGCTGCTGTCGCTCGTCGCGCGCCAGAAGGTGGATGTGAGCGAACTCTCGATCGCCGACATCGCGGATCAGTATCTGCTCGAGATCGAGCGTCTTGAAGATCTCGACCTGGAGGTCGCGAGCGACTTTCTGCTGGTTGCAGCCACGCTCTTGGAACTGAAAGCCGCAAGCTTGCTGCCCCGGGAAGCGGTCGACCTCGGCGAGGAGTACGAAGACCTCTCACCGGAAGAGGCGCGCGAGCTGCTCGTCACCCGGCTGCTCGCGTACAAGCAGTTCAAGAATGCGGCGGGTGAGTTGGCGGCCCGCTTCGAATCCGAGACGCGCATGCACCCGCGCGCCGCCGGGCTCGAAGAGTCGTTCCTCAAGCTCATGCCGGACTATCTTGAGGGCCTCACGCTTCGTGCGCTCGGCGTGATCTGCGCCGATCTCGAGCACAGACGCGAGGTGTTCCTGCTCCAGGCCGAGCACATCGCCGCTGCGCCCATCTCGCTCGAGCTCCACGTAGAGGGGGTGGCGCGCACACTCGGCAAGCGAAAGCGCGCGATGTTCTCGGAGCTCATCTCGGCTGGAGCGCGTACCGAGGAGATCGTCGTCACGTTCCTCGCGATTCTCGAGCTCTACAAACGCGGGCTGGTCTCGCTCAGGCAGGATGCGTCATTCGGCGATATCGAAGTCGTGAGAACGAAGGGGAAGGGGTAGTCGCGTGAGCGAGACGCCAAGCTTGAGAGGTCCGCTCGAGGCGCTGCTCTTCGTGAGTGATGAGCCGGTGAGCACTGCCCGCCTCGCGAAGGTCCTCGACGCCGAGGCCGCCGATGTTGAAGCCGCTCTCGGCGCGCTTGCGGCAGAATACGTCCGCGATGAGCGCGGGTTCCAGCTACGCGAGGTCGCCGGCGGCTGGCGCCTCGGCACGCATCCCGGCTTCCACGATTACATCGAGGAGTACGTGCTCTCGTGGGACACGCGCAAGCTCTCGCAGGCTGCCCTCGAGGCACTTGCGGTCATCGCGTACCACCAGCCCGTCAATCGTCAGGGCGTGAATGCAGTTCGCGGCGTAAACAGCGAATCGGTCATCGCGTCGCTCATCGAAAAGGGGCTCGTGCGAGAAGTCGGGCGGGACCGCGACGGCGGCAACGCGATTCTCTACGGCACCACCCGGGCGTTCCTGGAGAAGTTCGGCCTGAGGGATATCTCCGAGCTGCCGCCGCTCGCGGAGTTCGCACCGGATCCGGATACCGAGCGTGCTATTCGCGATCGGCTCAACGCACTCGAGATGCCGCTGTTCGGTGAACCGGAAGATGATGAAGAGGAGCCGGACGACGATGCCGCCGAGCCAGAATCCGACGAATAGCGAGGAGCGGATCAACAAGTTCCTCGCTCGGGCGGGCGTGGCTTCACGGCGCGGAGCCGAGGAACTCATCTCGGCAGGCCGGGTTCGCCTGAACGGCAGTCTGGTGACCGAACTCGGGACGAAGGTCATCCCGGGGCGCGACATCGTCGAGGTCGACGGTGCGGCCGTGCGCGTGCGCTCCGATCGGATGTACATGATCCTCAACAAACCCGCAGGACACGTCTCCACACTCAATGACCCGCAGGGACGACGGACTGTTGCAGAACTCATGCCCGAGACAGATCACCGGCTCTTCAACGTGGGTCGTCTCGACATGGATACGACCGGCATCTTGCTGCTCACCGACGATGGCGAGCTTGCACATCGCCTGATGCACCCGCGCTACCACGTCTCCAAGGAGTACCTCGCCACGGTGGCGGGACGTCCCACTGAGGACGTGCTCAAGCAGATTCGCTCGGGCATCGAGCTCGACGATGGACCCACGCGTCCTGCCGAGGCAGACATCGAGCGCCTCGGCGACACGACAAGCGTGATCCGGCTGGTGATCCGCGAAGGGCGCAAGCGTCAGGTGCGCAGGATGCTCGCAGCTGTTGGGCATCGTGTGCTCGCGCTTCACCGGGTCCGGTTCGGACCGATCGACCTGGGGGAGCTCAAGCTCGGCGAGACGCGCGAACTCACGGATGCCGAGACAGAAGCGCTCATCGCGAACGCCGGTCTCGGCGGGCGGGTCGAGTAATGGCGCTCGTCGTCATCACGGGTGGCGCTCGAAGCGGGAAGTCCGCGCTCGCGGCGCGCCTTGCGTCCGAGCGTGAGCGTCCTGTCGTGATCGCGGTGGCGGGACGCGCCGAGGGCGATGCGGAGATGGCCGCACGTATCGAGCGGCACCGCGCTGAGCGTTCCGAGGCGTGGACGACGCTCGAGGTTGCGGGTCGTCCGCTCGGAGACTGGCTCCAGCAGGTTCCCGCTGACGCCGTGCTGGTGCTCGATTGCCTCGGCACGCTTGTGACCGACATCCTGTGGGGTGACGGCGTTGAGGCGCTCTCCGAGGCCGATGCCGACGAGCGTGTGCTCGTCGCGACCGAGGCGCTTCTGGCGCGGGCTGGCGACACGATCATCGTGACCAACGAGGTGGGCATGGGTATCGTGCCTGCTTCGGCTTCCGGACGCCTCTTCCGCGACGTGTTAGGACGCGCCAACGCACGCCTCGCGGCGCGCGCAGACGCCGCGTACCTTGCGGTGTGTGGACGGTACATAGACATCCTTGCCGGTCCCGGGTATCCGGTCTGGCCAGACAATCGATAGGGGATTCATGACTGCCGAGAGCCAACTGCACGAACTGATCGCAACGATCCAGCCCGTGGACGAGGGATTCGAAGGTGCCGCTCGCGAGCGGCTCGACTCGCTCACGAAGCCGCCAGGTAGTCTCGGCAGGCTCGAGGACCTCGCTGCACGGGTCGCAATCGTGCAGCGAAACGTCAAGCCTTCCGGATCACCGTCGGCGATCGTGCTGATGGCGGGCGACCATGGCGTGGTGGCCGAGGGAGTCTCGCCGTACCCGCAAGACGTCACATGGCAGATGGTCGCGAACTTCTCGGCAGGCGGCGCGGCGATCAATCAGCTCGCCGGACACGCACGGTGCACGCTCGTGCTGGTGGACGTGGGTGTGGTCGCCGACACGAGCGCGTTCACAGGCGTCGTGCAGGCAAAGGTGATGGCAGGTACCGCGAACATGGCATCCGGTCCGGCGATGACGCGCGAAGAAGCTGCTGCGGCGATCATGGTAGGTGTCCGCATCGCCCAGGACCTCCACGCACAGGGCGTCGTGATGCTCGGCACGGGTGAGATGGGCATCGGCAACACAACAGCAGCCTCGGCGCTCACTGCGGCGTACACCGGCGCTGACGTTGCCGCTGTCGTTGGCCGAGGAACCGGCCTCGATGATGCAGGCGTTGCCCGCAAGGTTGAGGTCATCGAGCGCGCGCTCGCCGTCAACGATGTCGACGGACTCGATGCACTCGGCGTGCTCTCGGCGGTTGGCGGTCTGGAGATCGCCGGCATGGCCGGAGTGATGATCGGCGCTGCGTCCGTTGGCGCGTGCGTGGTGGCTGACGGGTTCATCTCAGGCGCGGCCGCGCTTGCAGCTACTCGCCTGTGTCCCGCTGTGTCCGGCTACCTGTTTCCCTCGCACCGCTCTGCCGAGCCCGGTCACGCCGTCGTTCTCGACGCGCTTGGCCTGCAGCCGGTGCTCGAGCTCGACATGCGGCTCGGAGAGGGAACCGGCGCTGCGCTCGCCATTGAGATCATCGACGCCGCGTGTGATGTCATGCGCGGGATGGCAACGTTCGCCGAGGCAGGCGTGAGCGGAGCCGACGAAGCGTGAGCGCCCTGCGCGACATAGCCTCGGCGTTCGGCTGGCTGAGCATCGTGCCTGTGCGGGCGGATGTGACAGCTCGCCCCACGCGCTGGTTCCCGCTCGTCGGGTGGCTCTTCGGCGGCGTGGCGTACGCGATGGCTCGTGGCGTGGGACTGGTCGGCTTCGGGTGGTTCAGTACGCTGATCGTGGGCGCCCTCATCGTGACCGCCTGGGCGCTGCTCAGTCGCTTCCTGCACTGGGATGGCGTGGCCGACGCTGCTGACGGGCTGCTTGGCGGGCACACGCCAGAGCGGCGGCTCGAGATCATGCATGACAGCAGCACGGGGGCGTTCGGCACCACGACGATCGTCCTTCTCGTGCTGCTGCAGGTGCTGGCTGTGGGCACGCTCATCGCCTCACTCGACCTCTGGCCGCTCGTTGCCGCTCCCGTTCTCGGGCGGTGTGCGGCAGTGGCCGGGCTGTGGACGCTTCCGCGCGCGAGCGCGACGGGGCTTGCGGCTCGGCTTGCGCGGTCCGAGGGATGGCCGGGTTGGGTCGTTGCCGTCGCGCTTCTTGTGCCACTCGTGCTTCTGTCGCCGTATCACGCACCGATGCTGGTTGCGGGTGTGCTTGCTGCGCTGTTGGTTCCCCGAATGCTCGCCCGGCCCGTTGGCGGCATCAGCGGCGACCTGCTCGGCGCATCTGTGGTGCTTGTGGAGACTCTCGTTCTTGTAGCGTCCGCCCTGCTGAGTGGAGGTTAGACATGGCTTCGACGACGACCGAAATCGTGATCATCAGGCACCCGCAGACCGTGGCGAACGTCGACGGGCGGTTCGTGGGTCGCGGTGACTCGCCGATCACTGAGGCGGGCCGCGATCAGATACTCGAGCTCACCGCCTTCATGGAGGAGTGGCGACCCAATGCGGTCTTCACATCGCCGCTCAAGCGGGCGCTCATGACCGCACAGGCAATCACCGCGTGCGGCACACCAGTGAACGTTCTTGAGGACCTGCAGGAGATCGATTTCGGGCGAGCCGAGGGGCTTACCTGGAATGAGATCGAGGCTCTCGGCATGAAGATCGACTATCTGCGCAACGGCGCCGCCGCTGACTCCGATGATCTAGCGGGTCCGGGGGGCGGACCCGTCGCTCCGGGCGGGGAGACATGGGCGGCATTCGAAGCCCGCGTCCGGCGAGCTGCGGGCGCGTGCGAGGGCGCAGGTCACCGGGTAGCGGTCGTGACCCACGGCGGCGTGTTCAGGACGTTGCTCGCACACTGGATGGACCTGCCGATGGCGTCCTCGTGGCGATTCTCGGTACCGAATGCCACGGTTGCGACGCTCCGTGTCATCGACGGGGCGGGCGTCTTGAGGAGTCTCAAGCCCGGGGCGTAACCGGCACGCCTTGCGTCACGCGCGTGAGTGCGGGACAATCCTCGGCAACCCTTGAGCAGCCGAGGAGGACCATCAGTGTCCTGGGACGACATCATCCGACCCGACCTTGAGCCGCTCGTGCCGTACGCCCCCGGGCTGCGCGCGAGCCAGGTACGCGAGCGCTCGGGCAAAGACCTCGTCCTGAAGCTCTCGAGCAACGAGCATCCTTGCGGCCCCGTTCCTATCGCTCTGGCCGCTATGCGCGAGGTCCTGCCGAGAATGAACCGCTACTCCGATGGCGGTTGCACCGCGCTTCGACGCAAGCTTTCCGAGCGTCTGGGTGTACCTGCCGAGACCGTGGTCGTCGGAAACGGCAGCAACGAGATCCTCCGCCTTATCGCGCAGGTCGTGCTTCGTCCCGGAGATGAAGTCGTCTTCGCCTGGCCGTCGTTCATCGTGTACCCCATGGTCACGGCCATCTTCGGCGCCACCGCCGTGAAGGTCCCGCTGGCCGAAGGCGACACGCTTGACCTCGATGCGATGCTCGCTGCGATTACCCCTCAGACGCGTCTGGTCTTCCTGTGCAACCCGAATAACCCGACCGGCACCATCTACCGCAAAGAGGCCTTCGAGCGCTTCCTGGCCGCTGTACCGTCGCACGTGCTCACGGTTGTCGACGAGGCGTACTTCGAGTTTGTCACCGACAGCGACTATCCGGATGGGCTCGACTACTTCGACGGTGATCGTCCCATCGTGATCGCCCGTACCTTCTCGAAGATATACTCGCTCGCTGGTCTCCGAGTCGGCTACGCGATCTGCCCTCCGAACATCGCGGAGGCGCTTCACAAGGTCCGTGAGCCGTTCAACGTGAATACCGTGGCGCAGATCGCCGCGTACTACTCGCTCGACGACGAAGTCGAGGTCCGGCGTCGCCGTAAAGAGAACCAGGAACAGAAGACCTACCTGTATTCGTGCTTCGATCGGCTGGGTATCAAGTACGCGCGGTCGGAGACGAACTTCGTGTACTTCCACACTTCCCGTCCGGTCGAAGTCTTCGAGGCCCTCCTCTCGGAGGGCGTGATCGTCCGCGACTTCGGGAACGCTCCGGCTCTCCGAGTGGGTATCGGTACTCCTGAGGACACGCAGATGACGATCGCAGCACTTGAAGTGGTCGCTGCGCGACTCGGCAAGCTCTAGCGTCGCGCGCGACCGCAGAAGCGGTCAGGACATGCGACGCACGCGCTGCGTGCCGGAAGGATGATTCGCAATGCTCGTTATCATGAGAGACCACGCCTCTCAGGCGGAGGTCGACCACGTCGTCGGATTGTTGCACGAAGCGGGTGCCGAGGCGCACCTGTCACAGGGTGAAGTCAAAACGATCATCGGGGTCATCGGTGAGCGCGAGGTCATGTACGCGCTCGAGCTCGAGGGACTCGCAGGCGTCGAGCAGGTCATCCGCGTCCTCAAGCCGTACAAGCTCGTCTCGCGTGACTTTCAACCCGAAGACACCGTCATCACGGTCGGCTCGGCCACCATCGGTGGGGGAGCCTTCGCGATGATAGCGGGCCCCTGCTCTATCGAGTCCGAGGAGCAGCTCATGGCCACAGCGCGTGCCGTGAAGGCGGCAGGCGCCACCATGCTTCGGGGCGGGGCATACAAGCCGCGTTCGAGTCCGTACGCGTTCCAGGGGATGGGACTCGACGGTCTCAAGCTTCTGCGTGCCGCCGGCGATGAGGTCGGGCTGCCCGTAGTCACCGAGGTGCTCGACGTTCGCGATGCCGAGAAGGTCGCCGAGTGGGCGGACGTGCTGCAAGTCGGCGCGCGGAACATGCAGAACTTCATGATGCTCGACGAGCTCGGGAACCTCCGGAAGCCGATCCTGCTGAAGCGGGGCCTCTCGGCCACGATCGAGGAGCTCCTCTCGGCCGCCGAGTACGTGCTCAAGGGCGGCAACCGCGACCTGATGCTCTGCGAACGAGGAATCCGCACGTTCGAGACGTACACTCGCAACACCCTCGATCTTGCAGCTGTAGCGGCGCTCAAGATGCTCACGCACCTGCCGATCATCGTCGATCCCTCGCATGCGACGGGCCGCCGCGATCTCGTTGCGCCGATGTGCCGGGCTGCGGTAGCCACCGGTGCCGACGGGCTGATGGTGGAGGTCCACGTTGACCCGGAGCACGCTCGCTGCGATGGACCCCAGTCGCTCAGGCCCGCGGAGTTCGACGCGCTCGTGGAGAGTCTCACCCCGCTCGTCACGCTCGAGGGCCGTACCTTCGGGGGCGCGTGATGTTCCGCTCGGTGATGATCGTCGGTATGGGACTCATCGGCGGTTCGATTGCCGCCGCGGCCAAGAAACTTGATGACGCGCCGTTCGTGTATGCGGTGGACACCGATCAGCTCACGTTGGCGTACTCGGTTGAGACGGGGCTCGCCGATGCGGCCGCCCAGCCGGACGAGGCCTTTACTGCAGGCTGGCTCGAGCCGGGCGTCGTCGATCTGGTGGTTCTGGCCACCCCGGCGCGGCGCATCGTCGAGTGGCTCGGACGACTCGACGATGCGGGCTATGCGGGCATCGTCACCGACGTCGCCTCAACGAAGCACGGCGTCATGCTCGCCGCGCATCGCCACGAGGGGGCGTCGTACGCGTTCGTCGGCGGTCACCCGATGGCTGGCTCAGAGAGAAGCGGCGTGAAGGCAGCCGACCCGGCGCTCTTCCGCGGGGCCTACTACGTTCTCACGCCGACCGATGACACCAACCTCGAAGCGTACCGTCAGATACACGAGTTCGTCTCAGCACTCGGTGCGCGCGTGATTTCGGTGCCGGCCGGGGCGCACGACGAAGCTGTCGCAGTGGTCAGCCATGTGCCTCACGTTGCCGCCTCAGCGCTCGTTGCGCTTGCGTCTCGCCGTTCCACACGCGGTGGGCGAGATGTGCTCCGCCTTGCCGCTGGCGGGTTCAAGGACATGACCCGCATCGCCGCTGGAAGCCCCGAGCTCTGGACCGGCATCTGCCTCGACAACGCCGGGCCGCTTGTGGCAGGCATCGAGGAGCTGCAGGCGGTTCTCGGCGAGTTGGCCGATGCCGTTTCCGAAGGTGATGCCGAGGCGATCAGGGCCTGGCTTGCCGAGCCCGCTGAGGTACGTCGACAGTTGCCGGCGCAGTGGGTGCCGGACACGGCGGCGCTCTTCGAGCTCTCGCTCCCAATGACCGACCGTCCGGGCGTTGTCGGACAGATCACGACCGCGGTCAGCCGCGTCGGCTGCAACATCGAGGACATCGAGATCGACCATCAGTCCGAGGACAGCGCCGTGCTGCGCCTCATCCTCACCGATGAGGGCGACCGTGCTCGGCTTCTGTCCGATCTGGATGCGGCCGGCTTCAACGCCGTCCTCAAGCCGCTCGAGTAGGGGGAGCCATGCGCTATCACATCCGACCGTCCGCAGTGCCGCTCATGGGCACCGTACGCGTTCCCGGCGACAAGTCGATCTCGCATCGCGCCGTGCTCTTCGCGGCTATGGCCGAGGGAACCTCTCGGCTCACCGGCGTGCTTGAGAGTGCTGACGTCCGGTCATCGATGGCGGCCGTTGAAGCGCTTGGAGCACAAGTCGAGCTCATCGCCGAGGAGCCCGAAGGTCTCTCGCTCGCCGTCCGTGGCTGGGGAGCCGACGGCCCGATCGAGCCGGTCGGCCCGATCGACTGCGGCAATAGCGGGACGTCGATCAGACTGCTTCTCGGCATCCTTGCGGGGTGGCCGATCAACGCCGTCCTCACGGGCGATGAGTCGCTGTCACGACGTCCGATGCGGCGCGTCACCGCTCCGCTCTCGGAGATGGGTGCGCGGTTCCAGGCCGAGGAGGGCGACGTAGCGCCGATAGGCGTGAGCGGAGGCTCGCTTCGACCGGCGTCATTCGAGCTTCCAGTTGCGAGCGCCCAGGTGAAATCCGCGCTCCTGCTGGCAGCGCTCCGGGCACCGGGGACCACCCGGGTCTGCGAGCCTTCGCCGAGCCGCGATCACACCGAGCGCATGCTTCCTGCCTTCGGCGTGCCGGTGGATCGGCAGACTCTCTGCGCGAGCGTGACGGGTCCGGTCGCGTTGTCTGCGGCCGATGTTGCTGTGGCGGCTGATCCCTCCTCGGCAGCATTTCTGGTGGGTGCTGCGCTGCTCGTTCCCGGGAGCGACGTCTCACTCCCCGGCGTGTCGCTCAACCCCACGCGCATCGGGTTCCTGCGAGTGCTGGCGCGCATGGGCGCCGACGTCGAGGTCACGAAGGGTCCCGAGATCTGCGGTGAACCTACCGGTGACATTCGCGCACGCTACTCCGCGACTCTCACTGCGACGACGATCACCGCCGAGGAAGTGCCATCCCTCATCGATGAGGTGCCCCTGCTCGCGATCGTCGCAACCGCTGCAACGGGTACGACGCGCTTCGAGGGCGTTGGTGAGCTGCGAGTGAAGGAATCCGACCGGCTTGCTGCTATCTCCGAGGCGATCAACACGCTCGGTGGAGGTGCGATCGCCGATGAGGACACACTCGCGATAGCGGGTGGCCATCCGCTCACCGGCACAGCCCTTGACTCGCTCGGCGATCATCGGCTGGCCATGGCGTACGCGGTTGCGGGCCTTGTTGCGAGCGGAGAGACAGAGATCGATCGATTCGAGGCCGTCGACGTCTCGTATCCGGCCTTCGCCGGTGACCTCAAGACGCTGCAGGCGGGTGTGCGGGAGTAGGGGGCACCGCCACTGTGCGTGCTATCATTCTGCGTGCCTGACCATCTCAATCGCGCAGGAGTCCCCCGTATGATCATCGCCATCGACGGTCCGGCCGCGTCCGGCAAGTCCACCGTCGCACGCGCTGTCGCACGTCGCATTGGATACCGGTATCTCGACACCGGCGCCATGTACCGCGCCGTCGCGTCGGAAGCCGTGCGTCTCGGGATGCCGCTTGAAGATGCCCAGGCGATGACCGAACTCGCCGGAACAACGAAGGTTTCGTTCGCGTATTCGCCCGACGATCCGATTCCGTCGGCAGTCCTCGTTGGACAGCACGACATCACCTCGGCTATCCGGACGCCGGCAGTTGACGCCGCAGTCAGCCTGGTCGCGCGGATTCCCGGCGTGCGCAGCGCGCTCGTGCCGATTCAGCGGCAGTTCGCCGAGGATGCGAACACCGTCGTCGAGGGGCGTGATATCGGCACAGTCGTGTTCCCCGATGCCGCGGTAAAGGTCTACCTCACAGCAACGCCCGAGGAGCGCGCATGCAGGCGTCTTGGCGACCGCGAGGCAGCGGGACATGAGGCCGAGATCGCCGTCGTTGCGGCCGACATTGCGAAGCGCGACTTGATGGACAGCACCAGGACGGCAAGCCCGCTCGCAACCGCTGCAGATGCGCATGTCATCGACACGACGGGTCTCACGGTCGACGATGTCGTTGATCGAATCGCTGCGCTCGTGATGGAGGTCGGATTCTGATGCTTGCAGCTGTCATACGGGCTCCCGCCCGCATCGTGTTCAAGATCGTCTTTCGCATGAAGGTCGTCGGCCGGGAGAACATACCTGCCGAGGGCGGCGCCATTGTCGCCGGGAACCACG
>CAKMKD010000085.1 GCA_927439865.1 uncultured Coriobacteriia bacterium | reverse complement strand
TCTGACTTCAAGTTTGAAACGCAACACCCCCGCTGATACGGACGCTCGCGCCTAGATGGCTTCGGCATAGCATTCCTCCGGTGTCTTGTAGCCCAGCCGCTTCCTCGGCCGGGCGTTGAGCTTCGCTGCGACTGCATCGAGATCCGCTTGATCGACGTGCGCCATGCTCGTCCGCTTCGGCAGGTACTGGCGGATCAGGCCGTTTGTGTTCTCGTTCGTGCCGCGTTCCCAACTGTGATGCGGCGTGGCGAAGTAGAAGAGCGCTCCTGTGGCCTGCTCGACAAGCCCGTAGGAATGGAACTCGGTGCCGTTGTCCGCGGTGATGGTGGCGACTCGGCCGGCGTGACCGGAGACGAGCTCGATCACGCGCTCTGCGCACTCGGCGGCGGTGTGCCGCTTGAGCTTGCCCATCACCGTGAAGCCGGTGGCGCGCTCCACCATCGTCACCGCGGAGTGGGCCGCCTGGGAGTCGCCTTTGATCGTGTCTATCTCCCAGTGCCCGACGGCCTTCCTGGTCTCGATCTCAGGCGATCGCTCCGAGATGTGGCGTTTACCTGCGAGTCTTCCGCGTGAGTCGTGGCTCCGGTAGCGCTTGCGCCGCTTCTTCGTCGCTTGTCGCAGGTGCCGCCACAGGTCCCCGCCGCGCTGCTTGTCGCGCCAGATGTGGAGATAGATGGTCTCGTGGCTGATGCTCATGGTCCCGTGGCGCTTGAGCCACCCCGAGACCTGCTCCGGGCTCCAGTCGAGCCCGACGAGGCGTTCGACGAGCGCCCACTCATGGGCGCTGAAGCGGGTGTTGCGCCGACTCCTCCGACGGCGCGCAACGGTGTAGGAGTGGGCGATGTCGGGGTTGTAGCGGCCCGAGGGTCGTACGTTTCGCCGGAACTCGCGCGAGATCGACGAAGGTGCGCGCCCAAGCTCACGGGCTATCGCCCGGATCGAGAAGCGCTGCTTCTTCATCGCCATGATGGCGTATCGTTCTTCCAGGGTGATCTGGGCGCTCATCGGTTCCCCTTTGCTTGGCGGTGGAGAGGAACCTGTAGTGTCCCAGACCGCCCCACCCTCAAGGGTCCGGGGTGTTGCGTTTAGTATCTGAATCCGCGCCGCCTAACAAGCGCATCCGGCTGACGCGCACGAGGTAGACTAACATGGAAGGCATTGGTGCGCAGCTGATGCGCAAGTGCGTTAGGAATACGCACTTGCTCGCGCGGGACTGGCGCGTATGCAGTCAGAGAAAAGGCGGGTGACAGCGATGGACGACGCCACGGTCGCACAACTGCTCGAACGAGCCATATCATGGGAAGACACAGTTCGAGATCTCTATGTCGGGCTCTCCAAGTCCTTTCCTTCCCACCCCGGCGTCGAGGACTTCTGGAAGCAGATGGCTTTCGACGAGTCCAGGCACGCTTCCATCCTACGAGAGGCAAGAGCCGTCCTGCCGCAAAGCTCCCTCTCGAGACCCTTGGCTGCGACAGAGACGGCTCTGATTATCTCGGTTGAGGCAGAGCTCGCACATGCCGCTACGTTCGAGTTGCGCACGCTTGACGATGCCTACGAGCTCGCTCATAAACTGGAGAGTTCCGAGGTCAACATGGTGTTCGAGCTCCTCGTCTCATGTCACACGGATAGTCCCGCAATTAAGGAGCTACTGGACGCTCAGGTCGATGAGCACATCGATAGGCTCAGGCATTTGGCGGCCGAGTTTGATCGCCCCGCTCGTCGGAGCATCACACTCGTGAAATGACATGCCATAGGCGGGCACCATGAAGTCCGCCTCGGTCCATGTGATTCCTAACAATGAGTTCGAGCCGACTCGCTCCGCTCGCGGCTCAACTCAAATGCGTTAGGTAAAACTCGCGATGGCGCCACGCAGTGCGGACCCACTCTGATGGAACGGGGCGCTCACATTGAGGCTCATACTAGGCTTCTTCTTCATGTATCAAGTGGCCGTGTGGTTAGCCTTCGCGAGCGTCGGTCCGATCGCACTGGGCGGGGCCATAACGGCTAGACTCATCGCCGGTTCGTTGTCTTCGAAGCCACGTCGGCTTGTTGTCCTTGCCTCAGTCATGGCGCAAATCGTAGCGATTCCCCTGGTCGCCGGACTGCTGGTGTTCTTGGGCTCAGGCTTCAGATTCGACTCGGCCGCCTCTGCTGCCGTGCAGGTCATCCCGTTCTCGGTCCTCACTGCCGCAGGCTATGCCTCGGTGTGGATTCCGCTCGGTTGCGAAGCTACGTACTTGATGCGGGCTCGAGCGCCTCGCCCTTGGCTCGCGGCTCTTGTCGGGGCGGGAGCGCTTCTCGCCGGCGTCGCGCTGGTGGTCGGCCTGGGTACGCTCATGGGCGCGGCAACCAACTGAAGTCGGCGCGGCTTACGTAAGTTCAAGTTTGAACTGCACCACTTATCTCGACCTCGGGAGGACGTTCGGATATGTGGCGTTTACCTGCGGCTTTGCCTCTCGAATCGTAGGCTCCATAGCGCTTGCGTCGCTTCTTGGACGCCTGGCGCATGTGCTTCCACAGATCCCCGCCGGCCGCCTTGTCGCGCCAGACGTGCAGGTAGATGCTCTCGTGACTGATTCGTAAGATGCCCCCGACTCTCAGGAACCCTGCGACTTGCTCAGGACTCAAGTCGCGGCGAAGGTAGCGCTCCACGACGGCCCACGTCTCCGATGTGATGCGAGCGTTGCGGCGCGACCTCGTACGCCTTCCCCGGCATTTCTGGTTCGCCTTGAAAGGCGTGTAGCGGCCCTGGCTCGACAGATTGCGCCTCAGCTCGCGCGAGATCGTCGTGTGCGCACGACCCAGTTCTGCGGCGATGGCTCGCGCTGAGAGTCCGCGCCTGCGAAGGGCGGCGATAGCGTATCTTTCATCTGAGGTGATCTGGCGATACTTCATGTGTGGTTCCCCTGTTCTTGGCGGAGTGGAGGAACCTGAAGTGTCCCAGATTGCCTCACCCTCGCGCCCCGGGGGTGGTGCACTTAGTATCTGAATTCGCGCTTACTAACAAGCGCATCCAGCTGACGCGCACGAGGTAGAGTGGCATGTACGGCATTGGTGCGCAGCTATGCGCAAATGCGTCCGGCTGGCGACGCGGGAGGAGAGCGGTGACAGAGGAAGAGGGAGGATTTCCCTACCGGTTCTTTGTGGTCACATTCGCGTGGTCGTGGCTGATTTGGCTGCCGCTGGTCCTTGCGGGGGCGGGCGTTATCCCACTGGTGACAGACCTGCTCGCCGCGCTGACTGTGCTCTTAGTCATTCTCGGTGCTTTCGGACCTGTCGTGGGAGCGTTCTACTGCCTGCGGACATCGCTTGGCAAGGACGCCGTTCGAGAGTACTTGCACGGCCTGCGGGATCTCCATTTCGGCTGGTGGGGCTGGCTTGCCCCTCCGCTGGTGCTCGGTGGGACCGTGTGGCTTGCATGGATACTGCCCGAACTCTGGGGAGAGCCGCGCCTGGAGATGCTGCTTCCTTCCGTGTGGGTCTTCCTGCCGTATCTACTGCTCATGATCTTCCTCGGCGGCGGACAGGAGGAACTGGGATGGCGCGGATATATCCTGGATCCACTAGAGGAGCGACTGGGACCCTGGCTGGGCAACCTGGTGCTCGGGGTAGTCTGGGCCGTGTGGCACGTGCCGCTGTTCTTCATCCCCGGAACCACCCAGATCTTCGTGCCGTTCGTCGGGTTCGCGCTCGTTCTGATTGGCAATTCCTACTTCTTCTCCTTTGTGCGCCAGACAACCGGTAAGCGCACCATGGCGGGTCTCGTCGCCCATGGCTGGGGGAACGCGCTTGTTCCACTGTTCCCGACCCTCGTGATGGCCAAAGGGGTGGCGCAGCAGCGCTACTGGATTTGGGCGGGCCTCTCGGTGCTCGTCGGTGTCACGACGATGTTCGTCCGATTGCGGAAGGTACGAAGCACACTGCAGAACCCTGATCTCGTCGCCAGCGAGCAATATGACGGCAGCGAGCACGTCGTGGATACGCAGTCGAACAAAGGCATCGAGCAGGCGACGTCAGCGCTAGACTGAAGCGAGGCGTGGATCGCCGCTCATATCCAACACATACGTCAGTGATATGCCAGCGACGACAATCCCTTCTCGCCTCAGGTGGATTCCCGGCACATTCTCCCCATCTTCGGGCAGTCTGGCATGGCGGCGCGTATAATCCTGACTAAATGGGTATGGATTAGATGTAAGCTCTCAGACCAAGGAGGTACTCGCGCATGAAGAGTCTCATCGTTTTTGCACTTTCCGCCGTAATGGTTTTGGCTTTGGCCGTTCCGGCGTTTGCTACCGGATCCACCAAGGCGGGTTACGAGTACGGTCAGCATCACGCGGCACACGCGGTTGAGATGGGCGGCTTCACCGGTACGATGAACCCGGGAGTTATGCACCGCGGTTTCTCGGGCTGGATGGGGATGTAGTCCACCCGAACGCCAGTGTGATTCGATGCCCCGCTCTGCGTGTCGGAGCGGGGCATTCGTGTTCTCGGGAGGGGGCTTCAGCCTCGGGCAGGCGCTGATGGGGGGGGTCACGGGTAGCGTTGAGCGGCGAGATCGCGACCTTGGGACCATCGGCTAATGACATGGGCGTGACAAGCGCATCCATCAGATGCGTAAGCGGTACTGATCTGGGAGGCATCGGCGCACAGCTGACCCGCAAGTGCGTTAGCGAGACGAGCAGGGTGCTGGTAGTATCTCGTTGTCGGCGAAGGGAGACTTCTTGAAGACGAAGCAGGCGGACACAGTGCTGCTGCAAGTGTCACGAGACCAGGCGAAACGCGTGCTCGCCGAATCCGCCCAACAGGCTCAGGCGGTCTTGGATGAAGCACATCGCCAGGCGGTCGCGCTCCTGATGGGTGAGCAGCAGCGCGCTACCGAACTCATTCTCGGCATCGTCAAGCGCCCCAGCGAAGGGGACGTTGGCTCGGACGTGAGCCTGGACGAGGGACAGCGTGATCAAGCCGCATTCGACGACGATTACGACGCTCTCGACACGGCGTCCCAGCAGGAGGCTCTGGCGCAGGCGTTGTTGGACGCACAGCGGACGGCAGCGGAAACGCTCAGCCATGCGGTGGAGAGAGCCGCAGCGGACATTCTCATGACCGGCCAGAAGCAGGCCGCCGCAATCCTTCTTGAGGCCCGACTGCGCGTCCAGGCGAACCGGCAACAAGGGTGAGAGTGCTCGCAGACTCACACGGGAGACGCCCGTCAACAAGCGCATCCGGCTGAGGCGTTCGATGAGCACCGACTATGTCGTCCGGCTGGCTGGCCCCGAACACGTCGACCAGCTGCCCGCCATCGAGCGCGCGGCGGCAACCCGGTTCGGCGATTCGCTGCCTGAATCCGTGCTTTCGCATGTCACCCCGACGGACAATCTGGCGGCAGCACAACGCGCGGGTCTACTGTGGGTGGCGCTCGAACCGGCGGGTGCCGCCGTTGGATTCGCCGTTGCCAGCGTCAGCGGGCGGCGCGTGCATCTCGAGGAACTCGATGTCTTGCCTGCGCACGGCCGAAAGGGGATAGGGGCGGCGCTCGTCGAAGCTGTCGAGGACTACGCGCTCACGAGCGACTGCACCGAGATCACGCTCACCACGTTCCGCGACGTACCGTGGAATGCGTCGTTCTATGCTCGCGTCGGTTTCGAGCCCATACCAGAGCAGGAGCTCGATGCGGAACTCACTCGAAGGCTCTCCGATGAGACTGCGCTGGGCCTGGAACGCTCTAGGCGGGTGGCGATGCGCAAGCCGCTACCGCGCCTCAGCTCACCGCTTTCCTAACGAGCTCGGCAATCGTTGCCTCGTCGGCGGCGGTCAGCTCAGTCAGCGCGAAAGAGGTGGGCCACATCGTGCCTTCGTCGAGGTGTGCCTCCTGATCGAAGCCGAACGTCGCGTATCGCGCCTTGAACTTTGCAGCGGCCTGGAAGAAGCAGACGATCTTGCCGTTCTTGGCATAGGCGGGCATTCCATACCAGGTCTTCGGGAGGAGATCCGGTGCGGTGGCGGTGACGATCTCATGGATTCGCTCAGCCATGATGCGATCCGATTCCGGCATCTCGGCAATCTTCTCGAGCACATCGCGTTCCCCGGCCGCCCTGTCCTTGCTCGCGCGCGCTTCCGCCTTGAGCTCCTTCGAGCGTTCCTTCATCGCAGCTCGTTCCTCGTCCGTGAATCCCTCGGACCTCTTGGTCTCAGCCATTTAGGCCCCCATTCGTCGGCTTCCTGCGGCTGCATGGCTCCTGCCCGAGTGCCTCGATCAGCAAACACACGTGTGG
>CAKMKD010000084.1 GCA_927439865.1 uncultured Coriobacteriia bacterium | reverse complement strand
CCCGCTGTATGGGGTGACTGTGGGTATTGACCGGGTGGTGTTGGGCGAGTTGGTGATGGCCATGGGCATGCAGGCCGCTCCACGGCGCCGCGCATCGCGTCATCGAGCACCACCGAACTCATCGACTCCAGGGTCTGCGCTGTCGGCGGTGGCTAGCGGTGCGCGGTATCTCAAGGAGATTGCCCGGCGCATCGGCACCACCCGCAGCACCACGCACCGCCTGGCCAGTTGCCTGGTGGACGAGCGCTACCTGCGGGTGGTGCCGCAAGTCGCGCCGAGACCTCCGGGGACTCGATGCCGTCCACCGTGAAGAGCAGCGTGGGGGTGCGCACCTGCGCTCGCGAGTAGACGGTGACTCGCTGGTGCGCCGCAAGGCCGGCCTCGAGCGTGCCGCGAAGCGCGTCCTCATGCGCGCCGAGCGCGGCCATCGCGCTGCGAAGCTGCTCTCGGCGGGTGGCGGCCGGCTCGCCGAAGCTCGCGAGGAACTCCACCGCAGTGGTCGTTCCGGCGAGGAGCTCCCACGGCAGCGTGCCGAGCTCGAATCGCTCGGGCACCGTGTTCGCCGAGGGCAGCAGCTTCTCGGGAGCGAGCGTGCCGAGGAGCTCCGGTGACGCAACGAGCACGCCGTGGTGCGGGCCGCAGAACTTGTACGGCGAGCACGCGTAGAAGTCGGCGCCCATCTCGGGCACGTCGACGAACGCATGCGGCGTGTTGTGCACGCCGTCCACGTACAAGAACGCGCCGCGTGCGTGAACCCGCTCGGCGATTTCGCGGATTGCCGGGCGCGTGCCGATGAGGTTCGACGCTGCTGTGACGGCAACGAGCCGCGTGCGATCCGAGAGCTGCTGCTCGATGTCGTCAGCGGTGAGCTCGCCGGTGGCGGTGTCGAACTCGGCCCAGCGTACGGTTGCGCCCACGCGAGCCGCTGCATACACCCACGGGCGGATGTTCGCGTCGTGATCAAGCCGAGAGACCACGACCTCGTCGCCTGGCCCCCAGCCTTGCGCGAGTGTGCGCGCGAAGTCGAAGGTGAGCTGCGTCATGCTGCGCCCGAACACGACGCCGCCAGCGTCCACGCCGAGCAGGTCGGCAATCGCCTGACGCGCGCCGAGAACGATCGCGTCCGTGCGACGCTCGGCGGGCGTGTTCGTCCCTCGCTGGCACGTGGCCGAGACCATCGTGTCGCGGACTGCCTCGGCAACGGACGTCGGCATGAGCGTGCCTCCGGGCGCGTCGAAGTGGGCAGCACCCTCACGGAGCGCCGGGAACGCATCTCGGACTGTGTCTATCGGGAACGTCACGGCTGCACCCTTCGTTAGGACCGACGTTGGCATCTTCTCACAACTTCCAAAACTGCCCCTTGACTTTCATAGTACGGTGTACGATAACAGGAGACGCAGGCGGCCGTGCCCGCTCCCTCGATGTCCTCGCGCTAGGAGATCACCGTGACTGCCCGGAAAGCGAACACACCAACACTCACGCGTGAGCAGATCATCTCGACTGCCATCGCGATCGTTGACCGAGAAGGACTCGACGCGCTATCGCTCCGACGCCTGGCTTCCGAGCTGGGCGTCGGGACGATGACGCTCTACTACCACGTGCCCGACAAGGCCGCGCTCAAGGACCTCATCTTCGAGGCCGTGATGGCCGAGGTGCACATTGCCGATTCCGCGCCCGACGCCACCGCCGAGGAGCGCGTGCTTGCCGTGGCCTACGCGCTGCGCGACGCGCTCATCAAGCACATCAACGCGGCGCCCATCGCACTGACCCAGTCGATGAACACGCCGGGGCAGCTTCGGCCCATCGAGAAGCTGCTCGGGATCCTCTTCGAACTCGGGCTCGACGAGACCGACGCCACTGTGGCGGTCGAAGTTGTAGGCCAGTACATCATCGGCACCTCGGTCATCTACGCGAACCGGGTTGCAGCGTCCGAGGAGCACGGCGAGCCGGTGGCCAAGGAGCCCGACGGCATCTCGCCCGAGGAGTTCCCGAACCTCATGCGCATGATGAGCGCGGCGGGCTACCTGGGCTGGAGCGAGCCGTTCGACCGCGGTCTGCGCGCACTCATCAAGGGGCTCGTGCTGGACAAGATTCCGGGCTAGCCCGGCCTACTCGGCGTAGACGCGGACCTTCTCGCCCTTGGCGCCGTCGACGTTCACTTCCATCTCACGAAGCGCTTCGATGAGCTCGTCGATGTCCTCGGGCTTGAAGTTGTTGAAGTCGATCGACATGCCGCTCTCGGCCATCTGCGAGTTGATCTGCTCCATCGCCTGCGGCGGGATGAGCGACGTCAGCTTGAGCCCCGAGCGCACGAGCGCCAGCGGGATCTTCACGTCGACCTTCTCGCCCTCGTCGCCGTCGACCTTCACGTGCAGGAACTTCGGCAGCGCGTTGATCAGCGGCGTGGGGTCGCCCTTGATCGCCGAGAAGCCCGGGGCGGTCGCGGACGGCGCAGCAGCGGTGCACGCATCGAGCGCGTCGAGTGTGGCTGACGATGTGAAACTCACCCTCTAGTGACGATTTGAAATTGACCCCCCTGCACCGCAGGGGCACGCTCCCGGAAGCATCCAACGCGACCGGGAGGGGTCAATTGATACGTCTGGAGGAGTGGGTGGACATCGTC
>CAKMKD010000083.1 GCA_927439865.1 uncultured Coriobacteriia bacterium | reverse complement strand
GGCAACACGGGCTCGGGCAGGCCGCCTACTTTCACCATGCGGTAGACGACCACCGGGAGGATTCCGAGATACCCGACAAGCCCCGCATAGAGCAGTGCGCGGCCGACGGGCAGCGCACCGAATGCCGGGCTCGTCACGCTCGCGACGACGAAGCCCACGAACACGACAAACCACGCAGGGAGCACCTGCGCGAGGGCGAACGATCGGAAGAACCGAACCGCGCACACAAGCGCAGTGGCGAGCTGAAGCGCCAGAGCCACGACCCACATGCCACTTGCGGTGGCGGGCGCGTACGGCTTCAGGTACGTCGCGAGCAGCATGAGCGCCATGAACAGCGTCGGGAATACCGCCAGCACCGCCGGATTGGAAAGCTCCGCGCGGACACCCCCGAAGTCGAACACGATACGTGCAAGCACCAGCAGAACGATCGTCGCCGCGATCACACCACAGACAGCGCGGATGAGCGGCGAGTACGGCATGAGCAGGTTGCCGAGACCCGCGACGCCAAGTGCGAGCGCGGACATGGGGATGGGGATTCTGCGGATGACGGACATCTGCTAGCCCTCCTGGTCGGCGGTCTCAGATGCCCACTCGCGGGCGATGATCTCGGCCGTCTTCTCGGCCATCTCGCCGGTGAACGCTACGCACTGCGCCTTGTGCTCGCCGCTCGCCATGTCCATGCCCTTGGTCTGGACGCTGCAGCAGAGCACACGGTGGCTCTCGCGGAACGCCTGCTGAAGCTCGTTGGCCAACGCGAGCGTCTTAACGGACCTGGGGTCGGCAGGCGTGCTTGGTCCCGTGCGCCCGAACACATAGCCGAGGCTGATAACGCCGCCCGACACTGCGCCGCACATGCACTTCGAGCGACCGACACCGACCGGGAACCCTGAGGCTGCTGCTATGAGCGCATCGGGCATCTCGAGGGCAACGTTGTCACGAACGGACGCAACGATCGCTTCGGAGCAGTAGTAGTTTCCCTGTCCGAAGTACGCCTCGGCGTCTTCCCTCACCTTGGAGATGTCGATGGTCGGATTCACGCGTGCCTCCTGCCGAAAGGTGGATGCTGTGTACGCGGTCAGGATATTTGATTCGTTCCATCAGCGCAAGTGATAGTCGAGGACAGAAAGAGGGACCCCGGACGCATCGCGTGAAAGGTGTTGGTTCAAATCGTACGCGCCGTCACGGCGCGAGTGCGGACTACGAACCGATGCTTCCCCGGCCAACGGAGAGCTTCGTCTGCAGTCGACGCGCGATCATCGAGATCGTGAAGTTGATGGCGAAGTACACGAGCGAAATCACCACGTAGATGGTGATGATCTGCGACGGTTTCCAGTACTTGGCCGCGAGAATCGTGCCCTTGAACATCAGCTCATACGCACCGATCGCCATAGCGAAAGACGAGTCTTTGATGACCGTGACGAACTGGGACACGATGGCCGGGATCATCTTCACGACCGACGGCGGCAAGACGATATGCCGCATCGACTGCAGGAACGAGAAGCCCTGCGAACGCGCCGCCTCCCACTGACCCTCCGGCACGGAGTTGAGGCCGCCCCGGATAATCTCGGCGATGATTGCCGAGGTGTAGATCGTGAGCCCGATCGTGGCCGCCCACATAGCCGGCAAGCCGAGCACGAAGTAGCTCACGAGGATGAGCAGAAGCGTCGGCAGGTTGCGGATGACCTCGATGTACGTCGTAGCGATCTGGCTCAGCACCGGCAGGCCCGAGTAGCGCATCGAGCCGATGATCGTGCCGCCGATGAAGCTGAAGAAGATGGAGAGCGCGGCGATCTGCAGCGTGAGCGAAAGACCGAGGCCAAGTCCGATGTAGAGAACCGGGTCGGTCAGCATCTGCATGACGGGGGTGTTCATGAAGGCGTCCACTAGGCAGCCCTCGTGCGATCTTCAAGCCGCCGGGTGAGCACGGCAAGCGGGAAGCACATCATGAAGTAGATGAGGCCGACCACAACGTATGTGGGTCCGTAGTGGCCGTATCGACCAGCGAACGAATCGCCAGCGTACATGAGGTCCCCGCCTGCGATGATGGCGATGACCGAAGTGTTCTTGATGAGGTTGACCGCCTGGTTGGTGAGCGGCGGCAGAACGATGCGCATCGCCTGCGGAATGATGACGTAGCGCATCGTGCCGATGTACGAGAATCCTTGCGACAGCGCAGCCTCGAGCTGGCCTCGGCCGATCGACTGAATGCCAGCGCGAACGACCTCGCCGATGTATGCGCCGTGGTACATGCCGACGCCCATGATGCCGATCACGATGACCGGGATGAAGAGCCCCGGGTAGAGCAGCGGAATCGCGTTGTAGAGCATGAAGACCTGGATGAGCAGCGGTGTGTTCTGGAAGAACTCGACGTAGACACGCGCGATTGCGCGCGGAATCTTCCAATGCGAGGTAGACATCACGCCGATGACCGTCCCCAGGACCAGTGCGAGCACCAGTCCCAGGGAGGCCACCAGCAACGTGACAAGTGCGCCTTGCCAGATCACATCAATGTTCGTGAAGAGCGCTTCCCAGCGGGGGATCGCGAACGGTCCCTCTTGCAGAAACGCTATGTTCTCGATGAATGCTGGCATGTGCGGGTTATGAGCTGATCACAGAGATCAGTTCAGCGACCACTTCGTGAGGAGGGCTTCCATCTCGCCGTCGCCCTGCATCTCGGTCAGCATCTCATTGAGATACGTCGTGAGATCGTCGGTGCCCTTCTTGCTGGCGATACCGTAGTCCTGCGGCGAGAAGCCATCGGGAAGGATGACTGAGCCGTCGGTGACATAGCCCGAGAGGATGGACTTGTCGACCGAGAACGCGTCGACGCGACCGGACTCAAGCGCTGCGTTGATCTCGGGATACGTGGCGAACTCGAGGAACTTGACCGTGATGCCGGCCTTGTCGGCCTCGGCCTGAACCGCATCGCGCGACGTGGCACCCTGCGCAACACCGATCGTCTTGCCGTCAAGACCGGCGAGACCGGTGATGCCAGAGGACTTCTTCACGAGCAGGCCAACCTCGTCCTGGTAGTACGGGCTGGTGAAGTTCCACTGCTCAAGACGCTCGGGCTTGATGGTGAACGTTGCGATAACCAGGTCGATCTGGCCGTTGTCGAGCAGCGGACCGCGCGTCTTGGCGGTGACGGCCTCGAACTTGATCTTGTCCTCGGCAATACCGATGCGCTTTGCGATCGCCTTGGCAAGATCGATCTCCATGCCCTCAAACTCGCCGGTTGCAGCATCCTGCAGGCCGAAGTTGGGGACATCCGCCTTCACGCCCACGCGCAGCGTTCCGGAATCCTTGATCGCCTGCACGCCGGCCGGCAACGAACCGGTCGACTCGCCCGCGGGCGCCGCAGGCTCTTCCTTGGCGCCGCACCCTGCAAGCGCGAACGCGCCAAGTGCCAGCGCGAGCACCAGCAGTACCAGCATTACTGACCGCTTCATGCTTCCTCCTTCTCCCCGGGCTCAGCCCGGGACATGCAACTACTTCTGGACGGAACTGCAGAGGTCGCCTCAGACCTCGACCAACCATGTTTGGCGCGCTACCGCAGGATCTTGCTCAGGAACAGCTTCGTGCGATCGTGCTGTGGGTTCTCGAAAAAGTGCTCGGGTGTTCCATCTTCGATGATGCTGCCGTCGTCGATGAAGATGACGCGGTCGGCAGCCTCTTTTGCAAAGCCCATCTCGTGCGTGACGACCAGCATCGTGATTCCGCTGTGCGCCAGGCCGATGATGACCTCGAGCACTTCCTGGATCATCTCGGGATCGAGCGCCGAGGTGGGCTCGTCGAAGAGCATGACTTTGGGGTGCATGTTGAGCGCACGCGCGATTGCCACGCGCTGCTGCTGTCCCCCCGAGAGCTGCGCCGGGTACTGGTCGGCCTTCTCGGCCAGACCCACACGGTCGAGGTACTTGAGCGCCGACTCGGTCGCCTCTTCTTTTGAGATGCCGCAGACCACGATCGGGGCGAGCGAGACGTTCTCGAGCACGGTCTTGTGCGGGTACAAGTTGAACTGCTGGAAGACCATCGCGACTTCCTGTCGAACCTTCGCGACAGGCGCGCGGTGAGCGGTGATGTCCACGCCATCGATGATGACCTGACCGGCGCTCGGCTTCTCAAGCATGTTGATGCACCGGATGAGCGTCGACTTGCCGGAACCCGAGGGACCGATGATGACGAGCTTCTGCCCCGTGGGTACCTGGAGATTGATGTCCTTGAGGGCGTAGTGCAGCCCGAAGTGTTTGCTTACGCCGATAAGTTCGATCAATGGTGCTCCTCCGCCGCAGCTCTTGACGGTCGCCGATTTGAAGACGCGCGGCCGCGTGAGCGTCATATGCTCCTGCGTGGAAGAAGTGTAGCAGTATGTGGCGGTCCCCCAAAGCACCGCAGTGCCGTGGGGGCGCAGTGCAGCGGTTCCGTTCCTTGCGCTAGCCAGCGTTCACGATGACCGGTAGCTGGCTCTTCCAGCTATCCCACGCCTGCTGCTCCAGCGCCAGCTCGCACATGAAGTGCGCGACGTTCGCCATGGCGGTGTTGTCCGGTTTGGCGAGACTGCTCACGAGTTGATCGTGCAGCACGTACTCTGAGACGTCACCATCAATCAGCGTGTCGGGGCGAACGACCGCCCACTGCACGAACGGGTTGTCCTCGCCGATCTCTCGGCAGAGGAAGTCGGCCGCACGTTGATTGTCCTTCGCTGGCGGGACCAGACCGCGAAGCAGAACGAGCGCCGCTCGCTCGATCGAGCCTCGACGCGGTTCGGGACGGTCCGGGCGGTTGACCGAGACGCTGCCCATCAGGATGAACCTGACCGGCGACACGGGCTGCTCGGCTTCGATCGCGCGACACAGCCTCATCGTTGCCCGCGTCACGAGGTCGCGCGGCGGGCCGAGAATGCCCCGGACGGTCAGTACGTGGCCGAGGCACGAGATAACGGCGTCGCATCCGCGAACGTACCGCTGCAGGTCGTCGGCAGCAAGCGAGAGCAGATCGGCCTCGATCACCGTCAGCAGGGGGTTCTCCGCGACGCCGGCGGGTAGCCGCCCGGCGGATCGCACGATGGCGCGAACGTTCACGCCTCGGCCAAGAAGCTGCTGCAAGACTCGGCCGCCGGTACGCCCGGTACCGCCGACAAGCAGGATTGTGCGCTCGGCTGTCATTTTGAGACCTCCGGTTC
>CAKMKD010000082.1 GCA_927439865.1 uncultured Coriobacteriia bacterium | reverse complement strand
TGCCGAGCAAGGCTCGGCGCTCGGACTGACGCGCGTGGCCGAGGCATCCGAGGTGCCGAGCGCGCTCATGGATGCGCTCTCGTACGGCGACACGGCGATCGTCGAGCGCTGGATCGACGGCGTTGAACTCGCGGTCTCGGTGCTCGATGGACCCGACGGCCTCCGCGTGCTGCCGCCGGTGGAGATGGTGGCGCTCTCGGGACTCTTCGACTTCTCGGCGATGTACACGCCGGGGGAGACCGAGTACTACGTGCCCGCACGTCTTGAGCCTGCTGTGACTGCCGAGGTCGTTCGCCTCGCCGGCGAGGTGCACCGGCTCCTCGGGTGCCGACACGTGAGTCGCGTCGACATGGTCGTCGGTGCTGACGGCGTGCCGCAGGTGCTGGAGGTCAACACCTCTCCGGGCATGACCGAAACGTCGCTTCTTCCGATGGCTGCAGCCGCAGAAGGTGTCACTTTCCAGGAGTTGGTAGAGGTTCTCGCCCGTGCAGCGCTCGATGGGCTAGAGTGATGGGTATACGTACACGTACGGAATAAATCGATTCCGCAGCTAAGGGTCCGACCACGGAGGTGTGTGATGTACGACTATCGCAGAGGTGAGAGCATCCTCGGCGCGTTCCTGCTCGGCGGCGTTGTTGGTGCCGTTGTCGGGTTGTTGTTCGCGCCGCGTTCCGGCAAGGAGAACCGCGAGTTCATCGCGGCGAAGGCAAAGGATTACTGGGGCGAGGGCATGGAGTTCTACGATACCGCGCACGAGAAGGTCGCCGAGGTCTACGAGACAGGCCGCGAGAAGGCCACCGAGACCGCCGATGAGCTTCGTGTAAAGATCGACGCCGCCCGCGATCGCCTGCGCTCGCAGGTTGAGACGGTCTCCAGCCAGGCCAAGGACAAGGTCGTCGAGTACGCGCCGGTCGCCAAAGAGACGGTGCATAAGGTCGGCGAGGCAGTGAAGACAGGCGTCGAGACCGCTGAGACCAAGGCAGAGGGACTCCTCGACAAGGTCGCCGAGAAGGCCGCTGTGCGTGCACCGGAGCCCGAGCTGAACCTTCCCGAGTAATCCCTTTCGATGATGTGTTGTCCGGGGCCGACCGCCAAGCGGTCGGCCCCGTCGCAAGCAAGGAGCACGCGGTGTCCCGGATCTCCGCACTCGAAGGCGCGATCATCGCAAGCAGCAAAGGGAAGCCCCTTGGCAGTGTCGCCGAGGTGCTTTTCCATCCTGTCGAGCCGCGAGTGATCGGTTTCTCGGTGAACCGGCCGCGAACGGGCGGGATCATCGCCCGGGCACCTGTCTACGTACCGCTCGGCATGCTCACAGCTAAGACGGACTGGCTTGAAATCGCGGGGAAGTCGCTTCCTTCGGCGAAAGACAGTGAGCGACTTCTCGGCTTCAGCTGGGACGTTACCGTGCAATGGTCAGGCATGCCTGTTCGCTCGGCGGATGGAACAGCCATCGGGGCGGTCGATGATGTCGATTTCGCCTTTGAGGACGGCAACGTGTCTGTGATGCGCGTTTCGACGGGTATCCTCGGTGATGTGGCTGTCGGGCGTCTCACGGTGCCTCATGAGCTCCTGGAGGGGTTCGACGGCAGCGCGGTGGTTGTCTCGGCAACCTATTCCGAGCTCCAGTCATCAGGCGGAGCTGCGAAAGTGGTTGCCAAGGGCGCCTCGGCGGCGAAGGAGACCGGCTCGCGCGTCGCAAAGCAGGCGTACGACGTGGGCATGTCGGCAGCAATCGCCGTGGGTAAGTCATTCAAGAGCGGCACCGGGCGGCGTATGCTCGACAAGTTCAAGGAAATGACGCGCGAAGACGAGGAATGAGGGTTCAACGGTGGCGCGAAAGTTTCGGCCTCTCACTCGCGATCAGCTCGAGACGCTTCCTCCGGGATGCCCGGGCTGCGTCTTCTGGGAGACAGCCGAACCGCTTGCCGCGCGATGCGGAGAGCGGTGCGACATGGAGCTTTCGCGCGCGTGGATCGAGCGCGTCAACGAAGAGTGGGGCGACTGCGGACGCATCGCGGTCGTTGACGGCGAGGTGCTCGGCTTCATCAAGTATGCGCCGGCGTCGCTCGTCCCGCAGGCGCAGGTCATGCCGTCCGGCCCGCCGGATCAGCGCGCGGTCCTCATCGCCTGCATGCATATCGCGCCCGAGGCGCGGCAGCTTGGTCTCGGCAAGGTGCTGATGCAGGCCGCATTGCGCGACCTCGTCACACGAGGCGAGCGCACCGTCCAGGCGTACGCGACAACCGCGCACGGCGACTTCTCGCTCTCGCCCATGGTGGGTGTCCGGTTCCTGCTGCGCATGGGGTTCGTCGTGGCGAAGCCGCACCCGACGATGCCGCTCATGCAGCTTGACTTGCACTCGGTTGCGGCGTGGACCGAGAACCTCGAGGCTGTGCTTGAGACACTCAGGTTGCCGCTGCGGGTTCCGCAGCGCACACCGGTCCCGAACATCAGAGGGAAAGGCAGCGCGTGAGCGAAGCAGCGAGAACTCTCGAGCCGAAACGTTCCGGCTCGGCCGGGCGCGTGCTGTCCTTCCTAGAGGACCATGGGCTCGCCGACGGTCTGGTGCACTTCGAGCAGTCCACCAAGACCGCGCAGATGGCGGCAGACGCCATGGGATGCGAACTCGGCCAGATCGTGAAATCGCTCGTCTTCGTCGCAGACGACCGTCCGCTCCTTGCGCTCGTGGCCGGTGACCGCCGGGGTGACGTCCATGCGATCGCTGCTCTCATGCAGGCGACCTCGGCAGCATTCGCCGATGCCGAGATGGTTCGCTCGGCAACCGGGTACGCGATCGGCGGCGTTTCGCCGTTCGCGCTCCCAGAGGGGCTGCCTGTCTTCATCGACGAATCGCTCGGACGGTTCGAGGTCGTGTTTCCGGCGGGGGGCACCCCCAGTTCGATGGTTCGCATGTCGCTTGCGCAACTCATCGAGATAACGGGTGGACACGTGGCGGGAATCGCGCGATAGTCACACCGCCATGGCAACGAACAACGACTCGCACACCGCTCGCATCGCGCTGAGGGCTGCCGTACTTCTGGTGGCGTTCGGCTTCTTCGTCATCGTCGCACAGGGGGCGTTTGGACGGGTTCCCGTGAGCGTCGACGGTCAGGAGCGCTTCGTTAGCGTGGCCGACAGCGTCGAAGAGGTCATCGCGGGGCACCCTGAGATCGCAGCGCGCGGCGACCTCCTCGCAGCGTCGGACGGTCGGGTCATCGTTCCGGGTGGCGGTGACCAGGTGCGGGTGCGAGTCAACGGCGCCATCGCCCATCCCGGTGAGCGCATCCGCCCCGGTGATCAGATCCAGCTTCAGCGGGGCGCCGATGCCGTGGAGCCAACCGTCGAAGAGACGCGGGCGATTCCGGTACCGACCGAGATCGTCGGCAAGGGCGCGATGATGACGATGGCCGCACCCGGCTCGGCGGGCATCGAGCGTGTGGCCGTCGGGGCTGTTTCTGGCGACGTTGTGGCGAGCGAAACCGTCTTGCCTGCCACGCCGATGGTGCTACGGCGCACGAATGGCGGCGAGAAGAAGGTCGTAGCGCTGACGTTCGATGACGGTCCGTGGCCCACGCAGACCGCGAAGATCCTCGACATCCTCAAAGCCGAGAAGGTGCCGGCGACGTTCTTCACCGTCGGACTATGCGTTAAGCGCGAGCCGAAACTCGCGAAGCGCATCGTCGCCGAGGGGCATGACATCGGCAATCACACGTATCGCCACATCGATCTCACCGGTGCCACACCGGCCGTGCTGAAACGAGAACTCAACGGCGAAAACGACATGGTCCGGTGGATGACAGGCGTTACGCCGAAGTGGTTCCGCCCGCCGATGGGCAAGATCGACGGTCCGGCATACAACGCGATCAGGAGCGCCGGGATGAAGCCGGTGCTCTGGACGGTGGACCCGCAAGATTGGCGACCCGGGGCCGAGGCAGGAGCGATCGCGAGATCGGTGATCGCAGCTGCGAAGCCGGGATCGGTGATCCTGCTGCACGACGGCGGCGGCGACCGCACTCAGACTATCAAGGCGTTGCCGTGGATCATCCACGAGCTGCGCGGCAAGGGGTACGAGTTCGTGTTGCTCGACGACTTGCCTTCGGCGCCGAAATCGCGCTGGTAGCTAGCGGCGGACGATCCGGGTTGGCGTGATCAACACGTCGACCGGTTGGTCGAACTCCCCGCAGGGAACGACGCTCGCTATCTGTTCGTCGAATGCGATACCCACCGTGGTCGCAGTGCCACGCATTCCGGCAAGCAGGGAGTCGTAGTACCCGGCGCCAAGCCCCAGCCGCCGACACTGAAGATCGAACGCCACTCCCGGCACAACGACCACGTCGATCTCAGCCGCGAGCGCCTCGGGCGCCTCGGGGAAGGGTTCCTTCAGCCCGTACGCGCCAGTGCAGAGCGCGCGGTTCGGCTCATGCCAGTGGAGGGTCAGTGCTCGTCGGCCATGCACGCGTGGCAGAGCGACCCGGACGCCTCTGGCCCAGAGCGTCTCGATGAGCTCGGCGGTGTCGATCTCCTCGGCCATGGCGCCGTAGACGAGCACCGCGCGCGCCTGCTGCATCTCGGGGAGTTCGAGGAGCGCCTGGGTGACAACGTGGGCGGCCGCTTCGCGCTGCTCAGGCATGACTGCCCGGCGGGCGGCGCGCGCGCGAAGGCGCATCTCGGACTTCTTGTAGGATATCTGCTCGCTGTCGGTCATGCCGGTGACCTGCCCCCTTTGCCCTCGGAAGTATAGCAGCCGTTAGCCGATGCCGAGAACCGTCATGCCGAGCAACAGCAGCGTGAGCGTGATGACAACGACGATCGTCGACCACGCGAAGAGGTTGTTGATGCGGCCATTCACATGGCGGCCCATGATCTTGCGGTCATTCACGATGATCATCATGAAGATGAGGAGGAACGGCAGCAGCATGCCGTTGACCACCTGCGATACCAACATGATCGCGATGAGGCTGATGTCCGGCAGAAGGATCACTGCCGCGCCGGTGAGAATCACGAAGGTGTAGAGGCCGTTGAACAGCGGCGCCTCGCTCCACGACCGGTCGAGCCCCGACTCCCAACCGAATGCCTCGCAGATCGCGTAGCTCGCGGTGAGCGGGAGCACCGCGGCCGCAAGCACCGATGCCGAGAGGAGCCCGATCGCGAAGAGTGCCTCGGCATAGCGACCTGCAAGGGGAGCGAGCGCACGAGCGGCCTCGCCGGCGCCGGTGACCTCGATGCCGGCCGGGTGCAGAACGGTTGCGGTCGTGATGATGATGAAGCACGCGATGATGTTTGCGGCTATGGCGCCAACGATGACGTCCCAACGCGCGAGCGCCCACTCCTTCACAGTGGTGCCCTTGTCCACGATGTTGCTCTGCACGAGGAACTGCATCCAGGGCGCGATGGTGGTGCCCGTCAGGCCGATGGCGAGCGCGATGAAC
>CAKMKD010000081.1 GCA_927439865.1 uncultured Coriobacteriia bacterium | reverse complement strand
GTACCAACGAGTCCCAATAGGTACCAATAGTCACAAGCACAATCAGGATTCGAATTCCCTTGGGGGCACCACAGATTCCGCAGGTCACAAGCCTGGAATGGCCCGATTTCCACTGTGAAATCGGGCCACAGCTGTCTTGGGCCGACCGACTGGGAACGAAGCCAAGCTCACAGTGTGTTTCGACGCCCTTTCGCTGTCCGGAAGAACACCTGTTATGTAAAGGCTGCGGTTCGGCTCGGGGGGTTCTGCTCATACGTTCGATCCGGCTGTAGACACGGGCTTGACTCAGGATTATGGTGACGATGAAGCTCGCGACGGATCCGGGGGGATTCACGCCAGTTGGCGATTTTCCGTCGTGCGTTCCAGTCTGATTGACGGTTGTCAGGGGGGCTCATGGCTCGTTTCCCGCTCTCACTCCGCACCCTTCGTCAGTTCACGTCGCCGAGTCCCCCTCGAGCTCCGATCGTGCCAGGGCTCGCCGACAGCACGCCGGAGCACGTCATCACGCGGCGTGATCTGCTTAAGTCCACGGCTGTCGCGTTCGTGGGGATGAGCGCTGTTGGCCAGCTGGCCAGCGGTGGCCGCATCAGTGTCACGCACCGGGCGGGTTGCGTGCGTGCCGAAGTGGACGGCCGCGAGGTGTGGGTGCTCGACCCGAGCCGCTTCTCCGGCAAGCCGCGTGTGTCATTGGAGACTACGCAGTCGGAGTGGGTCGTGACGCTTTCGGGCGCCCGCTATCCGGGGACGCCGTTCCCTGCCGACGGCATCTGGCACCTGCCGCGCACCGGTACGGATATGCGAGTTTCGCTCGAGCTGGGAGGATTCTCGGCCGTGGTCTCGGCCGTGCCGTGGCTGCTCGGCCTTGTGCCCGCAGAGGGGCGCTTCGGTAGCGTCGCCAAGATCGATCTGGGGCGTGGAGCGACGCTTGGCCTTGGCCGGTGCTGGGCCAAGCTGAGCCCGGACATGAGTGTGCACCTCGACGGCCGCTCAGCTGCGTCGCTGGAGGTTCTGGGCAGCACGGCAGTGGCGGACGACGCCCTTATCGCGCTCGTGGGCGAAGATGAGCCGAGCCTGATGTCCGTTCGCGTGGCGCGTCGCTCTGCAGTCACCCTCTTCCGGGGCAGCCGACAATGGCGAATCTCGCCGACGATCGCCTGGAGCGTCGGTCGGTTGAAGTGGCAGAAGAATGCGTTCGACGTCGTCGTGATCGAAGGTGCTGAGACCGCCACAGGGCGTGTCTATTGCGCTCTCTCGGCCACCGGGCTCCAAGACGTGCCAGTCTTGAGGTTCCGGCCGGAGTCTGCCACCGGCGGAAGCGATGAATCGTGGATCTCGTACGCTCAGCCCCGGTATGCTGTGGCGCTCAGAGGAGCCGAGGAAGGCAGCGCGATCGTTGCCGACTCGTCTGCCGAGCCCACGTGGCTGCGTGCCGGGCCTTTCGGCATTCTAGTCGTGCCGGCGGACGGTGTACCGGGCTTCGAGCTACGGACGACGCCGGGCGGTGGGGACCTTCTAGCGGCGGGTGGGGCGGTCGTTGGAATCACGGCGCCGCTTGAGGACGCGATTCCCGGCGTTGTGTCATTCCCGACGCCGCTGATGATGCAGTTCGGCAACCTGGATCTCGCCAGTCGGAACGAGTGGCCCCAGATTACCCCCCGTACCATCAGTGCGCTGAGCATCCCACTCAACTACGGGGCGTCGGTGTCCGTCGTTCGTCCGGTCGACATGCTCGCGCTGCGATTCTCGTTCTACAACCTGAGCCTGAGCACGGCCTCCGGCGTCACCACGTTGGTGCGGACCTCCACCGCGAGTCCCGCACAGATCTGCGTACACTTCCCATCGCAGAGCACGCGCGAACAGGTCAACAACAACACTGGCATGCTGCGTGCCTTCGCCTCCGACGAGAGCCGGCTCGCATTCGAGATCCCGGCTGTTGTCGCCGACGCGGGCATCCCATACACGCTCTCCGGGCTGTTGAGCTGGGGCGCCGCGTCACTCGCCGAGGGCAGCCGTGACCTTCGCCTGAAGCCGAACCTTACCGCGAACAAGCCGTCAACCGGGTTCGGCGACGGGCTGCCTCCGCAGACGTCGATCGACGCGCCGTACTGGCTCGTGTTGAACCCGCTGACCAACCATCGCGATACCGTATGGTGGCAGCACTCCACCGCGTATGTGTGGAAGGAGGGGCGCAAGGAGCTTTGGAACACGCGCCTTCGCCGCTGGATCGACCAGGGCGGCGTGAAGAGCCCTGCCGACCCTCAGATGCGCGCGGTTTACACGCCGTCGTACAACGTCACGCCGAATCCCCCCCCATGGATACCGGAGCCGAGCTCCTCGCAGACAAACCCGATTGGCACCCTTAACAAGGATCAGCGCGCGCAGCTCGTCTCGAACACGAAGGACGTCGGAATCATCGGTCGAGGGCAGCCCATCACGGCCAAGCAGGTCATACTGACCTCGCAAGGTGCCACGCTACAGGCCGAAGGAGCCTGGCCCGGCCAGGGGTTGGCGGGATGGGTCCACCGGACGTCGCTCGGTCGCGACGCGTACGTCCAGACGCTCGGAGCGGGGTTCCTCTACCCCACCGGGCACCGCGCTTCACTGACACAGATCGTCGAACGCATCTCCGGGCCGGCAGACTATGTCGACGAGACCTCCGGCGTCTCGTACCGTTCCTGGGCCACGTGCCTGAAGGTGACCGTGCAAGTGCTCCACGTCCAGGAGCCTGAGCGCACGTACACATCCCGGGACTGCCCATTCAAGCGAGTGAAGATCGCGGTCTGCGACGCCGCCGGGTCTACGGGCAAAGCATCGGTCGATGCCGAAGTCACCGACTGGGCAGGGGCTGTCCACCGCGTGGTGCTGCCCGTGGCTTTCGTGGCCGCCAACCCCGACGGTTCGGCGCTCTCGGCGCCCACCCAGGCAGCCTTCAACGATGTCAAGACCAACTACGGAGCCGCGGTGACGCAGGTGGCATCGGCGCGCATCGCCTACGCCGACCCGACCGGAGGGCCCAAAGAGGGGTGCACGTCGTTCGAGACCGTGAGTATGGTGCTGGCGGCGACTACCGACGCCAATCTCGGCACTACGCCGCCTCCTGATGGACCAGCGTTCCACCCCACGATGGTGAAGGCGCGCATCCGAGTCCCCGCCATCCCGACTGTCGGCGGCCAAGAGACTGTCGAGGTCGGGTACGCGCCGGTCTACCTCAACCGTGGGTTCGACCCGGCCTACAACCTCGGTGAGCTGATGCTCCTGTTGCTCGACTCGACGGGGGCGCCCACAGTCGCGCCTGCTGACCTGGGCGGCGAGTCGGGGGGCGGCATCGCGACCCTGGGGCTGCAGGTCACGGGTATCTCGCGCAAGGTTGGCGCCGTGGGCGGCACGCCCGCTGAGGTGGCCTCAGGGACTGTCTCGCTCGTTGGCGCTTTCGGAAGCGATTCCGCCACAGCGCCCGCGGTCGTCGACGGCGCCACGGCCAGCTCGGGCGCCAGCACCGCCAAGCTGCTCGGAATGTGGACCTTCTCCGGCATTATGGACTTCGCTATGTGGTTGGCCGAGAGCACGGCCGGGCCGTCCATGCCCAAGACTCTCGTGCATCCACTGACCATCGATGGCAAGATGTCGATGGTTACGAGGATAGACTGGAAATACGGGTGGACGAGCACCGGCGAGGTGCAGGGATTCAAGCATACAGCCATAGTCACGGACGCCCCGAAGAACCCGAACGAGATCGTGAGCGGAACGGTCCTCTACCTCCGCTCCGCGCTTCGAGTGCAGCTCGATGGTCCTGTGCTGAACGACGGAGCGAGCATTGTCGTGCAGAACGAAAGCGTCACGATGACTTCCGGCAAGGGGCAGCTCAAGAATTCCAGCTTCACCGGCCTGGAGGACATCGTGGTACAGGGTCTCGTCCTCAAGTCCGCAGCGAGCGGCGGGACGCGCTACACGCTCAACGCGGACTACACGGTCGGCCTGAATGACCAGGGCAACACTACCATCACCGCCATCCCAGGTCTTCGGGTACCCACTAACGGGACGGTGTTTGCGGACTATTCGTACATAATGCCGGCGATCGGATTCTCGGTCCGTGGCCGCATCGACGAATTCGGCATCCGGCTGCCGATGATCGGCATCGACTTCAAGTATCTCGAGTTCAGTTCGCTGGTTGGGCACGCATCGACGCTCAATATGAAGATCAGCAAAGTGGAGTTCTCCGGCGCGCTCGCCTTCATCGAGACGCTTCAGGAGTACCTCTCGATCGGCGGCAAGGGCCCCAAGCTGGAACTGCGCGTGCAACCATCCGGAGCAATCGCCATCTTCACG
>CAKMKD010000080.1 GCA_927439865.1 uncultured Coriobacteriia bacterium | reverse complement strand
CGACTTCGACGGGCCTCTCATGACGGACTCGCTCAGAGCCTCGCTTGAGCACGCGGGCTACCGTTTCGAATCACACGAGGAGCATCTCGAGTTGGTGCGCAGAATGCGCAGAGCGCTTGACGAAGGCGATACGGCACAACTGACCGATCTGGTGTCACGCGCCGCTCTTCTAAGGCGCTTTCTCGGCTGATGGCCGCGTTCCTGGATGTGCTTGCTCAATGGATCTCGCTCACTCAGTGATGGGCAACAGCCTTCGATGGAGCACGTGAGGTGATCCTGGTGGATAAGCGTGTCACCCTGATCAACGGTGTGGCGGTTGAGTACGTCGTTGCTGGCAGCGGCACGCCCGCAATCGTGCTGCTCAACGGTGCGGGAGGCCCGCTGGAGGGCTGGGTTCGCGTGCTTGCGCCACTCGAGGCAATCAGCACCGTCGTAGCGTACAACCGGCTCGGCATAGGTCGCAGCAGCAAGCCTTCAGAGCCGCAGACCGGGGACGTCGTGGTCGGCATGCTGCATGCGCTGCTCGAGAGCCTGGGCCTGAACCCGCCCTACGTTCTTGTCGGCCACTCCCTTGGAGGGCTGTTCATCAACCTGTTCGCCCGCACGTATCCCTCCGCGGTCGCTGGTGTCGTCTTCTTGGATTCCGCAGCACCAGAGGACTCGACGTTGATCGAAGAGCACGGCACCGGAATTCAGCGTTTCACGCAAGGCGTGGTGGATGCAATCTTCGGGCGCGACCAGCTCGGTGAGGCAGCATGCGTTCCGCAAACCGTGGAGATGATTGCCCAGGCGGGCGCCTTTCCGTCCGTGCCGGTCGTGGTCGTCAGCGCAGGCCGTCCCCCTAAGGGCGTTCCTCCCGCTGTGCGTGCCGCGCGTGCCCGGAATCAGAACGGGCTGGTTGCTCTCTCGCCATTAGGTGAGCACGTAGTGGCTAGCAGGAGTGGCCATTTCCCACAGATCAACGAACCAGGTCTTGTGAGTGAAGTGATCCGCTCGCTGGTGGCCTCGGCTAGAGGGGGCAATGCACGACAAGCGCATCCAGCGGGACCAGGGGGTTAGAATCACCCGAGAGCGCTCAGCGTTCGCTGACGCGAAACACACCGGACCGACGAATGACGGATGGAGACGGCATGCTCGAAGAGGACCTGAGTCCACTCTGTCGCAAGTGCGGCAGGCCGGCCACGATCATCAAGCTCACCACTGAGGCGAGCTTGATGCGCTTCCGCTACGAGGGAATCTGCGGCGGCAATGGTGGAGGCGACCTCATATCCGAAGCCAGAGCAGTTGCCATCAGGAGGGCGTTCACCGCCCCGTACACCATCGAGCGGATTCAGCAAGCAGACCTCTACGACGACGGGGGGTACTGTCGGGAATGCCTCGAGTTCTACTGTTTCAAGCACTGGCACGTTTCCACGACTGGTGGTGGCAGGTGTCCGAAGCGTCACTTCAAGAGCCTCGACCCCCATTGGTCGCCTGATGATCTGTGACGGGAGCAGGAGCTTGCCGGGATAGGAGCTACAATGACCTGACCGCGTTCAGCGTCCGCTGATGCGCGACTGCATTTTGAGCAGCACGGGGGGATCAGATGCGAATTCAGGCGAATGTCGACGGCTCGGCAATAGAGTTCAGCCGGAGCTGGTTCACGGGGCGCGCTACTCTGGTGGTGGACGGAACGCCAACGACCCTCGCGAGTCCGTACGCGCTCAAGACGCAGATCAACTTCAGCGGCAAGAATCGCTACGTGGCGACGGTCAGGGGCCACGAGCTGGTCATCGAGCATCACATGCATTTCCCGTTCCCGGCTTTTCGACCGGCGGAGTTCCGGCTCCTGCTCGACGGTGCGTTGCTGGCCGAGGAGAGCGGGTTCTAGTACCCTAACTGCCGCTGTGGGCAGCCGCGCACAACCTTCAAACCCAACGAGAGGAACGCTGATGCAGGAGACTGTGTATCACGATGCGAGCGGGAGAGCATACGCAGTAAGGGATGGCGTCTCCGTGTGGCTGGATACTCCGGTCTATCCGCAATTCGAGTACGTCGGCTTCGGGCCCAGGTTCGGCGCGCGCGCAATCG
>CAKMKD010000079.1 GCA_927439865.1 uncultured Coriobacteriia bacterium | reverse complement strand
GTGGTGGAGCGGATCCGCGAGCTCACCAAGGACCGACCGACGGTCATCACGACCGAGGTTGGCCAGAACCAGATGTGGTCGTGCCAGTACACGCACATCATGGAGCCCCGTACGTGGGTCTCCTCGGGCGGGCTCGGCACGATGGGCTTCGGATTCCCCGCAGCTATGGGAGCGCAGCTCGGGAGGCCCGACTACCTTGTTATCGACATCGCCGGGGACGGCAGCATCCAGATGAACATTCAGGAACTCGCGACCGCGAAGCTCAACGATATCCCGGTGAAGATCGTGATTCTCAATAACGGCGTCCTCGGCATGGTGCACCAGTGGCAGGAGCTCTTCTACGGTGCCCGGTACGCTTCGTCGATCCTCGACCAGGATTGTCCCGACTTCGTGAAGCTTGCCGAGGCGTACGGGTGTCTCGGCCTGCGCGTGACAGACCCGGCCGAGCTCGACGCGGTGCTGCTGCAAGCGTTCGACCACGACGGCCCGGTAATCGTGGACTGCAGAGTCCCGTCGAGCGAGAACGTATACCCGATGGTCGCGCCCGGCGGCTCGATCGACGAGATGCTCGGCGGCATACCCGGCGGGCCGGTGAGCGACATGCTTGATGACGAGTTGCTTGAGGAGGTGTGGGAGTAATGAATCACACGCTGTCAGTGCTTGTGGAGAACAAGCCAGGTGTCCTCATGCGCGTGGCATCGCTCTTCGCGCGACGCGGGTTCAACATCGACTCACTCGCTGTGGGTATCACCGAGGACCCGACGCTCTCGCGCATGACGATCGTCGTCTCGGCAGAAGACACGCCGCTTGAGCAGGTCACCAAGCAGCTGCACAAGCTCATCAACGTCCTCAAGATCCAGGACCTGGATCCTAAAGAGATGATCGACCGCGAGCTCGTGCTCTTCAAGGTGAACGCTCCGCCGGAGCGCCGCCACGAGATCATCGAGATCGCGAACGTGTTCCGGGCGAAGATCGTCGACGTGGGCAAGCAGAGTCTCACGATCGAGGCGACCGGCACGAGCGAGAAGCTCCTCGCGATGGAGGACCTCCTCCGCGCGTACGGCATCAAGGAACTGGCACGGACCGGCAAGATCGCGCTTGCGCGCGGCTCGAAGGATGCATAAGCCAAGCAATTCCCGGGGGACCGGGTAGTCGATCAGGAGGGCACTATGGCCACCGTTTACTACGAGAAGGACTGCGATCTGAGCCTCATCCAGGGGCGCAAGGTCGCTGTGATCGGCTTCGGCAGCCAGGGTCACGCGCACGCGCTCAACCTGCACGACTCGGGCGTGGATGTCCGCGTTGGCCTGCGTCCCGGCTCGAAGTCGTGGGACAAGGTCAAGGAGTCCGGCCTCAAGGTCGCGACCCCGCGCGAAGCTGCGCAGGAAGCCGATTTCGTCATGATCCTCACGCCCGACGAGACGCAGTCGCACACGTACTACGCGGAGATCCACGAGTCGATGACGCCGGGCAAGGTGCTGGCCTTCGCGCACGGCTTCAACATCCACTTCGATCAGATCGTCGCGCCCGAGGGCTGCGATGTTGTGATGATTGCCCCGAAGGGCCCGGGCCACATGGTCCGCCGTGTGTTCACCGAGGGCTCCGGCGTGCCGTGCCTCATCGCCGTACATCAGGACGCGAGCGGCAAAGCGACCGAACTCGCGCTCTCGTACGCAATGGGCATCGGCGGCGCACGTGCAGCCGTCATCGAGACCACCTTCGAGGAAGAGACCGAGACGGACCTCTTCGGCGAGCAAGTCGTGCTCTGCGGCGGCCTCACGCACCTCGTGCAGGCGGGCTTCGAGACGCTCGTTGAAGCCGGCTATCAGCCCGAGATCGCGTACTTCGAGTGCATGCACGAGGTGAAGCTCATCGTCGACCTCATGTACGAGGGCGGCATGGCCAAGATGCGCGACTCCATCAGCAATACCGCCGAGTACGGCGACTACGTGACCGGCCCGAAGATCGTCACCGATGAGACCCGCGAGGCCATGGCCGAGGCGCTCTGGGAGATCCAGAACGGCACGTTCGCGCGCAACTGGATCCTTGAGAACCGCGCGGGCCAGCCGCACTTCAAGGCGATGCGCCGCATCCACGCCGAGCACCTCATCGAAGAGGTCGGTTCCGAGATGCGGTCCATGTTCGCGTGGATCAAGAAAGACGCGTAAGCACCGATACGAGCAACGGATTCAGGCACTACCCGGCTACGAACGCCGTCGATGCCGGGCGACGGCAGCAGTCATGTAGCGGATTGGGAGCATAGAAGATGAAGAAGCAGTACCTGATGACGCCGGGGCCGACCCCGGTACCTGCCGAGGTCATGCTCAAGATGGTCGCGCCGATCATCCACCACCGGACGCCGGATTTCTCGGCGGCGTTCAAGGATGCGGTCGAAGGTCTCAAGTACGTGTTCCAGACGGAGAGCGACGCGCTGCTTTTCGCGTGTTCGGGCACGGGCGTCATGGAGTCGGCAATCGTGAACTGCTTCTCGGCGGGCGACACGGTCATCGTGTGCCGCAACGGCAAGTTCGGCGACCGGCAGAAGAACATCTGTGAGGCGTACGGCGTGAACGTCATCGACCTCCAGTACGGGTGGGAAGAGGTCGTGAACACCGCCGATGTGGCGAAGACGCTCGCCGAGAACCCTGGCGTGCGTGGCGTGATCGTCACCCAGTCCGAGACGTCCACCGGTGTGCTCAACGACGTCAAGACCATCGGCGAGATCGTGAAGGGCTACGACGAGTGCGTGCTCATCGTCGACTCCATCACCGGCATCGGCGCCGTCGAGTGCAAGACGGATGAGTGGGGCCTCGACGTGGTCATGACCGGGTCGCAGAAGGGCCTGATGCTCCCGCCGGGCCTGGCTGCCTGCACCGTGAGCGCGAAGGCGTGGAAGGCGTACGAGCGCTCCAACCTGCCGAAGTTCTACTTCGACTGGATGAAGTACAAGAAGAACATCGAGAAGGACACCACGCCGTTCACGCCGGCGGTCACGCTCGTGCTCGGCCTTAACGAGGCGCTCAAGATGATCCGCGAGGAGGGCATCGAGAACGTCATCGCCCGTCACAGCATGCTCGCCGAGGCCACCCGCAAGGGCTCCGAGGCGCTCGGCCTCAAGCTCTTCGCTCCCGCCGAGGGTCGCGGCAGCGCGGTCACGCCGGTGTGGGTGCCCGAGGGCGTCGACGGCAAGGCCATCGTGAAGATCATGAAGAGCAAGTACGGCGTGACGATCGCCGGTGGCCAGGACGACTACGCGGGCCGCATCTTCCGCGTGGGTCACCTCGGCTATTTTGGGGAGTTCGACATCATCACCACGCTCGCGGCGCTTGAGATGACGCTCGCCGAGCTAGGGTACACATTCGAGCGCGGCGCCGGCATCAAAGCCGCCGAAGCCGTCTTCATGGGGGAGTAGCGATGAAGGTACTGGTAGCAGATAAGATCTCCGACACCGGCATTCAGAAGCTCATCGATGCCGGTCTCGGCGTCGATGTGAAGACCGGCCTTGCTGAAGACGCGCTTGTTGCGATCATCGCCGAGTACGACGCGATGGTCGTCCGCTCGGCCACGAAGGCGACGCGCCCGATCATCGAGGCCGGAGCGAAGCTCAAGATCATCGGCCGCGCCGGAGTGGGCGTGGACAACGTGGATGTCGTCGCCGCAACCGAGCGCGGCATCGTGGTGTGCAACGCGCCCACGAGCAACATCGTGTCGGCCGCCGAGCAGACCATCACGCTCATGCTGGCCTCGGCGAGGAACACGGCGCAGGCGAACCAGAGCATGCACGCGTGCAAATGGGAGCGCTCCAAGTTCACCGGCACCGAGGTGTACGAGAAGACGCTCGGTATCGTGGGTCTCGGTCGCATCGGCACACTTGTGGCCGAGCGTGCGCGCGGACTCGGCATGAAGCTCGTCGGCTACGATCCCTACCTGTCCGAGGAGCGCGCTGCGGCTCTCGGCGTGGAGCTCGTGCCGAGCGTAGATGAGCTGCTGCCCAAGGCTGACTTCATCACCGTGCACCTGCCTAAGACGAAAGAGACCATCGGCATGTTCGGTGCCGAGCAGTTCGCCAAGATGCGCACAGGCGTGCGGCTCATCAACACCGCACGCGGCGGCATCTACCAGGAAGACGCGCTTGTGGCCGCGCTCAAGAGCGGCAAGGTCGCCTCGGCGGCCATCGACGTCTTCGAGGTCGAGCCATGCACGGAGTCGCCGCTGCACGAGCTTGAGAACGTCATCCTCACGCCGCACCTCGGCGCGTCAACGGATGAGGCACAGGACCGCGCGGGCGACCAGATCGCGGAGCTCGTCATCGCCGGCCTCAACGGTGATATGGTGCCAACAGCGGTCAACATCGCGCCGGTTGCGCCCGACGTCATGGAGAAGGTCGGCCCGTTCATCGCGCTCGCCGAGGCCCTCGGCACGGCTGTCGCGCAGTTCGCTCGCGGCGGCATCGAGGAGCTCGACGTCCTCACGGTCGGCCAGCTGGCCGACACCGACACGCGCATCCTCAAGACGGCGGTGCTCAAGGGGCTGCTCGGCAGAGTTTCCGATGAGCCGGTCAACTTCGTGAATGCGAACTACTACGCCGAGCAGCGCGGCCTCAGAGTCACCGAGACCAAGCGCGCCGAGACGCACGACTACACGAACATGCTCATCGTGCGCGCAGCCACCGCTGGCGAGCCCGTTGAGATCGCGGTGACGCTCATCGGCAAGACGAACGAGCCCCGGCTCGTGTCGCTCTTCGGCTACGACCTCGATATGGCACCCGGCGAGTTCATGGCGTTCTTCCGCTACCCCGATCGCCCCGGCATGATTGGCAAGGTCGGCACCATCCTCGGCGACGAGGGCATCAACATCGCATCGATGCAGGTCGGCCGTACCGCTGCCGGCGGAACCGCGCTCATGGGTCTCGTCGTCGACACCGCGCTTTCAGAGGATATCCTCGGCCGTATCAAGGCGGCTGCCGAGATGTCAGACGCGTGGAGCATCGAGCTGTAACACTCCCTCACTGGAGGACGCTATGAGCACCGACAGAGTCTACATATTCGACACGACGCTGCGTGACGGCGAGCAGTCTCCCGGTGCGAGCATGAACACCGAGGAGAAGCTCGAGATCGCACGCCAGCTTGTGCGCCTCGGCGTGGACGTGATCGAGGCTGGCTTCCCGATCTCGAGCCCCGGCGACTTCGAGAGCGTGCGCAGGATCGGAGCCGAGGTGGGCGATGCGGTGGTTGTGTGCGCGCTCTCCCGAGCGATCCCGAATGACATCGAGGTGGCGGCTGACGCGCTCGCAACGGCGAAGCGTCCGCGGATCCACACGGGCATCGGCGTCTCGGAGAGCCACCTGCGCGACAAGCTACGCATCAGCGAAGACGAAGCGCTCGAGCGCGCCGTGGCCGCGGTGAAGTTTGCGCGCAACCTGGTGGACGACGTCGAGTTCTACGCTGAGGATGCCGGCCGAGCAGTACCCGAGTACCTGTACCGCATGATCCAGGCGGTCGTTGCCGCTGGCGCGACCGTTGTGAACATCCCGGACACCACCGGCTATGCGTACCCGGAGGTCTTCGGGGCGCTCATAGGCGGCCTGATGGAGCACGTAGACGGCATCGAGAATGCGATCGTGTCGGTGCACTGCCACAACGATCTGGGGATGGCCACCGCCAACGCGCTTGCAGGCGTGAAAGCGGGCGCTCGGCAGATCGAGTGCACCGTGAACGGTATCGGCGAGCGAGCGGGCAACACCGCGCTCGAGGAAGTCGTGATGGCGCTCAAGCAGCGCCCCGACGTCTTTGGCGCCGACACGCGCATCACCACGCGCGAGATCACGCGGACATCGCGGCTCGTCTCGGGCATCACGGGCATCCTCGTGCAGCCGAACAAGTCGATCGTGGGAGCAAACGCGTTCGCGCACTCCTCGGGCATCCACCAGGACGGCGTGCTCAAGGAGCGCAGCACCTACGAGATCATCGAGCGCGGTGT
>CAKMKD010000078.1 GCA_927439865.1 uncultured Coriobacteriia bacterium | reverse complement strand
GTTCTTCGCCGAGTATCCCGGCGTCGTCTGCAGCAGCCCGCGCGACGTGCAGATCAACCGCCGTGTTCTCGCCGTCATTCGTCGCGGCAGCGGCGGGCGGCCTGCCGTTGAGGCTGCGCTCCGCGTGCTGCGTGATGTGGCAAAAGAGGCTGTGGCGCGGTACGAGACGCTCGTACCGATCGCCCGCTGATCAGCCGGCCGAGACGCCTCGCGGAATGTCCAGCGTGAACGTCGATCCTTCGCCGAGAGTGCTCTCAACCGAAACCGTGCCGCCGAGCGCCACGGCGAGTTCCCTGCAGATGGCGAGGCCGAGCCCGGTTCCCGCCGGCTTATGCTCGAGCGAAACCTCGACCTGCGCGAACGGCTCGAAGATCCGCGCCTGATCAGCCAGAGCGATGCCGATGCCGGTGTCACGCACTGACACAAGAACACGCTCACCCTCGACACGGGCGCTCACCGAGACGGTTCCGCCTGCAGGAGTGAACTTCACGGCATTCGAGACGAGGTTGCGTACGATCTGCCCAACGAGACCGGGATCTGTCTCGGCGCGGACATCGTCGCTCGGCTCCACGACCATCTCGACACCGCGCGCATCGGCGAGAGGACCGATGAGATCGACGACGTGTCGTACCACGTCGGCAACAGCGACGCTTACGCTCGTGACCGTTGTGTGGCCAGCTTCGATTCGCTCGAGCTCGAGCAGGCGCTCGACAAGGCCCAGAAGCTGCACGCTGGAGTCTCTCACGAACCCGAGTTGCTTGGCCTGTTCGGCGGTGATCGGACCGGGAACGCCATCCAGGAGCAGGCCCGTGAAGCCCTGGATAGAATTAAGCGGCGTCTTGAACTCGTGACTGATGCTGGCGACGAACTCCCGCTTCGCCGTGTTGGCGCTCTCAAGCGCGCGGTTCGCCGCCAGCAGCTCGACGGTACGCTCGTCGACCGTTCGCTCCAAATCCAGACTGTAGCGAGCCTGAGCATCGAGCAGCTCCTGTCGGGCCCGCTCGCGCTCGGTGACATCCACGATCGTCACCACGCTGCCGCTCGCTTCGGCTGACTCATCGCCGGACCCGAGCGGACTCGCCGAAACCGAGAGCGCCCTTCGAAGGGTCCCTATCTCGACAATGCACACCGAACCCGTGAACGAGGGACCCTCCGCGAGGTGCTCAAGCGACAGCGGTCGGGCCGAGGCGCTCTCGGAGGAGATGCAGTTCAGCTCCTCGGGCATCGTGAGAGATCCCGACTCGCCCCGGGGGCGAAGAGCGAGCATCTCCCGGGCGGTATCGTTCGCGAAGGCGATGTCGCCCGATTGGGTGACAAGCATGATTCCCGTGGGGCTCGTCTCGACAACTGCGGTCAGCAGCTCGTGTTCGGCGCGCAGGAGTTCCTCGGCACGACGAGCCTCGTTGAACAGGCGTGCTGTCTGCATCGAGTACACAGCGTACGCGATGAGTGGGACGAAGAGAATCTCGACATAGTCCTCATACTCATCGAGCTTCGCGGTGATTCCCGTGTGCTCAAGGATGTTGGAGAACGCGACGAACGCGAGAATGAAGACCGCGAGCGCGAGGAAGACCCGGATGATGCGATCGTACGGCTTGAACTCTTCGAACCGCTGCATAAGCACCATGACGAACGCAAACCCGAATGTCAGCAGCGAGATGACGTCGAAGAAGACAACGAGGGGTCGCATTATCGAGACCCCCACTTTGAGAACCGCGGGCTATCCACAAGGAGCGCGAAGACGGCGGTCACGCCTGCAGCCGAGTACGATGCATGCTCGAGCACGTTCATCACATCGAACCAGAAGAAGCCCTCGGCGATGGTAAACACGTACCCGGCAACGATGCAGCTGTATGAGAACAAGAGTAGTCCGCGTCGGGACAGCGTCGGGTTTCGGCTGCTTGTGATGATGATTGGCAGCAACACAACCGCGATAACGAGGTCTACAACCTCACTCGCCTGAAGCATGAGAATCCCTAACCGCGAGTGCCTACAGCCATTAGTCTAGCTGCCTTACCCATGGCTACGCACCCTTATTCTTCCTTAGCGCCCTCATCGAAACTCAGCGACAGCGAATTCATGCAGTATCGAGTGCCTGTCGGGGCCGGTCCATCTTCGAACACGTGCCCAAGATGAGACCCGCAGCGACCGCACCGAATCTCCGTACGAACCATGCCGTGACTTGAATCGGTGACCTCTTCAACAGAGTTGGGCGAGATGGGCTCCCAGAAGCTCGGCCAGCCGCTTCCCGAGTGAAACTTCGTTGCGGACTCAAAGAGCGGGTTGCCACACGCGCGACAGCGGTAGATGCCGT
>CAKMKD010000077.1 GCA_927439865.1 uncultured Coriobacteriia bacterium | reverse complement strand
GGTCTACAACCTCACTCGCCTGAAGCATGAGAATCCCTAACCGCGAGTACCTACAGCCACTAGTCTAGCCGCCTTACCCGTGACTACGCACCCTTATTCTTCCTTAGCGCCCTCATCGAAGCTCAGCGACAGCGAGTTCATGCAGTATCGAGTGCCTGTCGGGGCCGGTCCATCTTCGAACACGTGCCCGAGATGAGACCCGCAACGACCGCACCGAATCTCCGTACGAACCATGCCGTGACTTGAGTCGGTGACCTCTTCAACCGCGTTGGGCGAAATGGGCTCCCAGAAGCTCGGCCAGCCGCTTCCCGAGTGAAACTTCGTTGCGGACTCAAAGAGCGGGTTACCACACGCGCGGCAGAGATAGATGCCGTCGTCGTCGAGGTCAACGTACTCGCCCGCGAAGGGAGGCTCGGTCCCCGCCTCCCGGAGCACCCTGTACTCCTCGGGCGTGAGCGCAGCGCGCCATTCCTCTTCGGAACGAATGTCGCGATCCATCGAAGTCCCCCTAGCGTCGGGTGGGCCCGCACACCGCCTTCAACAGCAGCTCGCTGCCAACGGCGCTCAGGCCGTAGCTTTCAATCTCAGCTTCGAGTTCTGTGCAGGTGCCGTTGCTATCGAGATACCCGTTCAGGCGGGCCACGGCTGTCGAATCGCGGAACGCGCCCGCATCGGGATAATACCCGCGCATCTCTCGGAAGAGCGGCGGTGCGTTGCGGAGTCTGTACTTCTGGTGATACTCCTCGGCCATGTAGAAGCGCTCGAGCGGCGCGATTCGCGTGTAGATCGGACCGAGCGTGGCCGCCAGACGATCACGGCTCTCCTCGGCAAGGCGCAGCTGCTCATCGTCGTGCGCGAGAATCGCCGACATATACTGGCGCGAATGCGGCCTCGTAGTGGGCCGGTGGCCCGACCAGAAGACGTCGAGCAGCTCGGCATATGAGATGCGTGAGGGGTCAAAGTCGACCTCAAGCGTCTCGGTATGGTCGCCGATCGTCCTGTATGTGGGGTCGGGCGTGGTTCCGCCTGCATAGCCAACGCGCGTGCGGATAACGCCGGGGATCTGCCCGAACCGGGCATCGGGTCCCCAGAATCAACCGAGCGCGAACGTGGCAGTCTTGTACTCGGCGGGTGCTTCGAGGTCGATCGACGGCACCGCAGGCGCGGTGTCACGTTTTGCATGCAAGAGGCTCATGGGGTGCTCCTTCGTAGGTCGCCTCATGTAAAGCAAGTGTCGCGCCGGAACGCTACCGGTCGGCCTCGAGATCATCAGCAACCTGGCCGAGGAAGAGTCCAACGTCTGTCACGATACCGATCGTCTGGAAGCTGCCGCGGTCCGAAAGCTTGGTGACCACCGCGGGGTTGATGTCGACGCACACGGTCGTGACAGCGGCCGGGAGCATATTGCCCGTCGCGATGGAGTGCAGCATCGTCGAGAGCATGATGCACGCTCCGGCGGTCCTGCAGTACGGCCGCATCGCTCGCTGCGCCTCGACGGCGTCGGTGATCACATCCGGTAGCGGGCCGTCGTCCCGAATCGAGCCAGCCAGCACATACGGCGTGCCGGTCTTCACGAGCGTGTACATGAGTCCCTCGGTCAGCACGCCCTGCTCGACGGCGGGCTTGATGCCGCCGACGCGTCGGATCGTGTTGATGGCGCGCAGGTGATGCTCGTGTCCGCCCACCTTGGGGATACCCTCCGAGATCGACACGCCGAGAGATGTCCCGTAGAGCGCGGACTCGATATCGTGCGTGGCAACGGCGTTGCCGCCGAAGAGCACGCTCACGTATCCCATCTCGACGAGTCGGGCGAGATGCCCGGCCGCGCCGGTGTGCACGACCGCCGGTCCCACGACCGCGATGACTTCCTTACCTGCGGCCCGAACCTGCCGCAGCATGCGCGCAATCTCCGCCACGACCTGCGCTTTCGGCTTCTCCGAGGAGACAGCCGAGTTCATGAACTCGAACGCCTGGCCTGCGCGCGGACGCTCGATAGGCTGCACGCGAAGCCCACCATGGCCCACGACGAACATATCGCCCTCGCGGGTATCGGCCATCGGGATCGTCTCGGCAGTGCCGGCTTCTAGGTCGACGCGTACGCCGAGGTCCATCTCGGGATTCTCTACACGCACCCAGCAACCGCCGAGGCGGACCGCGGTCTCGAGGTTGGTGGTGGAGTAGAAGCCCTCGGGAAACACGCCATCGCACGGCACGGGCGCAAGCACGGCATCATCGGGATGCACCGGCACCACACCGTAGAGCTGCACCGAGCCGAGCAGTTCCTCGAGATGCTCCTGCGAGGTTCCCTTGATGCGCATCTCGGCAACCGAGGCGTCCTCGTTCGTGCGTCCGACCTCGAAGGAAAGCGTCTCGAACTCCCCGTCGAGGGCGACGATCGTGTCCATGATCTGCGACATGATCCCGGAGTCGATGAGATGTCCTTCAACGCGGACGTCCTCGTACGGGCGATGGGGCATGCGTGTCCTCCTCGGCGTATGCACGTGATGGCGTCGATTATCCACGAAACGCGCTTGAGAGACGAACAGAGACCGCCCGAAGGCGGTCTCTGAGAGCTTTCGCGGCGCGCTGTTACGCGGCAGGTGCGGCCGGAACCGGTGGGTACGCCCAGGCCGGACGCGCAACGGCGCCACGCTTGACCTTGCCGTACACCATGAAGAAGTAGAGCACCGCCGGGAACTGCAGGAACGCTATGAGCAGCGCCCACACGAGACGGTTGTTGCTGGTGGGCGTACCGCCCGGGTACTCCCACTCCTCACGCGCGATCGAGTCGATGAGCATCCACACCCACAGCACCGGCAGCGCCAGTGAGAGCAGCACGATTGCCACCGTGAACACGGCCACACTGAGGCCGAATGCGACTCCAAAGATCTCCATTACCGAACACTTCCTTTCGATACGTGCATGCCAATTCTGCATCGGGCATCCGGCCCGATCAGGGGACCATTTCAATCTCGACGTCGCCCACGCCGCGGCGCAGCACGAGGTCGAACCTAACCGTTGCTTTCTCGTACGCTGAGTTCACGAGCGCGTCGCCGTCTTGCATGAAGCCGTCCGCCCGGTACTCGCCCACGCCGTCCTTGTAGCCGACGATCCTCACCCCGATGTTCTCGGGCACGCGCAGCTTCAGGGCACCGGCGCCAGTGTTGATGTCGCCGTTAAGGTCGTTCTTCCAGTCGCCAGACAAGTCGATCGTCGTATCTCCGGCACCCACATCGACCCGCAGGTCCCGAATGTCGAGACCGACGAGGTCGAGCGTCGCCTGGCCAGCACCCATGTCGACCACAAGATCCATCGGCACATCCGGCGAAAGGCCGATGGTCCATTCGTAGCGGTACTCGCTGCCGAAGTCGAAGTCGATCTTGCGCGGCGAGCGAACTGATAGCTCACCGGTCGAACCGTTCACGTCGTAGGCGACCTCGGGTTCCCACCCGGAACGGCTGTAGCCGAAGCGCGCCTCCATCAGGTCGGTGTCTGCCGAAGCGATGTCCAGCTTGCCGGCACCCATGTCGAATCGTGCATTGACCTTCGTGGCGCCCTGCAGCGTCACACTATCGTTCGATTCCGTGAAGGAGCCTCTCGGCATCTCTACTCGGACACACCCGGTTGCTGCAACTGCCATGACCATCACGGCCGCGGCTGCGATCATAATGCGCGATCTCATCTCACAAATCCCTCCTCGAACCGGTCAGGCCGCAGCCTGCTCCGGAGCATCCGAATACCGTCCCACGAGCATCGCCTTCGCGTAGAGGGCGTGCCCCTTGCCGATCAACCGCACGAGGTGCAGCGTGATAACGAACCCGAGCACGCCGCCAAGCATCGCGATCGGCGTCGCCCACGGCTGCAGCACGTAGCCGTAGCCACCCATCTGGATGAGCGGGTACTCCGTGAACAGCTGCGCGATCGGCCACACAACGCCCACAGTCGACAACGTGATAGCCGTTACGCCGAGCGTGAAGTACATGATGCCGAGCGGAAGCTGGAGCACCATGTAGAGCAGCGTCGTCCACGTGCGTCCATCGGTGAACCAGACCTTCACCCGCGAAACCCAATCGCCCTTCACAAACGCGGTCCTCGGCCGTCTCGGCATACGCACGCCGAGCATCGACTCGACCACGCGGCCCTCGGCAAGCGAGATCGCCCTGACCGCCGCGAAGAACCCGACAAGCAGCGGCAATCCCACGAACACCGGGATGAGGCCGATCGAGAGGGGCAACAGCACCGATACGAACGTGAAGTACGCGATGCCCATCACGAACGCGAAGAACAGGTAGAAGAGCGATCCGTACGCACGCGGGTCGACCAGCACGCCGAAGAACCCGCCGACCTTGCTTTTCGGCACCTTCGGAGCCGGCGCCTGCAGTGCACGGGCGACGGTCACCTCGGTCTCGCGGTACGCCTGCGCAACCTCTTCGGGCGAGCCGTAGCGCTCGACGGCAGCGGCGAAGCTTGCTTCGTCCGTGCTATCCGCTAGCTCGGCGCGGAGGTACTCCTCGGCATCGTAGAGCGCGTCTTGCACGAGCGCCGGATCCGCGCCGGCGAGCGCCTGCCGCAACGCAACCAAATACTGTTCGATCATCTCAGCCACGACCTCCCTCCAGGGTTCCGTCCACGAAATCGCGAGTCCGCGACCACGTCACCTTCCAGTGCTCCAACACTTCCCGTCCCGCCGCCGTGATGGTGTAGTACCGGCGGGGCGGACCTGCCACCGATGGCTCGACCGTGCTGCCGAGCAGCCCTTGCGCTTCGAGCTGCCGGAGCACGGGGTAAAGCGTCCCCTGCTTGACCGGCACGCTTTCGGCACTGGCTCCCTCAAGGCGCTTCGCGATCTGATAGCCGTAAAGCGCCTCGCTCGACTGGTCGAGGATGGCAAGCAGTACCAGCGAAACCGTTCCCGAGTTGAGTTCCTTTTGGAACTTCCGGACAATCGACTCGCCTACGTCGGTCATGTGCGCCACCTCCTCGTTCTGTGTACTTGGTAGTGTTATCAACTTCACACTAGTTTCAACTCATAATACTGTGAACTCCACACTAGTCAACACCTTTCTCCAAATTTCTTTCTGGAACCCCCGCCAGGGGGGAATCGTCCTACAAGCAAGAACGTCCGTCCGAGGAGGCAGCCATGCGCAGAAGAATCACCGTCGTCGTATCGCTCGTGGCAGCGGCGCTGCTGCTCTCGGCATGCTTCCTTCTGCCGGGACCGCCGAACGAAGAGCCGTCGATTCGGGGCACGATCACCACGATCACGCTTGACGACAACGGCCTCGGCTCGATTCTGGTCGAGGGACCCGCAGACCAGGGTCTCGCGTTCGACAAGGCCTCCGTGGCGATAACCGAGAAGACCGAGGTGCTGCTAGCCGGCGCCGATGGATGGGGCCGATACAAGGCGATCGACCTTGCCGAGGGAGACTCTGTGGAGGTCTGGTTCACCGGCGCGGTAGCGGAGTCCTATCCGGTTCAGGCGACCGCCGCGACGCTCGTCGTCAGCTACTGATCGGGGCGCTCGCCAGGCGTGGATAGTGCCGCCCGTCACACGAAGTTGCAGCTTTCAGGGGTTCGGGCCGATACTCTAGGGGTAGCACCCGGACGCTGAAGGAGTCGCACTATGGTCCGCAGCCCGCGCCCGGCGGCTCGATTCACGGCCGTCGTAGCACTCACACTCGTCATGGCGCTTGGCGCCACCACCCCCGCATTCGCCGCGATGTCGCGATCGCTCGTTATGGCGCGCGCTCAGCGCTGGGTGGACTTGGTGATTCCCTACAGCCAGACGACATACCGGGATCTCGACGGAAAGGCTGTCGCATACGGCAGTGGCTACCGGACCGACTGCTCGGGCTTCGTCTCGATGGCATGGAACACCTTCAAGCCGGGGTATTCGACACGAACGCTGAGTCAGACCGCGACGCGCATCACCAAAGAAGCGCTGCAGCCAGGCGATGCGCTCGTTTCGTACAACTATCACGCCGTCATCTTCGGCGGTTGGGCGAACGTAGAGCGCACGCACTTCTACGAGTATCAGATGGGATCCGCCGTCTCAGACGGCGACGGCACCGGCATGAAGGTCGAGTGGTATCCCGGTCCGGCACCGAAGGACAGCCCGTATATCCCGTATCGCCTCAATGGCATCACCGAGAACATCGACTACACCGGCTTCATCGAGCCGATCGAGGGCACTGACCGCTACAAGACGGCCGTTGCGGCGTCGCGCTCCGCGTTCACGACCGGCAGTGCGGGGACGGTCGTCATCGCCTCAGGCGAGAACTGGCCCGACGCGCTTGGCGCCTCGGCGCTCGCGGGTGCCGTTGGCGGCCCGGTGCTCCTCACGAAGTCCGATGCACTGCCCTCGGCTGTCTCGGCGGAGATCGCGCGTCTTGGCGCCACCGAGGCGATCGTCGTTGGCGGGGAGCCTGCTGTCTCGGCGAGCGTCTTCCGGGCACTTGATGCGCTGGCCAGCGTGAGTGCAACGCGTGTGGCGGGCACGGATCGCTACGCGACGTCGGCCCGCATCGCCGAGGAAACCGTGCGCAGGGCGAACCTGCGTACCGGCGGCTACACAGGCACCGTCTTCGTGACTACCGGCGCGAACTTCCCCGACGCGCTTGCCGCCTCGCCGCTCGCGGCGAAATCGGTTTGGCCGATCGTCTTGACCAAGCCTGGCGACGGCCTGTCACACGAGGCGTCGGCATCGATCGCCAAGATCCGCGCGAATCGCGCGCTCGTGCTCGGGAGTGCCTCGGCAGTGAGCACAAGCACCGAGGCGGATCTCAAGGCATCGCTAGGTGATGAGCACGTCGGGCGCCTCGCTGGCTACAGCCGTTACGACACCGGCTTCGAGATCACGAAGTACGGGCTTGCGAACTGCGGTCTCAGCATCGAGGGTGCCGCGATCGCAACGGGCGCCAACTTCCCGGATGCGCTCGCAGGCGGCGTGATGGCGGCACGCCTCAACACCGTGCTGATGCTGACGCCCCCGGGCTGGCTGAGCGCGAACGTGGCGGATCTGCTGGTGCAAAACGCAGCAACGGCTGGCAAGCCGCGGGTTCTCGGCGGAACGACCGTGCTCAAGCCGATCGTGCGTGAGGCGATCGCGCTCGCGGTAGGCACGCCCACCGAGTAGCGCTCTTAGCCCTCGGCCATCTCCCGCTTGTACGCAGTGATCGCGTCGCGGTACTCCGGCATGCTCGTGCCGAGAATCTGCGTGGCGAGGATCGCGGCGTTCTTCGCGCCGTTGATGGCAACGCACGCCACCGGAACACCGGTTGGCATCTGCACCATCGAGAGCAGCGAATCGAGGCCGCCCAGATCGCTCGTCTTCATCGGCACAGTGATGACCGGTAGCGGCGTGTACGCAGCTACCACGCCGCCGAGATGCGCCGCCTTGCCGGCTGCCGCGACGATGACCTTGAGCCCGCGATCACCGGCCGAAGCCGCCCAGTCGTGCACCTTGCCCGGCTGACGGTGTGCAGAGGCCACCACGATCTCGAAGGGTACGCCAAGCGCCTCAAGCTGTGCGCCGCACTCCTCCATAACAGCCATGTCCGACGTGCTGCCCATGACGATTCCTACAAGCGGTGTGCTTTCCATGAGCTGCCCCTTTCGCGGAGTTGCTACTCGCCGCCGAGCCCGTTGTCAACGAAGTACTTGTCCGAAGCGGTCTGCTTCTCGGTCACCTGGGCATCGATTTCGGTGAGCTTCTGCGAGGTCACGTCGACGGACTTGGCAAGCTCCTCGGCTCTGGCTGTATCATCGCTGTTTGTTTCGATGAGCTCATAGAGTGCAAGCGTGTCTGCCACGAGCTGCATTCCGAGTTCGTCCATCTCGCCGAGCATTGTGGCGATCTCCGCCTGCTGCTTCGCGTAGGTCTTGATTTCGTCGCTCACCTTGTAGGCTTCGATCTTCTCAAAATTGGACTTGATGGCGGCGATGACGGCCTTGCGCTCTTCGAACTTGGCGTTTGCCTGCTTGAACGCCTCGATGCCGGGCTTCACGCCCTCAGGAGTCAGGTCGGCCATGGACGCCTCGTCCATGAGCGCGGATATCTCGTTATCGAGAGCCGTGTACTTATCCGACTGCTCGTTGGCGGCTTCAATCGCCGCGTTGGCGTCTTTCGTCTGATCGCCGCAGCCGGTGAGCGCAAAGAGCATGACAACGGCTAGCGCTATGGCGACGAGCTTGGTGGTGCGGACCATGAGTCCCCCCTAGAGACGGCGTTTTCTGCGAATGCCTCCGAATAGTAGCGGAGCGCGCATCGCTCGGCAAACCGCGCCCGTGGCTTACGGCAGCGGCTTCTCTGTGGCCTCGACCGCAGCACACGCAGCGTCGGCGCAGACAGCGGCTCCGTCGCCGAAAAGAAGCTGGCGCTCGTCTTCGGGAAGTCCGGCTCTCGCCGAGTCGCGCAGGCTGTTCAGGTTCGCGAACATCTGCCGCATCATCGCCACGGTGAGGTACCGGCCCTTCGGCGTGAGCGTGAACTCCTCGGCGGTATCGGTGGCAAACGCGCCGGCCACGCGGAAGAAGCTCACCTCGGGGAAGAGGCCGCGCTCGGGCGTGGTGCCGAACTCGGCGGCGAACTCGCGTTTGTCGAGCTTCAGACCGAAGAGATCCATGAGGAAGCGGTACCGCATGCGGTCCTTGAGGGTGGAACGCTTGCAGCCGAGCGAGACCGCCTGGTGACCAGCCTCGATCGCCTCGCCATACTTGCGAAGCGAAAACGTGTTCACGAAGATCTTCCCGCCGAGGTAACTGAACGCGCCCGAGCCGATGCCCACGTACTCCTCGTAATCCACGATGTACTCGTCGATCATGCCGCCGCCCGTGCGCGAGAACGTCCACGCGGTCGCATGCTCGAACGTATCCGAGAGCTCGCGCGAGAGGATCTCGTAGTAGCGGGCCTCTCGGCCGTAGTCGACCATGCCGACGGTGCGCTTGAGCGCTGTTGCGACCGAGCGCGACGCCATGAGCGGGTAGAAGGTCGTCTGGTTGCAGCCGCTCGCCTTGAGCATCTCGATGTCCTTGAGGAGATGCGCCTCGGTCTGGCTCGGGAAGTTGAAGATCATGTCCACGTTGAGCGAGTGGAAGAAGCCGTTGATCGACTGGATACGCTCCAGGACCTCGGCGCCGGAGCCGTACTTCTCGTAGCGGTCCATCTGCTTCAAGAGGCCGTCGTCGAAGGACTGCACTCCCACCGAGAAGCGCTGCACACGGTCTTTGAGCGGCTCGAGGATCTCGGGGATAAGGTGGTTCGGGTTCGTCTCGGTGGAGACTTCCCGGACGTTGAAGAGCTCGCGGGCGAGGTCGATCGTCTCGCAGAGCTCATCGATGAGGATCGTGGGGGTGCCGCCGCCGATGTAGAGCGCGGGGAAGTCGTAGCCCTTCTCGGCGATCATCCGCATCTCGTCGCGCAGGTTCTTGAAGTACCGGCGCGCGGGGTCCTCTTGGAACGGGAAGCGATTGAAGGAGCAATACGGACAGAGCCGCTCGCAGAACGGGATGTGGGCGTAGAGCATGTACGGGCGGCCTTCGACCGGCCCGGGCAGGCCAGCAACCGGCGTCGGGTTGTCCGAGAAGTACGAGCCCTGCGCGATCTCGACCGCGCGTGAAAGCACCCGTTCCGTCAGCACGTTTCTATGCCTCCCCGGGCGCCTAGAGCGCCTTGAGCCCAATATCGGTGCGGTACTGCATCGCCAAGAAGTCGATGCGCTCGACCGCCTCGTACGCTCGCGTGCGTGCCTCGGCAAGCGTGGGCGCCACTGCGGTGACGTTGAGAACGCGTCCGCCGCTGGTGACGAGCGTGCCCGATTCCTGGATTGTGGTGCCGGCATGGAAGACCGTCACGCCTTCGACCTGCTCGGCCGCTTCGATGCCGGTGATGGGGAGGTCGGTCTCGTAATCGGCAGGGTAGCCGCCCGAGGCGAGAACGACCGATACGGCCGCGTCATCGCTCCATTCGAGCGTGATCTCCGAGAGACGCTTCTCGGCGGTCGCCATCATGACGTCCACGAGGTCGGTCTTGAGGAGCGGCAGCACGACCTGCGTCTCGGGATCGCCGAATCGCGCGTTGTACTCGAGGACCTTGGGGCCCTCGGCGGTGAGAACGAACCCGCCGTAGAGCACGCCGCGGTAGTCGATGCCTTCCTCGCGCATACCGGCTACGGTGCGCTCGAGGATAGCTGTCATCTCGGCGAGAGCTTCACTGCTCACGGAAGGTACGGGTGTGTACACGCCCATGCCGCCGGTGTTGGGACCCGCGTCCCCGTCGAGCGCGCGCTTGTGATCCTGCGCTGGCAGCATCGGCAACACGGTTTCGCCGTCCGTGAACGCAAGCAGCGAGCACTCGGGACCTTCGAGGTAATCCTCAATGACGACGACCTCGCCAGCCTCACCGAAGTCACCGTTGAAGCAGATCTCGGCGGCGAGCTTGGCGTCGGAGAGCTCGAACGCGACCGTCACGCCCTTGCCAGCGGCAAGTCCGTCCGCTTTGACGACGACGGGTGCGCCGTGCTCTTCGAGGTACGCGAACGCCTCGTCCTTCGAGTCAAACCCCTCGGCCTTCGCCGTCGGGATGCCGTGACGCTCCATGAACTGCTTGGCGAAGAGCTTCGAGCCCTCGAACTCGGCACCTGCAGCCTTCGGGCCGAAGCACGGGACGCCGGCCACGGCGAGCATGTTTGCCAGACCGGTCACGAGCGGCCCCTCGGGCCCGACAACGACGAGGTCGACCGGATTGTTCTCTACCCAGGTGATGATTGTGGCAGGGTCATCGATCTCGGCGGGCACGTTCACGGCCAACATCGCTGTGCCACCGTTACCGGGCATGCAGTAGAGATCGGGCTTGTGTGCCGAGCGGGACAGTGCGGAAACGATGGCGTGCTCACGACCGCCACCACCAACGACAAGAATTCGCATAAGAGCTCTCCTTACTCACACCGTCCACGTATGCCGGCGCGGACGCGAGTTGAAGTACCAGCAGGGGTATCTTAGCAGACGAGGGGTTGCGCCGAGCGCACCGCCAACACAGAAGCGCCGCACACGGAGACTCCCTGTGCGGCGCCTAGTGTGCTTCTCGGGCTAGTCGATGATTGACTGCACCTTCGTGCGAACCGCCGCCGAGACGGCACTCTCGCTGCCGAGGTAGCGGACCTCATCGATCACGGCCTTGTTCGTCGTGAGCTTCCCCTCTGCGGCTGTACTGAGCGCTGTTGGGCTCGTGAGCAAGAGTACTGAGCCGAACCGCCCCTGCATCAGACCGCCGGACAGCGCGTCCGGGAACGCCGCGCCAGTGGCCAGAGCCACGCCGTCCCACCGCATGTTGCAGTAGTCGACGCCGTACTGTGCCACAGCGGCTGCAGTGCCGTAACGATCGGCGCCCTCCAGTCGGATGAACGCGGCATCGCCGAGACCGGTTCCGGCTTTGATGGTCGTCTTTACCGAGTCCGGAACGGCCGCGATGCTGCCCAGTATGTGCACCTTCGTGACGCCGTGGGCATCCATTGCGGCCGCGACCGCAGCATCACCTCTGCCGCCCATCAGGTAGACCGGCCATCCCTTGTGGGCCGCGATCGGTGCTGCGCCAAGGGCATCGGGGAAATTGAGTCCGGTAGACACGAACGCCGAGCCGTCATAGAGCGTACCGAGCGCATCGACCGTCGCCGAGGCGACCTTCGTGGCCGTCAGATAGCGATCGGTGCCTTCGAGTCTCTCCACGCGGGTTACGCCCGGGGTCGCCGCAACAGCATTTCTGACTGCTGTGGAGACGGCGGATGTGCTGCCGATGATGATCACACGTGTCGCCCCGAGCCGCTGGACCTCGGCCCCCACGGCCGAGGGTAGCGACGCGGTCTTGGTGAGCAGAACCGGCCCCCCAAGCGCTCCTGCAAGAGACGACGCGCCGAGCGCATCCGGCCAGTTCTCGCCGGTGGCGAGTACGCACGTTTTGTATCCCTGGTAGTCGGCCCCGGTGATGCCGTCGGGGAACGCGTCTTTGGAGATCTCGATCGAGGTACCGTACCGATCCCCGGCCTGCACTGGCGTGAACACCGGCGAGGCATTGGGAGTGACCGAGAAAGTCGTCCCCGTCAGGCTCTCAGTGTTCCCGGCGTTGTCTACCGAGAAGTACTGAATCGTGTGAAGGCCAACGGTACTGCAGTCGATCTGGGTGCCGCGCCGCCACGTGCCGTAATCGATTCTCCAGAACGTGGTCGCAACGCCTGAGTACGCATCAGTGGGATCGAGCGCAATACTGGCCGATCCGACGTAGGGAACGCTCGGGTGATTCATGGAGATTCCTGTCTCCGGCGCGCTCTTGTCGATCTTGATCTCGGCGGTGTGGTGCACTTCCTCGCCGAAGCTGTTTTGCGCCCAGTATTCGAGCGAGTTGACGCCCTCGAACGTGCCGAACTGGATTGGCCCGGAGTAGGTTTCTGTGCCCCAGCCGTACTGGTAGTAGTAAATCGTCGACGCCGTTGGGGTTACCTCCAGCGTGACCTCAACATCTGTGTTCACCCAGTCTGTAGGAATTCCGGTGGCCGTTGTCACCGGAATCGCACCCGGTATGAACCGGTTGGTGTACAGATCGTAGTAGTTCGACCCGTTCCGATTACGGGAGTCACGCCAGACGTAGGTGGAGCCTGAGATTGCGGGCTCAAGTTCATCTACGCCGGCGACGGCCGAGACGGTGAACTCCTCGTTCTGCACGATGTTCTTGCCGTAGAGGTTGAAATCAGCCTCCTCGGACGTGTAGAGCAAGGTCGTTCCGTCCCATGAGAACATGCGCTCGCCGATGTACGGCGCGTGGGCAAGCGAGAGAATGTACTCCTCTTCTGTGACGAAGCTGTACATCCGCAGGGACTTAACCCCGGTGTCGCCGTCGTAGTGATCGTAGATGACCGAGCTGGCCGCCATTTCGATGTACTCGTACATGGGGCCCATCAGGGTGGTGGACGCCTCTGAGATGTCGTACACAGTCGCCATGGATCCCCTGTAGAACGCGACCTTGTCGCCGTAGACATCCGGGAAGCGCTCGGAGCCGACATCGGGCACCTTGAACTCCATCTCAGTGGCCATGTTGTAGCCGAAGATGTCGCCGTTGCTGTCGTCGCGGAAATCCTCCCACACGATGATGTCGCCCGAGATGCGCGGACGCGCCTGCGCAGACTCGTTCGTGCAGATGGCCTTCTCTTCGCCCGTGACCACGTTGGTGACGAAGATGTCGCCGTTGCTTTGGCCGTTGCGATAGTCGCAGTACACGACCCAGTCGCCCCAGAGGTCAGTGTTGTTCTGCTCGGCGGTGTTCGACGTTAGCTGCGATTCCGTGTTCGTCCCAAAGTCATACATGTAGATGTCGAGGTTGCCGGTGGTCCCGTTTGGGTCGTTGCGCCCGTCCACCCATACAACCTTGTCGCCGTAGATGACCGGACTCCCCTCGCCGCGGGCTGCGGTCACGAGCGGATAGTCCGCCGAGACCGCCGAGGCAGGCGACACAGCCAGCGGGAAGGAGAAGACGAGCACTGCGGTGAGAAGCACGCACCAGAAGCGGCGCCCCATGACGACCCCCTTTGAACGGCATACGTGTACCGAGAGGCTTCCCTAGGAGGCCTCAGACACCATTATTGTTCGTGGGGTCGATCGTGTCCACGCGCGCCTAGTACCGGTCCGGCCACCGCCGCATGATCGTCTGCTCGCGGCTCGGGCCGACAGCGATAATCGAGACCGGCGTCTCGGCAAGGTCCTCGATGAAGGTGATGTAGTCGCGCGCGTTCTTCGGAAGCTCCTCGAAGGTACGGCAGCCGGTGATGTCCTCGGTCCAGCCGGGAAGCTCCTCGTAGACCGGCTTCGCGTGATGGAAGACCGTCTGGTGGCACGGCAAGTCGTTGAAGCGCCGGCCCTCGTACTCGTAGGCGACCGCCACCTTGATGGTCTCCATGCCCGAGAGGACATCGAGCTTCGTGATCGCGAGGTCCGTCAGACCGTTGACCTGAACGGCGTTGCGAACGATGACGGCGTCGTACCAGCCGCAGCGGCGCTGGCGGCCGGTCGTGGTGCCGTACTCGCCGCCGACCTGTGTGAGCAGGTCGCCGGTCTCATCGAAGAGCTCGGTCGGGAATGGGCCGGAGCCCACTCGCGTGATGTACGCCTTCGCGATCCCGAGGACCCGGTCGATCGCCTTCGGGCCCACGCCCGCGCCGGTGCACGCACCGCCAGCGGTGGGCGAGCTCGAGGTCACGAACGGGTACGTGCCGTGATCGAGGTCGAGAAGCGTGCCCTGGGCGCCCTCGAAGAGCACCCACTGGTCGGCTTTGAGCGCGCGGTTGATGATCGCGGATGTCTCGGCGATATGCGGCTTGATACGCTCGGCGTACGCGAGGTACTCCTCGGCGATCTGCTCGACGGTATACGTCGGCATGTCGTAGAGCTTGGAGAGGATGTCGTTCTTCTCGGGCAGCGCGGCTTCGAGCTTCTTGCGCAGGATGTGCTCGTCCTGCAAGTCCTGGATGCGCAAGCCCATCCGCGACGCCTTGTCCATGTACGCCGGGCCGATGCCTCGCCGAGTGGTGCCGATCTCGTTCGCGCCGAGGCGACGTTCGCTCGCGCCATCGAGGTCGCGGTGGTACGGCATGATGAGGTGCGCGTTGCAGCTGATCAACAGCCGGTGCGTGGAGATGTCGTCGGCCTCGAGGCGATCCATCTCCTCGATGAGGACCTTCGGATCGATGACGCAGCCGTTGCCGATGATCGGCGTGATATGCGGATACATGATGCCCGAGGGAATCAGGTGCAGCTTGAGCGTGCGACCGGCGTGAATGACGGTGTGGCCTGCGTTGTTGCCGCCCTGGAAGCGCACGACGAAATCAAAATTGTCGGCGATGAGGTCGGTGATCTTGCCTTTGCCTTCGTCGCCCCACTGGGCGCCAACAAGCACGATTCCAGCCATGTGATTGGCTCCTTGCGAAGATCGGTCCCGCGGACTCATCTCTGCCGCTCCCGGACCGGGCTCACCGCCTAGCATGGCGGAGCGCCAGCGCCCGCTTCCCAACGGACACGCGGGTAAGTATGCCGTACAAGGCTGCGAAGCGCCAGAGCCGCGGGCGTCGACTACTTCGTGGTGCGCAGGATCTTCCCGGGGAAGATGCCGACGTTGTCGATGTAGATCTTCACGTCCTCGCCGGCTATCTCGATCTTGAACGGCACGGGGTCCGAGCCCTCTATGTTGTTCTTGTCGTACTGCGCCTGCGCGTTCGGTGCGACCGCCGACATATTGAGCGACCCCATCCCCTTCGCTTGCATAACGCCCATGCCGGCAATGATCGGATCGCCGACAGATTCACCCGTCAGCAGATCGGCCAGCGGTGCGTCAACGATCACAAACTTCAGCTTCTCGTCTCGGCCAACACCGGAGATCTTGCCGAAGCCCTGGACGATGCCCATGTTCTCTTTGTACTCGCCCTTGATCGACAGGTAGCCGTGACCGTTGTAGATGCCGCCCATGCCAACGTCGCCACCGGATGCGAACAGGTCGAGCTCGTACTCGAACGTCCAGCCCTGATTCGTCTGCGTCTCGTTGCCGCCGGCCTTGATGGTCCAGTCGACACGCTGGCCCTTCGCCTTCGCGCGATCGACGAACGCCTGATCGCGTGCCGCAGCGTCTTCCTCGGAGGTGGTGTACGGAGAGAAGGCGTCAACGTAGGCAGTGAGCAGCGTACGGCCGTTGGCTTCCACGCGCGTGGTGGCCATGACCTCGGCGATTGAGCCGTCCTCGGCAAGCTTTACGATGCAGGCGTCGGGCGATGCGGTGCCGGGAAGCGAGAAACCGACCGAGCACGGTTCGCTCGGCTCCTTGCCAGCCGTGTCGACGTAGATGCCAGGGCAGAGGGCCTTCTCGGCCAGCTTGGGTGCCGAGGCAAGCGGGATGACCTTCCAGGTGGTGCCGGCTGCAGCGGCGCCTGCAGGCACGTAGACGGCGGCTTTCGCGTCGCCGGTGTCGACCGCGATGCCGCCGCCATCGGCGGTGATTGCAAGCTCAGAGCCGTCACCGGCCGCGGTGAACGCCGCAGGAAGCGCGGTCTTGCCCGGGACGTCGGCGGACGTGGAGCCGCCACTCTTGCAGCCCGAGACTCCCCCCAGCAGCAACGCGAGAACGACGAACAGCGCGATCGAACGATTCCTCGGCATAGCTCCCCCTTAGTCGTGCTCCCTAGAGCAGATGCTACTCCGCTGCGGGAGGACACGCTACTGCGAGGATAACGCTCGTCATTCACTACGCGCCGACCGGCGGAAGAACGCACACAAGTCCTTGAGGTGCGCCTTACTGACGCATAGCATGAAGGCGCGGGTGGGCACGCCCACCGGGGGCAGGGTAACGCCAGGGGAGGCGACGATGACCAACATGCCGGGCATGGACACGGGATGGCTCGTGCGGCGACCGAATGATCCGACCGGGGCGCAGGGCGGCCCGTATTCGTGGGAGCAGCTCTTCGCGCTTGCACGTGACGGCGTTGTGCCGCCCACGGACCTGGTGTGGCACCCGACGCTGCCCGAGTGGATGCCCGCGAACAAGGTACCGGGGCTGTTCCCGGCGGGAGCGGCGCCGGTCGCGGCAACCGTGCCGCTTACACAGACCGCGTATGCGCCACAGCCACAGCCACAGCAGCCTCCGCGCAAGAAGCGTGGCGCGCTCATCGCCGTCATCGTGGCGCTCGTCGTCGTGCTCATCGGCGGCGGCACCGCAGCGTGGTACTTCCTCGGTATGGGGGCAGGCGGCAGCGACGGGCCGTCGCTCGGAACCGCAGAATCCACGGTTCCTGATCGGGCCAAGCTCATCACGACCGACGAGTGGGGCGAGGTGCCGGCGGACCACCTGGCGATGGTCATGGTGGACGGTGCGTCGCGGAAGGACGCCGAGAAGGCAGCGACCGCTGTCGGCGGCACGATCGTCGGCGAAGTGTCGTATGTGAACCTCTATCAGGTCGAATTCGGCGGCGCCACCGAGGCGGATCTCGTGGACGCGATCTCGGCTGCTGAGTCTGCCGAGAAGGTCGACTACGCCTACCCGCTCACGCAGGTCTACTCGGACGCAGAAATCTGGGGCGTGCGACAGAGTCCCTATAACGATCCCATCTACGGCGGAGGCGCCGGTGACGGCTACAAGGCCGTCGGTGTCGACAAGGCGTGGAACTACATTAAAGGTGCTGGCCTCGACCTGAACGACGTGAAGGTGGGGGTCGTCGACGACGGGATCTACATGCCGGGCGAAGGCGCCGAGAATGAGTTCGAAGGCAGCGTGAATGTGGAGTTCCCCGACAAAGATGCGGGCGAGCTTACCAGCGCGGGCAAACGCAAGGACGGCACAACGAACGAGGCCGGAAGCCACGGCACCGCCGTGAGCACCATCATCGGCGGCAACCCCGACAACGGCGGGCCTTCAGGAATCGCCGGACCACTCGGCAAGAAGCTCACGATTTCGATGGTCAACCAGTACGGCGGCAAATATGGCGACACCACCACCACGCCGGACCCCGACGATCCCACCAAGCAGGTGTGGTACGACGGCAAGTCCTATTCGATCGGCTCACTTGTGGCCATCACGAAGCAGATCGAGAATGGCGCGAAGGTCATCAACTGCTCGTGGGGCAATAGCAACGCCGACCCGAAAGATGTTGAGACCTACAAGCGCTTCTTCACGAAGATGGCGGCGGACAACCCGGACGTGCTCTTCGTCTGCTCCGGCGGCAACGGTGGCGCCGACATGGACGGATCCAAGCGCTACCCGAGCGGTCTACCGCTCCCGAACATGATCACCGTGGGAGCGCTCGACAAAGACGGGAAGACAGCGACCTACGCCGACAAGGCTACCGAGGACTACGAGATCACGCTCGGCGCGCCGGGATCCGACTCGGTTGTTGGCATCAAGGCAGGCGGGGGCGCAGAGGAGCAGGACGGCAGCAGCTTCTCGGCACCACATGTGACGGCAGCCGCAGCGATTCTCAAGTCGCTCAACCCGAAGCTCAACGCCGGCGACATCAAGCGGATCCTCGTGGAGACCGCTCGCACGAGTGTGCCGAACATGAAGGACCCCAACGGCCCGCCGCAAGCAATCGCGGCGAACATGGGCGGCAAGATCCTCGCGGTCGACGAAGCGGTGCTGAAGGTGATCAACGACCTGCGAGCGCAGGATAAGCTCCCGCCACTCAAAGCCGAGGATCTTGAGAAGCTCGGCGTTGTAGATGCTGTCGCCATCGCGGGTGACGACGATCGTGCCCTTATCCTCGGGCAACGTGACTCCCCACTCCACCTCTCCAGCCGCGCTCAGCGACTTCTCTGTCTTGCCGCTGATAC
>CAKMKD010000076.1 GCA_927439865.1 uncultured Coriobacteriia bacterium | reverse complement strand
CACTCGACGACCATCTCTATCAAGGGCGAGAGCTATCGCCTGAAAGACAAGAAGAAGGCCGGCATCGTCACGACGCCGGCTGGCTAAGGGGGTCAGTTTCAAATCGGCGCAGAGGGGTCAACTTCACATCGTCATTGACACCCACATACTGGTGCACGACACTCCAAGCCTCGATCCCATAGACGTATGGAACGCATCTCCTGCTGTGGGGAATCTGATCACCGAACTACGCACCTACCGTGTACCGGACTCCGGGCAGGGCGCTCGCATCACGATTGAAGACACCGACAGCCCAAGTGATTATGTAATAGCTGATCTACACATGACTCGTGAGCTACGTAGTAAAGGGATGCCCCTACCCCAAATAGAATTGGCCGTGGACTCACCGAGGTTAGGCAAGGCAAAGAAGGTGCGAGGCCCTAGGTAGGGATCGCACCGATCCGATGACGGACGCTCGCCTCTTGGCGGGCGTTCTTTCGTTGTGAAAGGAGTCTGACTGTGTCTATCAAGAAGCGGATTGACCAGAAGGGACGTATGAGGTTTCAGGTCTATGTCTGGGACTCGGTCGCCAAGCGGAGCCTGTATGTCAACACGTTCGACCGACTGCAAGACGCCGAAGAGGCGGAGTTCGACGCCAAGAAGCGGCTGAGGACGGGGGAGGCTGCACGTCCTAGGCCAGCGCGGGAGCAGATCAGCTTCGATGCGCTATCACAGCGCTGGCTCGAGGGTCTGTCCTCGGTGAAGCCGTCGACACACGAGGACTACTTGAAGGCGATTCGACGCCTGAAGCCATACATCGGCAAGAAGTTCGTTGGAGACGTGACCCGCATGGATATCGACCAGGCCGTGTCGGGGTTGTCGCTCTCGTACTCGGCGAGCACAGTTCGCAAGACGATCACAATCGCCAAGATGGTGTTCAAAGTCGCAATCGACTGGGACATGATCGACCGGCTGCCTACCAGGAGAACGAGGCTGGCTCTGCCCAAGGTGCGCAAGCGCTTATTTAGACCCCTGACTCCTCAGGAGGTAGCGAAGTTAATCGCGTCGGCACCGGTGGAATGGCGCGTTTTCTATCTACTGCTGGTAACGACAGGCTTAAGAAGATCAGAAGGATGGGGACTCGTAGTATCCGATTTTGATCTTGATGCCGGCTTCGTCCATGTTCGACGGCAGCTCGTCAAAGGTCATCTTGAGGACCTGAAGACGGACAGCGCTCAGCGGAAGATCCCGATTCCAGCGCCGACGATCAAGGCACTCAGGGAGCATCTCGTCCACAGACCTGAAAATGTGCTCGACCTGGTGTTCGTGACTCCTGAGGGAAAGCCCATCGATGCGAGCAACTTCTACTCGAGGGTCCACCAGCCCACGAGGGTGAAAGCCGGCCTTCCGGCTCTCAGGCTGCATGATCTTCGACATCAATTCTGTTCTCAAATGCTTGCAAGCGGGCGGAGTGTGAAATACGTTCAAACTGTTGCCGGACATGCGGATGCTTCCACGACTTTGAACATCTATGGGTGGCTGCTCCCTGGCGAAGAGGAAGCTGCCATTGCGGATCTGGAGAAATGGCTCGGAATGGAGACTCGTGCAATCTATGGCCGACTTGAGCGGGCGCTACCGGTGCCCAGCAGGAGAACGGCGCGATCATGTCAGGCCCTAGCTGCATAATCATGGGGATAGTGAATCCCGTGGTCATTGCCGAGACGGAAGTCCACTAGACTGGACTGATTACCGCTTAGTGACGGCGAGCGGGCGCATTCCGATGGGGGTTCTGGTGACCGATATGACATGGCGCAGATTCGCCAAGGAGGAGGCATCTCTTGATCAATGAGAACGAGATGCGGGAACTGCTCCGAGTTCGCAACGGTCGCCTGTTCCACCGGGAGGGGCAGGAGCTCGAGTTCAAGGCGCGGTTCAACTTGGCCAACCTTGCTGACTATTACCGGGATTTCGCCGCCTTTGCCAACAATCGTGGAGGCTACCTCGTCTTCGGTGTTAAGGACTCGCCACGTAAGCTCGTCGGGCTATCTGGACCCACGCTCGAGCAGTGGGAGAAGCTGGACCCCGAGAGGGTCACTGGTCACCTGATAGAGCTGTTCTCACCGAGCATCTCATGGGACATGGCCACGATTCACGTCGATTCGCTTGCCTTTGCAGTGTTCAGAGTCTTCGCTTCTCACGCTAAGCCGGTCATTGCTCGCCGGGACGAGGGTGCGGGCCCGGTACTGCGAAGCGGTGACATCTACTACCGGTATGGGGGCCGTACTCAACGCATCCAGTACAGCGAACTCGAAAGCATCATTGCTGGCCGCATTGAGGCGAACAACGGGCAGTGGATGGACCTCATGAGCAAGATCAGCAAGGCGGGGCCGCAGAATGCCGCCATTCTCGACACCGAACGGTCTCTCATCCAGAAAAACGACGCAACCATCCTCGTTGTCGATGAGGCGCTCGCGTCGAAGCTCAAGTTCATCAAGGAAGGCGAGTTCGATGAGCGAGACGGTGCAGAGACGCTCAAACTCGTGGGCGACGTAGTTCCCGTGGACTCCATCGAAGTAATCAAGCGGGTGAAAGAGACGCTCACGAAGGCGTATCCGTTCTCAGCACGCGAGCTCGCCAATGAAGTGAAAGAGCAGTGCCCGACCGCAAGCGAGCCCCGGATTTGGAGCGCAATCGCCGACAACGGAATGAAGGACAACCCGGCGTACTCGGCGTACAACTTCAGAAGCAAGAGCCAAGAGGATCGCTTCAGATTCGAAGGCACACTCCCGGGAGGGACACCGAGCCTCTATAACCAGGCGGCGGTCGACTTCGTCGTCCAAGTCCTTAGTGAGGGGGGCGAGTAGATTGTCGTCAGGACACGGCTCTGTGCTGCGGATGCTCGACCGAGTCACCCGAAGTCCAGGGTAAGCTGCCCCGGCGCAGTCGGTGTTTCAAGCACGCATGGCGGCAGGTACACGCCGATGATGCTGTACTGGTCAGGTCTGAGGCGAAGTGTGCCGACGAAGAAGTGGACGTCGCAGACCTCCGGCCCCCTCTGCTCGTTGTACTTGAAGAGAACCGAGTCTCTTGCTGCGTCCGTCGTTCCTAGACGAGTCACTTCCTTCCGGTACAGCTCGGCCATCTCCCAATCGAGCACTTGCTGATGATGACCGGTGGCGGAGCAACCGTCAGAGCATCTGTACCGGTACTTGAACGCCCATGGGATCTTGTCGAGGGGCTTGGGTTGTTCGCCGAAAAGCGTCATCCGGTTGAGGAGCGCTTCACCTCTTGCGTCCCACTCGTCATCCGTGGGTTCGCATCTCAACTTGGGGCTTATCGCACGCACGACGCCGAGAGAACCCTTCCACTCCTTGGCCTGTACATCGAGAAGCTCCATCGTCGACACCATCGGCAAGACGAGGTCATTGCGTGGTTTCCAGTTCACCTTGCCAGAGGGCAGTTGGCCGAGGCGTTTGGTGACAATGATCAGGCGATCCATCTCAGGAACGTAGGTGTCCCCTCGGGGATCGTCACGCTTGAGCGATACCGGGACTTCGATGATGTCCCACTTGTTGAAGCGCTGGCGTTTGGGTAGGTAGCGGAACCGAACAGGCCACAGGCGGATGAAGCGGCCGGTATCAAGATCGATGCCTGCCGTGCAGACGGTCTCGTCGTACTTGCTGCTCAGATTCGGGTAGGCCTTCGCTGTGACCAGAATCTGCTTGGTTCCACTAGTTGTGACGAAGGTGCTCGACCTCCACGTCGTCGGGGTGCGTCATACGCAGTCTGTTAGCGATAAGGCTCCGATGGCATGCGGCGGGATCCGCTTCGTAGCAGATCAGGCATGCCCGTTTGCCTCGGATACTCTCGTACAGATCTTCCAGCGTGTCGGCCTTTTGGTCCATGAGGCCGTTAAACCGCTTTGCGAATGATCGGAAATCGAGTCCGGCGTTTAGGTCTTGGCGCCACTTGCGTGGGTTTCCCAGTTCGCCATAGTGGGCGTAGGAGATGCCGGCGGTGTCCAAGGCCTCCTTGAGCTTCGACTTTGAGAACCCACGCTTTCGGCTTTGGGGCACGTCTCGCACATCGACAACAACGTCGATCTCACTTGTCTTGAGCAGCTCAATCCACTCTTCGGCCGTGAGCCCTTCATAGCCGATCGTGCAAACGACGGTCATTCGTGATCCTTCTGTTTGTGTTGGCGCTCGTGAAGGCAGTCGCCTCGAGGCATGTTTGACATCTTACAACCCGCCGCCAGTCAATTCTCGCTTTCCTTCTGTCAGGCAGCCCTTGAACTGCATTTCACATGGCACCGGTGGACAACGAAATCCAAACAGATACACTGACCAGCGGACATGGTCGGACTCTTAATCCCAAGGTCATAGGTTCGATCCCTGCACGGCCCACCATCGATTCTTCGGAAGGTCGACGCCTCGGCGGCGGCCTTTTTGCTATCATGGACTCTTGGCTTGTCGACCGGGCGGGCGTGGCGGAATGGCAGACGCGCCGGGTTTAGGTCCCGGTGAGGCGACTCGTGGAGGTTCGAATCCTCTCGCCCGCACCAGTGCTGCCGATGACGGCCGCCGAAAACATGCACGTAACCGTACACATGGAGGATCGTTGGAAACCACTGTCGAGCGTTTGGAAGGCAACCTCGTTCGTCTGACCGTGACCATCCCGGCAGCCGATGTCGACGCTGCAATCGAGAAGGCCTACCGTGACGTCGCGGGCAAGCTGCACATTCCGGGATTCCGTCCGGGCAAGGCGCCCCGCGCTATCATCGACTCCCACGTCGGCCCCGAGGCCGTGCTCGCCGAGGCGCAGGAAGAAATCGTCGATAACTCCTACGCTGTGGCGATTGACGCTGAGGGCCTGCGGCCCATCGAGTCGCCCGACATGGGTGAGCTCGACGGCCTCGTCAAGGGTGAGTCCTTCACATACGCGGCCGAGATAGCAGTGCGCCCGGAACTCGCGTTGACCTCGAGTGACGACCTCAAGGTTCAAGCAGGGTCTAAGACCACGACCGAGGCCGAACTCGACGCCGAGATCGAGAACGTCCGTGAGCGATTCGCGACGGTTGAGACCTCAGAGGGCCCCGTTGCCGCGGATGACTTCGTGTTGCTGTCTTTCGTCGGCACAGTCGATGGTGAGAGCTACGACGGCAATACCGTCGATAAGTACCTCTTCGAGATGGGCCGCGGCCTCATGCCCGCCGAGTTCGACGCAGCCCTTATCGGCGCTTCGGCTGGCGACAGTGTCGTCGCGGAGTTCGCGATTCCTGACACGTCGGCCAACGAGGAGTTCGTTGGCAAGCAGGCCCGCTTCGAGATCACCGTTCATGAGGTCAAGGCCAAGATCATGCCGGCGCTTAACGACGAGTTCGCCGCGAGCGTCGGTGGGTTCGACACACTCGGGGAGATGCGCGACGACATGCGTCGCAAGCTCGACGAGAGCAAGGCCCTCGGCCATATGCGTCGCGTGGAGCTGCTGGCTCGCGAGCTCATCGCGTCGCGCCTTGATGGCGAGGTGCCCGAGGCCATGATCAAGCAGCGCACATCAAGCATGACCCGTGACTTCTTCGAGAGCCTGCAGGAGCGCAACATCACGCTTCCGGATTACGCGCAGGCGACCGGCGTCGAAATCGCGCAGATTCAGGCTGACATCTCCGAGCAGGCTGCCCTGCGCGTGAAGGAGGAGCTCGCTCTTGAGGCGCTCTTCCGCGCGAAGGGTCTGGAGATCACGGATGCCGACTTCGACGAAGCGGTGCTTGAGATTGCCGGTGGCGACCAGGATGCCGTGGCGCAGACGCTTGAGAACCTGCGTGAGGCCGGTGCCACCCCGATCGTCAAGGAGAGCATCGTCCACCACAAAGCGCTTGAGTGGCTGCTCGCCAACGTTGAGCTCCTCGATGACGAGCCTGCCGCCGATGCACCCGCCGAGAAGAAGGCCAAGAAGGCCGCACCCAAGCGCAAGAGCGCCAAGGCAGCCAAGGCCGAAGAGGAGTAGGTATGGATCACAACGCCAAGGGACTCGTTCCCATCGTTGTCGAGCAGACCTCGCGCGGCGAGCGTTCGTTCGACATCTTTTCGCGTCTGCTCAACGAGCGCGTGGTGTTCCTCGGCCACGAGATCGATGACGTCATCGCAAACCTCGTGATCGCACAGCTCCTGCACCTTGAGAGCGACGATCCCGAGAAGGACATCAACCTCTACATCAACTCGCCCGGTGGCTCTGTCACCTCGGGCATGGCGATCTACGACACCATCCAGTACATCCGCTGCGACGTGAGCACGATCTGCATCGGCCAGTGCGCCTCGATGGCAGCTGTGCTGCTTGCGGCTGGCACCGCTGGCAAGCGATTCGCCTTGCCGAACAGCCGCGTGCTGATCCATCAGCCGTGGGGCGGCACACAGGGCCAGGTGACCGACATCGAGATCCAGGCCAAAGAGATGCTTCGCATGCGTGCCACGCTCGACGAGATACTGGCTAAGCATACCGGCCAGACGGTGGAGAAGATCCATCTCGACACCGAGCGTGACAACATCATGACCGGCGCCGAGGCCGCTGCGTACGGCCTCGTCGACGCGATCATGGAGCACCGTCCCGTCAGTGAGGGCTAGGTGACCGTGGACCGCCGCGATAACAGCAACACAGAGCACCTCATCTGCTCGTTCTGCGGCAAGCCGCAGCACCAGGTCCGCAAGCTTATTGCGGGTCCGGGTGTCTACATCTGCGATGAGTGTGTCGATCTGTGCAACGACATCGTCGACGAGGACCAGGTCGAGGAGTGGACGCCTGCCGGTCCCGACGAGCTTCCATCCCCGCGCCAGATTCTCGCAACGCTGGACGAGTACGTGGTTGGACAGGACCTGGCGAAGAAGACCCTTGCGGTCGCCGTCTACAACCACTACAAGCGCGTTCGCTGCGCCCCATGCGAAGGCACCGACGATGTTGAGATCGCGAAGAGCAACATCATGCTTCTCGGCCCGACCGGCTGCGGTAAGACGCTCCTGGCTCAGACGCTGGCGCGCATCCTGAAAGTGCCGTTCGCCATCGCCGATGCAACCACGCTCACCGAGGCCGGCTACGTCGGTGAGGATGTTGAGAACATCCTGCTCAAGCTCATCACGGCGGCGGATTTCGATACCGCCAAAGCCGAGGTCGGCATCATCTACATCGACGAGATCGACAAGATCGCCCGCAAGGCCGAGAACCTGTCGATCACCCGCGATGTCTCCGGTGAAGGCGTGCAGCAGGCGCTGCTCAAGATCCTCGAGGGCACCGAGGCATCAGTACCCCCGCAGGGCGGACGCAAGCACCCGCAGCAGGAGCTCATCAAGATCGACACCACCAACGTGCTCTTCATCCTCGGCGGCGCGTTCGTCGGGCTTGAGAAGATCATCGCGGACCGCATCGGGAAGAAGGGCGTGGGTTTCGGCGCCGATCTGACAGATGCGACGAAGCACGACACCGGCACCCTACTGGCGCAGGCACTCCCCGAGGACCTGCACCGATTCGGGCTCATCCCCGAGTTCATCGGCCGGATCCCGGTCGTCGCGCATGTCGAGGAACTCGGTGAGGATGAGCTGGTGCGCATTCTGACCGAGCCCAAGAACGCGCTCGTCAAGCAGTATCAGCGGCTCTTCTCGCTCGAGGGCGTGGAGCTGTCGTTCACCTCTGACGCCCTGACCGCCGTCGCCGTTCAGGCGATCAAGCGTCAGACGGGTGCCCGCGGACTGCGCTCCATACTCGAGTCGCTGCTACTGGACCTTATGTACGACCTGCCGGGCCGAACTGATGTCCGCAGCGTGACCATCACGCGTGAGGTCGTTGACGGCGGCGGCTCGCCGCTCATGTCGCTGACCGAATCGGACGCGGCCGACGCATCAGCGTAGGCGCCAGGCCGGAACGCACAGGAGGGGCTCACTGTGAGCCCCTCCTTTCTGTGTGCGACCGGTTGACCTTAGCCTGCTGCGACGATCTCCTCGGCACGCTCGATCTGGCTCGGATAGAGGTCCGCGGGAATGCTCGGCCGTCCAAGCGTGCGGAAGATCATGTGACGCGCGCACTGGGAGTTGCTTCCCCGGCAGTACCGCTGCTTGATGATGTCAGACATCGTCGGCATATCGGCCATCTGGTCATTGAAGAAGATGCAACTGGCCAGGCACTCGCAGTCCGCCATGTCTCAACCTCTCGAGCGGGGCTCCCTTGCTCCAGTATCGGTCGTATGTGACACCTTTCACATACCCCCTGGGGTTGCGACGTGCGAATCGTCGGACGCTGTGAAGGGTGCCGAATAGCCGCGCTCACGGGTTTCACTTAGAATCGACTCCTGTCCAACCCTGGAAGGGAAGAGTCACCGCATGAGCGAGATGCCGAAGGCGTACGAACCGGATTCAGTCGAAGGCGCGATTTTTGCCGCGTGGACCGAAGGCGGCTACTTCGGCCAGAAGGTCGTGCCTGGTGCGGCGCCGTTCACCATCGTCATCCCGCCGCCAAACGTCACCGGCTCGCTCCATATGGGTCATGCGCTCAACAACACCATCCAGGATGTCGTGATTCGCCGCTCACGAATGACCGGCCGCCCCACACGCTGGATCATCGGCACCGACCACGCCGGCATCGCAACGCAGAACAAAGTCGAGCAGAAGCTCGCTGCCGAGGGGCTTACCCGGTATGACGTGGGGCGAGAGAAGTTCATCGAGCACTGCTGGGAGTGGCGTGCCGAGCACGGCTCCACCATCATCAGCCAGCTCAAGGCGATGGGCTGCTCATGCGATTACGCGGATGAGCATTTCACGATGGACGAGGCGTATCAGCGCGCGGTCAAGCGCGTGTTCGTTCAGCTCTTCAACGAGGGGCTCATCTACCGCGGGAAGCGCATCATCAACTGGTGCCCGCGCTGCGCGACGGCACTCTCGGACATAGAGGTCGAACACGAGGAGCTCGACGGCCACCTCTGGCATCTCCGTTACCCGCTCAAGCAGGCGGTGGCGGGTCGCGACCATGTGGTCGTTGCAACCAGCCGTCCGGAGACGATGCTCGGCGACACGTGCGTGGCCGTCCATCCCGAAGACGATCGCTACCGCGACCTCGTGGGGGCGACTGTCGTGCTGCCACTCCTCGGCCGAGAGATTCCCATCGTCGCCGATGAGTACATCGACCCCGCGTTCGGCACCGGTGCCGTGAAAGTCACGCCGGCGCACGACCCGAACGACTTCGAGATAGGGGAGCGGCACGACTGCGCGAAGATCAACGTGCTCGCCGCAGACGCGACCATCACTGCCGAGGGCGTGCAGTACGAGGGGCTCGACCGCTATGAGGCCCGTAAGCGCATCGTGGCCGACCTTGACGCCGCCGGGCTGCTCGTGGCGGTCGAGGATCACGTCCACTCCGTTGGGCACTGCTACCGCTGTCACACCGTGGTAGAGCCGTGGCTCTCGGACCAGTGGTTCGTCGACATGAAGCCGCTCGCGGCTCCGGCCATCGAGTGCGTCCGAGACGGGCGCGTGCGCTTCCACCCCGAGCGCTGGGAGAACGTGTATTTCCACTGGATGGAGAACATCCGCGACTGGTGTGTCTCTCGCCAGCTCTGGTGGGGTCACCAGATCCCGGTGTACTACTGCGACGCATGCGGCGAGATGAGCGCGAGCGAGACTGACATCACCGCATGCCCGACGTGCGGCGGCGCGGTTCGCCAGGATCCGGATGTCCTCGACACCTGGTTCTCCTCGGCGCTCTGGCCGTTTGCCACGCTCGGCTGGCCCGATGAGACGCCCGAGCTCGACTACTTCTATCCCACCAACGTGCTCTCAACGGCGCGCGACATCCTGTTCCTGTGGGTTGCGCGCATGATCATGCAGGGGCTCAAGTTCGCGGGAGACATCCCGTACACCGACGTCATCATCCACCCCACGGTGTTCAACGCCGAGGGCAAGCGCATGAGCAAGTCGCTCGGCACGGGCGTCGACCCGCTCGACCTCATGAAGCACTACGGCGCGGACGGTATGCGCTTCGGCCTCATGCTCCAGACCACCGGCAGCCAGGACATCAAGTTCGCCGAGGAGAAGCTGGCCTCCTCGCGCAACTTCGCGAACAAGATCTGGAACGCGAGCCGCTTCGTGCTCATGAACGTGGGCGACAGCTACGTACCTGGCCCTCCTGTTGCCGAGACGGTCGCCGACCGCTGGATCCTCTCACGCCTCGCCGCGCTTGCCGAGACGGTCGACCTCGGGCTCGACGTTGATGCCGCTCGCGCAGCCGGCGCCGATGCGTTCCAGTTCGGCGAGGTTGCCCGTGCGCTCTACGACTTCTTCTGGAGCGAGTTCTGCGACTGGTACATCGAGCTCTCGAAGGCGCGGCTCGCCGCTGGCGGTGCCACTGCTCTCGCGGCGCAGCGAAACCTGGTCTTCGTGCTTGACCGGGCGCTTCGCCTGCTCCATCCCATGATGCCGTTCATCACCGAGGCGATCTGGCGCAACCTGCCGCTCGCTGCCGAGGATAGCGCCGACTCGCTCATGATCGCCGCGTGGCCGACCGGCCTTGGCGTTCACCGTGACGAAGACGCCGAGGCGTCGATGCGCGTCCTGCAGGAGCTTGTGACCGAGGTACGCGCGGTGCGCGCCCGCTATGCGGTGCCTCCGAAGGCGCAGATCTCGGTCATCGTCCGCGCGGGCGGGGCCGACGCGATGCTCGTCGAGTCGCAGCGTCACTATCTGCATGAGCTCGCAGGTGTCGAGAACCTCACCATCGATGCGAACGCCGTCAAGCCGCCGCACGCTGCGGTGGCGGTAGCCGGCGGCGCTGAGATCTTCGTGCCGCTTGAGGGACTCGTCGATATCTCGGCGGAGCGGGAGCGGGCCACAAAGGACCTCGACCGCGCCGCTGTCGATCTCGACCGCCTCACCAAGAAGCTCGGCAACGAGGGATTCCTCGCGAAAGCCGCACCCGAGGTCATCGAGAAGGATCGCGCGAAGGCCGCAGAGTTGACCGCACAGGTGGCGAAGCTCACCGCGCAGATCGCCGACCTGGCGGACTAGATGTCCCGCGAGCTGACGTATGCCGACGCGCTCGATGCGCTCGCTCGTGCGCTCACCTTCGGCATCCACCCGTCGCTTGATGGCATCCGCGCGCTCGTGGCAGCACTTGGGCATCCCGAGGCGGCGTACCGCTCGGCACAGGTGACTGGCACCAACGGCAAGACGTCGGTCACGCGCATGCTCTCGGCGGTGCTGCAGGCGCACGGGCTGCGCGCGGGCACCTACACGAGCCCGCACCTCGAGTCCTACACCGAGCGGATCGCCGTGGCGGGCGCGCCCGTGAGCGAAGCGGCGTTCGCCAGCGCGCTGGCGGTTGTGCTCGACACGGGCGTTCCGCGCACAGGTCGCGACGTCGACGCGTTCACCGAGTTCGAACTGCTCACGGCAGCGGCGCTTGTCGCCTTTGCCGAGGCGGGCGTGCTCTGGGCGGTACTTGAGGTCGGCATGGGCGGCCGCTGGGATGCGACGAGTGTGGTCTCGCCTGCGGTCTCGGTCGTGACGGGCGTCGCGCTCGACCACACCGATCGTCTCGGCAGCACTCGCGCAGCGATCGCCGAGGACAAGGCGCACATCATCAAGCGCGGCTCGGTCGCGGTGCTCGGTCCCGGATGCGAGGGTGTTGAGGAGCCGCTTCTTGCCCGGGCCGCCGCCGTCGGTGCGCCCGTGGTGCGGGTTGGGTTGCCGGAGCCTGACGTCACGTGGACCGTGACTGCTGCGCCCGTCGAACCCGGCGATCTCCTCGAGCTGCGCGTCGACGGCGCGTTCGCGCCGTATGCGGGCTTGCTCGTGCGGGCCCCGTCGTACCAGGCGCCGAATGTGGCCGTTGCGGTCGCGGCTGCCGAGGCGGGCATCGGAGCGCCGCTCGACATCGACGCGTTGCGCGACGCGCTTGCGGCGATGACGTTCCCGGGCCGGTTCGAACTGCTCCGCCGGCAACCTCCGCTCATCATCGACGGCGCGCACAACCCGGACGCAGCCGGGGTGCTCGCCGGGGCCGTACGCGAAGCGTTCGGCGACCGTTCGCCCGTCTTCATCCTCGGCGTCATGGCCGATAAGGACGCCTCCGGCATCGTGAGCGTGCTTGCGCCCGTCTCGGCGGGCTTCGTCTGCACTCGCAGTCACTCTGATAGGGCGCTCGACCCGCCCGAGCTTGCCGATGTCGTGCGCACGGCGGGAGGCACGGTCCTCGGCGCTACGACCGACATGGCGACCGCACTCGAGATGGCCGAGAACGCGAGCGGAGACGGTATCGTGGCGACGGGTAGTATCTACATTGCAGGAGAGGTTCGAGCCCTCGTTGACCGTGAGTAGCGATAGTTGCACGGCCGTTACGTGCCGAGGTACCGCATATACGCTAGAATCCCGTTAGTCGTGCTCGGGGCGGAGCGACGCACCCGAACCAGCCCAGCGTGGCGAGAGGGGAACGCATGAACGACCTTTTGGGACCGATGCTCCAGCCGTATATGCCTGCGATCCAGTTGTCGCAGCGGCTGTGCACGCTCTTCTTCATCGTCTTCTGGGTTGCACTCGTCTTTTGGACCTGGCGTGACGCGCAGCGCCGGGGTGCGATGCCATGGTTCTGGGCGATCGTCGTACTGCTCTTCAATGCTGCCGGTTGGGCCATCTACATGGTCGTACGCCCGCCCGAGTCGCGTGAGGACGCGCGTGAGCGCGAGCTTGAGATTCGCGCCCGGGAGGCCGAGCTGACCCGGGAGAATCCGGTGTGTCCCGCGTGCTTCAAGCCGGTCGACAAGGAGTTCCTCATCTGCCCGTCGTGCATGAAGAAGCTCAAGAAGGAATGCACGAGTTGTGAGAAGCCCCTCAAGCTCGACTGGGCGGTGTGCCCGTACTGCAAGACCAAGCAGTAGCGTCGCACGGTACGCTGCTAGCGGGTAAACTGAATGTATGGTCGGTCCGCCCCGCCGTCGCGGGGCGGTACCTTATCGGAGGTAGATAATGGTCGAGATTTCGGTGAAGCTCCCTGACGGCAGCGAACGTGCGGTTCCCGAAGGTGCGACGGTTCTCGATGTCGCAGCTGCTATCGGGCCGCGGCTCGCGCAGGCCGCATTGGCCGGTTCGGTCAACGGCTCGCTCGTCGATCTCGGCACGGTTCTCCAGAACGGCGACGACGTCGCCATCATCACGTCCAAGAGCCCCGAGGCACTCCACGTCCTCCGTCACTCGGCCGCACATGTCATGGCCGAGGCAGTGAAGGACTTGTTCCCGATGGCCAAGTTCGGCATCGGGCCTGCCATCGAGGACGGCTTCTACTACGATTTCGACATCGACCGACCGTTCACGCCCGAGGATCTCGAGGCGATCGAGGCGCGTATGCGCGAGATCGTCGCCGAGGAGAAGACGTTCACCCGCGGGGTGCTCGACAAGCTCGAAGCATGGGACGCCTTCGACGGCCAGCCCTACAAGCGCGAGCTCATCGAGGACCTGCCCGAAGACGAGGTCATCTCGATCTACACGCAGGGCGCGTTCACCGACCTCTGCCGGGGACCGCATGTGCCCTCGACCGGCCTACTCGGCGCGTTCAAGCTCATGAAGCTCGCAGGTGCGTACTGGCGTGGCGACAGCACCCGTCCAATGCTCCAGCGCATCTACGGCACAGCGTGGCTCACGCAGAAGGACCTCGACGCGTATCTCACGCGCCTCGAAGAGGCCGAGAAGCGCGATCACCGCAAGCTCGGCAAGGAGCTCGACCTGTTCTCGTTCCACGAGATCGCCGGCGCCGGTCTGCCGCTCTATCACCCCAAAGGCGCGCGTATCCTTCGCCTGCTCCAGGAGTGGCTGCGTGCCGAGCTCTACCGCCGAGGATATGTCGAGGCCATTACCCCGCACATGTACAAGGCCGATGTGTGGAAGACGAGCGGGCACTATGACTTCTATCGCGAGAACATGTACTTCTTCGAGATCGACGAGGGCGACGGCAAGGTCAACGAGTACGGCATCAAGCCGATGAACTGCCCGGGCCACGTCATGATCTTCGACAACGACGTGCGCTCATACCGCGACCTGCCGATGCGCATCTTCGAGTTCGGTACCGTCTACCGCCACGAGATGTCCGGCGTGGTTCACGGCCTCATGCGCGCCCGCGGGTTCACGCAGGACGATGCGCACATCTTCTGCGCGCCGGACCAGGTGCATGACGAGGTCATCCGGATGCTCGAGCTGGTGGACTACATCATGGGCGACGTCTTCGGCTTCGAGTACTCGGCCGAGATCTCGACCCGCCCCACCGAGAAGTCGATCGGTGCCGACGACATGTGGGAGCTCGCCACAAAGTCGCTCATGGGCGCCTGTGACAGCCGCGGCCTTGCCTACGAGATCAACGAGGGCGACGGCGCCTTCTACGGCCCCAAGATCGACATCAAACTCAAAGATGCCATCGGCCGCACGTGGCAGTGCTCCACGATTCAGGTGGACTTCAACTTCCCCGAACGCTTCGGGCTCACGTACCGTACCGCCGAAAACTCCGAGGCAGTGCCGTTCATGTTGCACCGCACGATCCTCGGCAGCATGGAACGGTTCCTCGGCATCCTGATCGAGCACTACGCGGGAGCGTTCCCTACGTGGCTCGCACCCGTCCAGGCAGTGATCATCCCGATCTCCGACCGCCATCTCGAGTACGCCCACGAAACGCGCGGCGCGCTTGAGGCCGCAGGTGTCAGGGCCGAGGTCTATGCTGAGAACGAGCCGATGCGTGTGAAGATCGCGAAAGCCCAGCAGCAGAAGGTCCCATACATGCTCATCGTCGGTGACAAAGAGGTAGAGTCAGGTGCCGTCGGTGTACGCGAGCGTACTGAGGGGGATATCGGCGCGATGAGTATCCCGGCGTTCGCTGCCCGGGTTCAGTCCGAGAAGCCGTAGGGTGCACCATCTTTGGGGGTAGCCCGTGAGCTGGCTTGCGCCGGCCATCGTAGCGATTCTAAGCGGCAGCGTGATTCTGACCGCTGTCTTCGTCTACCTCTATACTCGCGAGCGTGAGCTATGGATGGGCCTCTGGGGTCTGGCGTGGTTCGCGTACTCGGTTCGTTTTGGAATCGAGCTCGCCCAGGTTCTCGCGGCGACTCCTTCGCCTGCGGCAGTCCTAGCTAATAACCTGCTCGTGCTTGTGACCGGCGTGCTCCTCTTGGACGGCTCCTACCTGCTCGCGCGCAAGCGGATTCCGCGCTGGCATCGGGTGCTTTCGCTCATAGTGGCCGCATGGACGATCGCAGCCACCGCACTTGTTCTGACGCCCATGATGGTGAGCACTCCCGCATGGGTGTTCAGGGGCGTTGCGAACATAGCCGCCGGCATCGTGTGGTACCGCAACATCACGGGCGCCGGTCCGTGGGGCAAGATTACGGGCGCGACCTTCGTCATGTGGGGACTTCACAATCTCGACTACCCATTCCTGCGAGGTGTCGCCTCGTTCGCGGCATTCGGCTTCATGCTCGGCGCATTCCTCGAGTTCATCCTCGCCTTCGGCGCGCTCATCGCGTACTTCGAGCTAACACGCAATCAGCTGCGTGAGAGCGAGTCCCGCTACCGGTCGATCTTCGAGGACAGTGCCTCGGTGATGCTCATCATCGACCCGGCCGATGCGCGCATCGTGCAGGCCAATCCCGCTGCGTGCGCGTACTACGGGTGGAGCGTCGGGCAACTGACGTCGATGAAGATAGCCGACATCAGCACGCTTTCCGTCGAGGCGATCGAAGACGAGATGGTGCGGGCGCAGTCCGGTGAGCGCCTCAAACTTAACTTCACGCACCGGCTCGCTTCCGGTCAGCTGCGCGATGTTGAGGTCTACTCGGGACCGGTCGAGATCGACGGCCGGAGGCTCCTGTATTCGATCGTCCATGACGTGACAGACCGTGCGCGCGCGCTCGACGAACTGCGGGAGAGCGAGGAGCGGTACTCGATGCTGTTCGAGGACTGCCTATCGCCGATGCTTCTCGTCTCGACAGATGGAGCCCGCATACTCGATGCGAATGCCGCGGCCGCTCGCATGTATGGGTGGCAGATCGGCACGCTCATGACCATGAGCATCGCCGACCTGAGCATCGATCACACCGAATCGGTGAATCGCGAGGTTGCGGACACGGTGGCCGACGGAGGCCGGGTTCGCACTTTCACGCATCGCCGGGCCGACGGCACGCTCATAGACGTCGAAATCTACTCCACGCCGATCACGTCGGGATCAGAGACCGCGCTCTACACGATCGTCAACGACATATCGGCGCGCACCGAAGCCGAGCGAACGGTCGCCGAGTACCAGCAGCACCTTGAGGAGCTTGTGGAGCAGCGCACGAAGGCTCTTCTGGCGGCGAACGAGGAGCTCGAGCGGGCATCGCTCGCCAAGGACGAGTACCTCGCAAACATGAGCCATGAGCTCAGGACGCCGCTCAATTCGGTCATCGGCTTCTCGGAGTTGCTCGCGCGTGGGATGGCGGGCGACCTCAACGAGGAGCAGCGACGCCAGATCGAGATGATCAATGCGAGCGGACAGCATCTGCTGCGTGTTGTCGACGGCATCCTCGATCTCGCACGCATTACCGCCGGTGCTATCGAGGTCAACATTGAAGATGTGGACGTTTCGCAGCTCTGCCACGAGGTGGCCGCGCGAGTGCGCCCTATCGTGGATGTCCGAGGGGTTGCGCTGCAGACCACAATCGAGCCGGACGTGCGGCTTCGCACGGATCCTGTCTTGCTCGAACAGGTGCTGTGGAACCTCCTCGGCAATGCGGCGAAGTACACGCAAGAAGGCTCCGTCTCGCTCACCCTCGAGCAGGCCGATGGCGTCGTTCGTATCATCGCGAACGACACAGGACCGGGTATCGCTCTGGAGGATCAGCAGCGGGTGTTCGAGATGTTCGTCCGGCTGGAGGGCGACGTCGGCGTCCGCTCGGACGGCACCGGCCTCGGCTTGCCCATCTCGAAACGCCTCGTCGGCGTTCTCGGTGGCACGATCGAGTTCGAGAGCGTCTATGGTCAGGGCAGCACGTTCACGGTCATCCTGCCTCAGGAGCCTGAGCCTGTAGGATGATGTTGGACACGGTTGGACGCTGCCGCTATACTGACCAGGCTACAACTGCATACAGACAAGTGGGACCCCGGTCAGCACGATTCGTGTGGTCCCCACCTTGCGGCACAGGATCGAGGTAGCCGTCTGGTCGAGAAGCAAGCGGACCCCTGCGGGTCGCGTTTCGCGTATCGTCCCGACGGCCAACGCCGCCGGGAGTTTTCATTTTGTGGAGCGATGCGGCCATGACGGTCGCGGACAGCGGAGGTGGAACGCCTATCAGCACGACCGAGCCGAGAATCAACGAGCGCATTCGCGCGGCACGGTGCCGTCTCATCGGCGCCGAAGGCGAGCAGCTCGGCATCTTCAACGTCTCTGATGCGCTGCGCGTTGCGGATGACCAGGCGCTTGATCTGGTTGAGATTGCACCGACCGCGGACCCGCCAGTCTGCCGGATCATGGATTACAGCAAGTTCCGGTACGAGCAGGCGATGAAGGCCAAGAAGGCCCGCAAGCATCAGACCACCGTGCAGATCAAAGAGATCAAGTTCCGGCCCAAGATCGACAAGCACGACTATGAGACCAAGAAGCGCCACGTAATCCGATTCCTGGAGAGCGGCGCGAAGGTGAAAGTGACCATCATGTTCCGCGGCCGCGAAATGGTACACGCCGAGCGCGGACTGGTGATCCTGGAGCGCCTCGCCGAGGACGTCAAGGACATGAGCACGGTAGAGAGCCAGCCGAAGCTTGAGGGACGCAACATGCTCATGCTGCTGGCGCCGGTCAAGAAGGAGCCCGTCAAGGCGGAGAAAGCAGACGCCGAGTCGGTTGAGGAAGCGGACGTCGTTGTCGACGACGCGACAGACGAGGTCGTAGCCGCTGAGGTTGAAGTCGAGACCACGGACGCCGAGTAGGGCGTTGTACACAAAGGAGTCGTGAGCAATGCCGAAGATGAAGACGCACAAAGGGACGGCCAAGCGGTTCCGTCTCACCGGCACCGGCAAGATCAAGCGGGCCAACGCGTTCAAGAGCCACATCCTGGAGAAGAAGAGCCCGAAGCGGAAGCGCGCCTTCAAGGCGGACTCTTTCGTCAGCGCGGCCGACACGAATGTCATCAAGAAGAATCTGGGCATCGGTTAGTCCGGCCCCGGTTGATGTGAGGAGAGATTCACCATGCCTAGAGTGAAACGTGCCGTCAGCGCTAAGAAGAAGCGCGCCACTATACTTACTGCGGCCAAGGGTTACTACGGTGCTAAGAGCCGTACGTATAAGGCTGCCAAGGAGCAGGTGCAGCACTCGCTGCAGTACGTGTACCGCGACCGCCGCAACAAGAAGCGTGAGATCCGTCGCCTCTGGATCACCCGCATCAACGCAGCTGCGCGTCTCAGCGGATTGTCGTACTCGCTGTTCATGAACGGCCTCAAGAAGGCTGAGATCGCTCTCGACCGCAAGGTTCTTGCCGATATGGCCGTGAACGATCCGGCTGCGTTCGCCAAGCTCGCCGAGGTCGCGAAAGCGCAGCACTCGGCGTAGAACCCGCTTGATAGCAGGTACCGAAAGGCCCCGCCACTCTGAACTAGACCCCAAAAGCTAGACGGTCAATTGAAGTTCATGAGCGGCGCCTTCGGACTGAGCCCGGTATCCTGCCGGGCTCAGTCCTTTCAGCCCCACTTGGTAGCGTCTCGTGTTCCAGTACTCGATGTATGAGTCGAT
>CAKMKD010000075.1 GCA_927439865.1 uncultured Coriobacteriia bacterium | reverse complement strand
TCGCTTCCCGGCCACAGCGCACGAAGACCTCTATGTAGCATGACTTCAGGCCGGTTCCCGAGCCGTTGTGTCTCACGACAGCGCCCTGGCCGTCTACGACCTCTCGGACGCACTCCCGAGCGAAATCCATCTCACGCTTCCGCGGACGAGTTCGCGGAGGCGTCCAGGAATCCGCATGCATACATCAGCGCTCGCAGCAGAAGAGGTGACCGCGCGCGATGGACTGCCAGTGACCGCCGTAGCTCGGACGATTGCAGACGTCATCCGTTCCGGCCTGTCGTCGGAGCATGCTGCGCAAGCGATCACCGAAGCGCTTGACCGTGGGATGGTGACGGAGGCCGACCTGCGAGCGCAGGCACAGAAGCACCGCGGCCGAGTTGCGGACGTGGTCACCTCGACGCTTGCCGAGAGAGCCGCGCGATGAGGTACGTCATGGGAACAGCGTTCCGAACGGCGCTTGAGACTCGCTTGCGCGCTGAGGCGTCCTGCTCAGGACTGCCGCTCACTAGGCTTCGGAAGACCGTGGCCTTCGATCGGCTTCTGGCGCGCATGATCAGCGCACAGCCGGAGGCGTGGGTACTCAAAGGCGGTTTCGCGCTGCAGTTGAGGCTGCAGCGTGATGCCAGGACCACTAAGGACGTCGACTTCCTATTGCTAGAGATGGGGAGAGACAGTCATGCGCTTCTAGTGGAAGCTGCTCGAGTCGACCTAGGGGACTGGTTTGCCTTCGAAGTTGCGGTTCCCGTCTCCGCGCCCGCGCACGGCGGAGTGCGAATGCCGGTTCGGTGCAGACTCGATGGGCGAGAGTTCGAGACCTTCCACGTCGATGTGGGCGTGGGCGATCAGGTCCGTGGGGCCTCCGACTTGTTCACCGTCACCACGCTTCTCGACTTCGCGGACATATCTCCAACGCTCATGCCTTGCTACCCGCTCGCTCAGCATGTGGCCGAGAAGCTTCACGCGCTGACGCGGCCGCACGGAGAGCGTGAGAACAGCCGAGTGAAGGATCTTGTGGACCTGGTGCTCATCGCCGAAACTACCGAGATTGCCTCTTCTGCCCTCAAGGCGGCGGTGCAGGCGACGTTCGACGACTGTGGGACGCATGTGCTGCCAGCGATGCTGGGAGAAGTGCCGGCGACATGGAGAATCGAGTATCGTCGGATGGCGCGTGAGGTCGCCGCAGGTTTGACAGAAGTCGACGACGCCCTCAGTCTCGTTCGAGCGTTCCTCGAGCCGGTCTTCACCGACGATGTAATTGGTTCATGGCAGCCGGCCGAGCGTGTTTGGTCCGATACGACTCTGGCCCATCCGAAATGACTGCTCCCGGGGAAGGCCCCCCGAACCGCCGAGAGGGAAGCACGCTGTCGCTTGCGCTTCGCATGCTCGCGCCGTGGGTGGCGGTGGGCGTCTTCTGGCTGGGCTTCGGGAACGCGTGGCTTGCGATCCTCGCGTATCACGCGCAGACCCTGCTGTGGTCGCGCGGACGGCTCCAGGGCCTGCGCTGGCCGAAGCGCGATCGCATCGCGTGGCTGATCGCACCCGCAGCGATGGCGGGTCCGGCGCTCTGGCTCCTACTGCCGTACATCACGCGGACCGACCTGGGCGGCTGGCTTGCCGAGCATGGCCTCAGCGGCGCGTCGATGGTGGCGATGGTCGCGTACTACGGGCTCGTGCATCCGCTGCTGGAGCAGGTGCACTGGACGCCGCTTCGGGACGCCACGCCGATCGCACACGTGGCGTTCGCGGGCTACCACATGCTGGTGCTGGCGTCGCTCCTGACAGTGCCGTGGCTGGCGGTATGCTTCGTGATACTCACCGGCGCGTCGGTGGGGTGGCAGGAAATGACGCGGAGGACCGGCAGCGTGTGGGTGGCCGTGGCGTCGCATGTGGTGGCCGATGCAGGGATCGTGCTGGTGGCGTGGTTGGTGGGGTGAGGGGAAGCTCTGCTCAATGCGCGGCGCGCGTATTCCGATATCCTTAGAACGTGCGTTGACCGGAATGCGTTGTTCTGACGGGGGAATCGGGTGGAATTCGAGCGCGCAAAACAGATTGGCGACGAAGGGGAGCGCCTTGTCGCGGCGGAATTGGAGCGGCTGGCGCCGGAGTACGGTCTGAGCATCCTGAACGACGTGCTGTTGCAGGTGGGTACGATGACCGCCCAGCTCGATCATCTGGTGATCGATCGTTTCGGCGTCCTCATTCTTGAGGCCAAAGTGCGAAGCGGTGCACTCATTCGAGGCAACGATGTCGAGAAGCGGTGGACCGCGTGCTATCCCGGCAGGAACATAGCGTTCCAGAACCCGCTCTTGCAAAACATGCAACATGAGAACGCAATGCGCCAGGCGCTCAAGCAGGCGGGGAGTCCGCTCGATCCAGACTACGTGAAGAGCGCCGTGGTTATCGCGGGCGCGAATCTCTCGCAACTTGAGCTCGACTCGCTCGCGCGTGCAAGGGTGGTCGACATCGGAGACGTGGAGGGGCTCATTCGCCAACGGCACGACTTTGCGCCGAACTCCGGGAGCCTGAGTGCCGAGCAGGTTGCTGCACTCGCGGGATTGTTGCGAGGACTGAACCGGGCGCAAGATGCGGCTGTGGCGGACAAGCATGCAGTCTCGCGGGGCGGCGTGGCAGCTGCAACGCGGGCTCAGACGTCATTCCGCGGTTCGATCCCGACGTCGAGGCAGGTGACGAGCGCTGAACTGGCGGCGCGGCCCGGTTCACGATCATCGGCCGATGCGCAGATGATGGGATGCGTTGCAAGGCTGGTGCTCTTAGGAGTGATGTTCCTGCTCTTCTGGTGGTTCTTCATGGGGCCAGGCCAAGCATCACTCATCCGCCTGTTCATGCCCAACTTCAGGCCGAGCGCTGAGTCGGTTGTGTCACCCGAGCTACCGCCCGGCGTGTCGCGCGGATCCATTCAGCATGCCAAGTCGGTCCTGCGCGAGGCCGCTCCTGATTTGTACGACAAGGTGGCCAACCTCGATAGTCCGGAAGTGACGCAGGTGCCTCAAGGGACGACTTACACGTGGGACTACGTTGAGGCCAAGGGTGCCAAGGCGACTGTGATGAAGATCGCGCTCACGCTCGACGCCAGCGGGAAGCTGGTCGGAGTGGATATGCAGTAGGGTGGTGCGGACTTCGAGTGGCGGTTAGCGCCACAAGTCCGCAGCGACATGAGGAGACCAGTTGCCTATTGACGGTTGCCACCGATCGTTTGAGGAACTCTCTCGAGAGATTCTTCCGATGTACATGGAGCGGCTGAAAGGGATGATGTTGTCTCCCGCACCTTTGGCGGCATTCAACGTTAAGGGTGACGGCCCAGTCGCTCGCCAACGACGCCTGGGACTGGATCATGACCCCATGGGTTGCTATGTGCTCTTGGATTCCGGAAAGCCGGTCTACGTAGGCATTTCCAGAGGGGTCATCAAGCGTCTGATGGATCACGTTCGAGGTGGCGATCACTTCACTGCCACGCTGGCGTACCGAATTGCGTCCACACGCCACCCGCACGGCACGACTGCGTCGCTCGCGATGCAGGCGCCCGAGTTTCGCGCTCGGTTTGACGAGTCCCGGTCGTATCTCCTGAGTCTCGACGTTGCGTTCGTTGAGATTGGCAATCCGCTTGAGCTCTACGTATTCGAGCCGTACTGCGCCATGGAGCTGGACACGAGCTTCGATGCCGGCGGCTGGAACACGTTCATCACACACTAGACGGCGAGTTCCGAGCACACAGGAGAGTCTCCACTTGAAGATCGCGACTTGGAACCTCGCTCGACCGGTGAATCCGACTGGGGTCCGCGCCGCGAGAATCCGTGATTGGCTGAATGCGATTGATGCTGACGTGTGGGTTCTCACCGAGACGCACGACGGCGTCACGCCTGGCTCTGACTACTCGTGTGCGTCGTCCGCGGAGGCGGATCGCACCTCGACTGTCGGTGAGCGATGGGCGTCCATCTGGTCGCGCTTTCCCATCGAGCAACTCCCGCCCACGCGTGATCCTGCGCGCACGGTCGCGGCGCGCGTTACGCATCCGGAGGCGGGCGCGCTCCTGGTCTACGGCACGGTCCTGCCTTGGCTCGGCAGCACGTGGCGCGACTATCCCGCGCGAGGTGGCGTAGCGTTTCGGGCGGCGCTCGCTTCGCAGGCTGCTGATTGGGCCGACCTGCGCGCACAGTTCCCAACCGAGGATCTATTCGTCCTGGGCGACTTCAACCAGGACCTGGCCGAGACACACTACTACGGCTCCCGCGCCAACCATGGGCGGCTCAGGACGACGCTCGATGCGGCCGGGCTTGTGGCACTGACGGCAGGAGCCTCGGACCCGGTGCGGCGTGATGCCGAGCCGTATGCGTGCATCGATCACATTTGTGTGACGCGGGAATCGTGCTGGCACGCGGAGCCTCCAACTCGCTGGCCGTTTGACCCTGCGCCTGAAAAGCGGTTGTCGGATCACTATGGAGTCGCAGTGACCATCGAGCCGAGACAACGGGACGAGCAATAGTTGGCGGCGCGCTCAGCGTGGCCACCTAGACATGACTGAGACCCGCTCGAATTGCTTCGAGCGGGTCTCACCTCCCCCTACGGCGCATCGCGCACCCCTTAGTGCTTGGTCTCGTCTACGAGAACGTATCCATTGCCCGGCTGGCTGGTTGGCGGCAGTGGCTTGCCTTCGACTGACGTGACCTCATGCCCAGTGCGACCGCCGCGCGGCCCCACTTCC
>CAKMKD010000074.1 GCA_927439865.1 uncultured Coriobacteriia bacterium | reverse complement strand
ACCTGTGGACTCATACACGTAGGCCGGCGCGATGAAGATCCGAACATACGCGCCTGACGCGTCCTGGCCAGCAACGTCCTTGGGTCTGGCTGACCAGCCACTGATTGTGAACTCACCGCTGAGTTCCGAGTCCGCCTCGGGTTCGATAATCCAGGGCGCGCCGACCTGACCAAGCGTTCCGAGAACCCCGACCTGACGCAGGAACTCCTCGTAGCGCATCTTCGTCTCGTTGACCGGCTTCTGCACCTCGGGCGTGTCTCCACCGGTGCAGGCGATCGAGAAGCTCGCCAAGAGCGAGATCATGAGCAGCCCCACTATCAGGGCCCGCGTGCGACGTGTGCGAAGGCGCTCAGCCACGAGACTCACCGCCTTTCGTCCGCCAGGGATACGCGAGCAGGCCGAAGGCCACAAGTCCTGCAGCTAGCGCGAAAAGCCAGCGCACAACGGTGTTCCAGATGCGCTGCGCCGCAATGAGGCGGCTGTCCGCGTCAGAGGTGCCGGTGAGCGACTCGGCGAACATGAACCGGCGCGCTCCCATCGCAACCTCCCACGTGCCCTCGCCGTCACCGTTTGAGCCGAGCACCGTGCCCGGCAGCTTGAGCTCGTACTTGAGCGTGGAGGCGTCGATCTCCTCCTTCAGCTTGTCGTACGCTGTGGTGTCGGCGCCCTCGGCGGGCGCGTCGGGAAAGATCGTGGTCGTGTCGAGAGAGGCCACGAAGAACACGTGACGCCCATCGGGCAGGTCCACCGAGCCGAGTCGGGACCAGCTTGTCCCGGTAGCGCCGCTTGTCGCGCCGAAGTCCTCAAGCGTTGCGAAGGCGCGATCTACCTTCAGCTGGTTCGCCGTACGTTCGACTTTCAGGCCCAGCTTCTCTTGCGATGTGCTCCACGACTCGATGAACGACTCGGCGTTGGGAAGGTCCATCAGCTCGGTCATCGAGTCCGAGCCGGTGACCACGCGCGTGTTCACGGTGCCCGAGCCGTCGCGGTTCACTTCAGTGCGAATCACAATGTCGCACCCGCCGATGAGCGTGGACGCGAGCAGTCCCGCTACGAGCGCAGCGGCCATGACCGCCCGCCGATTGAGCGAGCGTCGTACGCGCACAAACACCGCTGCAGCCGCGAACGTGGCGGCTGCGATGAGCGTAAGCAACGCGAGGTCGCGGTTGCGCCCGGTGTCGCCCGGAACACCCGGGGAGACCGCCAGCGCGAGCAGCTCGTCACCGGTCGGGGCGAGCAGCCCTGCCACGCTCACAGCCTTCCCGGCCGAGAAGGCCGCGCCACCGCCGGGATAGCCGACGATGATGCGCGCGCCGTCAGCCTCGAACGCCGCCACCGAGAGGCCTCCCTCGGCACCTGCCGAGGCGGGCTCACCGGCAAGCAGCACGATGCGCTGCTGGTACCGCTCAGGATCGGCCTTGAGCTCGGCGGGGGTAGCCCACACCGGACGCTGCGTGAAGACAACGGGGTCGGATGGTCCCTCGGCAAGCCAGGGTGAGGCGGACGCGCCCTCACCAGCGCCGCCGCTCGTGCCCGGCAGAAGCGCCGAATACTGCGGCCACAGCCCCACAGCCGCGATGACCACGAGCGCAAGTAGCAGCGCCGACGCGATGCGGGTGCGTCGCCCCCACGCGCCAGGCTGACGTGGCGGCCTGGGCGCCTTCGCGGGAGGCGCTACCGGCTGCGCAGGAGCGGCGGCTTGTTCGGGCGGCGCCACTTTGCCACCGCAGGATGCGCAGAAGACCGCGCCAGACTCGAACGGCGCTCCGCACTGTTCGCAGAAACCCGCTCTCGGCGGGGCGGTCGTGGCCTTGCGAGCACTCACGGCAGGTCACTCTCCCTCAGAGCTTCGGCCAACGCCACGGCGATGGCCTGGCGGTTCGATGCGTCAAGCAGGAAGGCGCGGTCAGCCTTGTTGTCACCGATCTCAAGCAGGAGGCGCGTGCCGGCCTTGTTCCGCGACGGCTCGAGACTGTAGAGGCGCTCCTCTCGCATCCCGCGATCCGGCAGCTTCGTGGCGCTCACCAGCGCGGACTTGAGCCGCTCGGCCAACGTCCGACTCCCGGTATCGCCGGGCATGCACATGCCGAGGATTCCGCTTGGGGCGCCACCATCGTTGTGCACCGAGATGAACACGGAGGCCCGCGCCGCATTCGCCTGAGCGATTTCTGAGTCGAACGCCGGCGTGTTCTTGGGCTGCGGGCGATACCCGTTCGAGCCGGAGAGACCCATACCTGTCTCCCACGCTTTCACGTGCGTGAACTCCGGAAGCAGCGCGATCACGCGGTCGACTATGTCGCCGCAGATCACGTACTCCTTCCAGTCGACCCCGGTATCTGCCTGATGCGAGGGCTGCCACGCGAACACCGTCGTGCGCCGAACGGGTTGAGCGCTCTTGATCGCATCGACCGCGTCCGCGTGCGGCAACGGCCCCTCGGCGATTCGGGTGCCGAGGCTCGCCAGCACGGTCACCACTGGGGTCGGACGCGATAGCGCGTACGCGTATGCGGCCAGCCCGCCGAGCACAGCTATCGCAAGCAGCACTGGTAGCAGCCCCCGCATGCGACCAGGCCGCCGACGGCCGGCGTGCCTTCTTGACGTGCGGCGGGTGGCCCCCACCCTACTGCCGAACCGGCTCTGCGTTCGGGTACTCGGCTTCGAACTGCTCCCGCGACTCGGTGCTCACCGGGGAGAGGTATGGCCGCCACGCGGATTCTGCGGGATCCTGTACCGCTACCGTAGCCGCCGAAAGCATCGCATTGGCCCGAGTCTCAAGCAGCTGATACAGGCCGATAAGGTCCTGCTTCTGCGGCTCGTAGTTGGCCGAGACCCGCGCCTCTTCGAGGCCCTGCTTCTGCCCCGAGATGGTGTCGAGCATCTGCTGACACTTGGTGACGAGCGACTCGCGCACGCCCTTGTCCGCGGATCCGATACTTAGGTTGAACACGTCGTACGCGAAGCCCGTGCCGCCGTAGGTCCCGTCGGCATTCGCACGGCCGATCTGGTCGGCAAGCTCGCTCAGCGTCAGGTAGTGCTCCGCGATCATGTCGTAGGAGGCATCATCATTGAGTGTGGTGGTGCTCTCGGTGCCATCGGATGAAGCATCCGTGGTGTCCGCGTCGTCCTTGGACGACTTCTTCTTGTCGGCCTTCGCTGTAGCTTCGTCAACGCGCGAGGAGGCGATATCCGTGCTCTCGAACGCACCGGTGAAGTACAGGCCCGCAACGATGCCGCCGCCGATGAGCAGCACCCCGACGATGGCGAGCGCCACAATCAATCCGGTGTTCGAACGGGCGGGAGCCGGCGCGGCATCGGGAATGTCGACTCGCTGCATCGGTGCGGTGCGCTGTTCGGCGGCATCATTCGCCCTGAGCTGCGCGCCGCAGCCGTTGCAGAAGCTTGCGCCGTCATTGAGCTGCTTGCCGCATGAACGACAGAACATCAGTTTGTCCCCCTCGCTGTGTTAGTAAAGATCCTCGTCGATAAGCCCCTCGGCATCAAAGCTATCGAGCCCCATGTCGTCGAGCGCGCCGCTCAGGTCGCGGTACGCACGAAAAGCATCGTCGGCACCCACGTAGAAGCGATCGCTGAAAGCATCCTCCACATCACCCTGCGTGTCCTCGGGATCAATCTTCTCGAGAATCTTCGCGTACTCATCCGCTACCGCGCTCAGCTCATCAAGCGCAGCCAAGACGTCGGCGTGGGCCTTCTTATACTCTCCAGGCGGCCGGAGGGAATCTATCGTGCCACGCGCATTCGCTATCGTCTCGATGCTCTCATCGAGAACCGCCGTGAGCGCGGCAATATCCTGCTCACCCATCTTATCGCCTTCGCCCTGACCCACATCGTCGAGGACTGCGGCGATATCGGTCGGTACATCCAGTACGGCGTCGATCTCATCCGACACACGGCGCTCGTAGTCTGAAGCACTTGTCGGGCGTAGGAAAACGGCCCATACGAGCACCGCTACGAGCAGGACCGCGACCGCCATCACGGCGACGATAACCACACCCGAACGTGACCGCGGCGCAGCCACAGGAGCCACCGCCACCGACTGCTGGGCGCCGCATCCGTCGCAGAACTGCGCGCCCTCAGCCAGCTGTTTTCCGCAGTTACGACAGAACATACGATTCACCCGCCTTCTCGTGTTCTAGAAGTCCAGAGTATCGTCCAGCCCCATGTCCTCAAGAGCCTCCCCCATATCGGTCCACGCTTCCTGGTAGTCTTTAGCCGTGGACTCATCGAACCTGTCGGCGGACTTCTCGGAAAACGTGTCTTTGGAGTCCTCCGCTGTCATCTCGCCGAGAATTTCGTCGAACACAACAAGGTATCCCAGCAAACTATCGTAGCCGGAGACGAGACGCTCGTGGACACTCGTGTACTCTCCTGGCGGACGCAATCCTTTCAGTTCGCTTCGCGCTGCTTTCACGCCGTCGATCCCCTCGGCCACCGAGTCACGCAGCATCGCCAGGTTCTCGTCACCAATGGCTTCGTCGAAGTCCACCTCCGACAACGCGTCGTCTTCAAAGGCCTCAAGAGCCTTCGTAAACGCGTCAGTAACTGCGACGACGCTGTCGGAGACCTTGTCCTCGTAATCGCTCGCGCTCATTGGCTTGAAGAAGAGCGTCCAACCCACCGCGAGTGCGCCGATGAGCATGACGGCGGCAACGGCCAGAACGATCAGCGTCTTCGCGTTTCCCCTACCCGATGCGGGCGCCGGCACGGGGGCGGCACCTGCATCGCCCCATACTGAGCCGCACGACTCGCAGAACTTCGCATCGTCGGCGTTCGACACACCGCACTGTGAACAGTACTTCATCACAGGAGCCTCTCGTTGAACGTCGACAGACCCCAGTTGTCGAACACGGTCGGAATCAGATCCTCGAGGTCAAGCTTCTCGAGCACACGCCGCATGTCCCTAAGCGCACGCGTGCCGGAATCTACATTCTGATGGAACAGATCCTCAAACTCGTCCTGAATGTCGTTTGCGGTGTCCTCGGGCTCGATGCTGGTGGCCATCTCCGACAAGACCTCAGCGCTACCCGCAAGGTCATCGAGACTCGCCAGAAGATCCTCGTGCTCTTCCTTGTACTCCTTTGGAGGGACAAGTCCCTCGATGTCCGCCTTCGCGCTTGTGATTGCCGAGGTGCTGGTCTTCATCGTGTCGCGGAAGGCCGCGACGTTATCGTCCCCGATTTCCTCGTCGCCGTTGGTGTTCCCCGCGTCTTCCATGGCGTAGTAGACGGCCTCGGGGATCTCCATGACATCGCCAAGGCTTTGGGAGACCTGCTCCTCATAGTCCTCCGCGCTGAGCGGCCGAGCGAAGAGGGCCCACGCGCCCACGGCGCCCATCAGCAGGAGCGCGACGACTGCAGCCGCAATGATCGGGGCCTTGCTGCGCTTGGCAGTGGCAGAAACAGGAGCCACCGCCGCCGGTTGCTGCGCACCGCATCCGTCGCAAAACAGCGCGCCCTCACCCAGCTGTTTGCCGCAGTTGCGACAGAACATGCAGTCCACCCGCCTTATCGTGTTCTAGAACAGGTTCGGTAGGTCCTCGGCGAGCGAATCGTAGAGATCCATATCCTCGAGCGCTTTCTGCATGTCGCGGCCAGCGCGCTCGAACTCCTTCTGCATGGCCTCGGTCTCGCCCTCGAACTTGTCGTTGAGGTCTTCGTCTGTGTCGCTGGCCTTGATGTCGCCCAGCATGTCCTTGAACATCCCGAGGCCGGCGAGCAGCCCATCGTAGCTCTTCACAAGGCGCTCATCGGCGCTCTTGTACTCCTTGGGCGCCCTCAGTCGCGCGATATCGTTGCGGGCATCCTTCACGCCCTTGATCCCGCCATCGATCGCGTCTCGCAGCATCTTGAGGTTCTCGTCTCCGATTTCCTCGTCATACTCCACGTCATAGTCGTTGAAGACATCGGACGTCTCGGTTAGCGCATCTGCCGAGGCGATGATGCTCTCGGAGACCTTGTCCTCGTAGTCGCTGGTGCTCATCGGCTTGAAGAAGAGCGTCCATCCAACCATAACCGCGCCGAGGAACACGAGCGCTGCCACGCCGAGTACGATCAGCATCTTGGCGTTGCTGCCACCGGAAACTGGCGCAGGCACCGGAGCACCGGGAACAGGAGGCGCTACTACGGGAGCTGCGGGAGCTACTCCCCCATCGGCCCAGACTGCGCCGCATGACTCGCAGAACTTCGCGTCATCGGCATTCGAAGCGCCACACTGTGAGCAGTACTTCATTGCAGACTCCCCCTAAGAAAGGGGACCCGGCACAGGGCCGGGTCCCGATCACTGCTGCTATTCCCCGCGACCCCAGGACAGCCCGAGGTCTTCCGACGCTCGGCCCATCGCGCGGTTCGCCTTACTCGCGTCACGGGAGGTGTCGTCATAGAAGTCGGAGACGCTGTCCGAGAAACGCTCGTAAGTACGCCCGTCGGCCGAATCGATCAGCTTCGCTACCGCGTCCCAGTAGTCTCCGCCGTAGTACTTGGCCCACTCATTCAGTCGACCGTCGGCTGACTTGTAGTCCCTGGGTGGGCGTAGCCCCTTGATCTTGCTGGCGGCCGACTTCGCGCTCTTGCGGCTTTCGTCGAGCACATCTTTCAGGTCCTCGATGTCGGCATCGTCGACCTTGTCGGACGTGTCCCCGTCGTAGCTGTAGAAGTCGGACAGCGAGCGGTCCATCTCCTGCGTCGCATCGAGGATGTCCAGGCTGTACTCGTCAGCCTTGTCTTCGTAATCGGACTCGCTCATCGGCTTGAGGAAGATCAGATAGCCGACGAGCAGGGCGACAACCACAACCACGGCGATGACGATCTTCGCGGGATCAAGGTTGCCGAGGGGTGATCCGGTCGGGCCGGATGGTGCCGGCGTGAACGGCGCGGGTGCCGGCGGTGCAACGGGCGGAGCCGCCGGAGCAGCGGGAGCGGCGGCCGGAGCCACTTCGCCCATACCGGCGCCACACTTCTCGCAGAACTTAGCGCCGTCGGCGTTAGTGGCTCCGCATGATGGACAGAAGCTCATTCCTGCTCTCCTTTCGGGTCCCCGATATCAGGGGCCGGGACGGAACCTTCAGCCGATGTTGCCACCGGAGTACCACACCGCGCGCAGAACTTGCCGTCCGAGGGCATCGGCGCACCACACGAAGCGCAGAGTACCTTGGCCTCGACCCTGGGCATCGCTGCCCCACACTTCACGCAGAACGCCGCGCCATAGGCGTTCGCCGTTCCGCAGGATCCGCATGCGACACGTCCCGCATCTTGCGACGACTCCAGCTCGCCGAGGCGGGCCTGCGTCTGCGCGATGTCGAGCTCGACCGCGCGCACCTTCTCGCCGAGCTCGGCGAAAGCCGCCGGGTCGTCGACCCCGCGACGGAACTGGTCGTACGCCACAGCGCCGAGTGCGGTCAACAGCTCGTTGCGGTTCTTCCCGAGCGTCGATATGCGCGTCTTGAGCTTGCCGATCTCGAGCATCCGCTCGGTCTCGCTGACGCCCTTGTTGAACGTCTCATTCAGTTTGTCGACAATGCCCATCAGGATTCTCCGTTTCCAACCTGTGTGCCGCACGAACGACAGAACTTGGCGCCCGCTGTACGTGGAGAGCCACAGCCCGGGCACGCCGCCGCTGAGTTTGCGGGCGGCGTCGTGCTCGCAGGCACCACTGCCTGGGGAACCGGCTTCTTGCGGAACGCCTTCTTGATTTTGCGGATGACCAGCCAGACGATCAGCGCGATTATGAGCAGGAGCACTGTGGCGGCGATGCCAGCGTAGAGCCAGTTCACCACGAATGAGGTTGCTGTGAATGACTCGGCGGACTCGATCTCATCACCTTTGAGCTTCCACGGGCTCCTCCCGGCCTCAGCGTTCTGAGTCACGATTCCCGGCATGTTGAGCGCCACATCCAGACGAGAGCTGTTGATGCCTTCGTCATAGGATGACTGAACCCACTCGGGCGCGTCGCCGGTGCCGCTGCAGTCGGAGCATTCCAGCGAACCAGCGCCGCTACATGTATCGCACGTAACGTCGCCGGTGCCGTCGCAGTACCAGCACTCACTCCACCCGTAGTACCCCTGAGAGCCGCCTGTGCCGTTACACGAGCTGCAGGTCTGATCGCCACCCTGGCAATCGGAACAGTCTGCATACCCTTCTCCCTCACACGACGGGCACTCCGTCGGCGCAAGATCGAGCGTGGGTAACGTGACCTCCACCTCATGGCGCTCAGCGAGGACAAAGTCGGTGACCGAGTGGCGAACACTCACCTCCGGCTTCATGCCGGGATCGTAACCAGCATCGCGAATGAACGCCGAGTCAAGAACGCCGAAGAGAACGCCGGCGGGCTTTGAATACGCTGCTGCGTCCGCAAACTCGAGTCTCGCGGTGAATCCCGAGCTGCCCGGCTTGACCTTCCAGCCCACTGCCTCGAGCTCGGCTACCTGAGCGTCATCGAGCGAGACGCCGCGAATGTCGACAGCCTGTTCGAATGCCGTGCCCGACTCGAATGTAAAGTCGAGCTTAGCGGTGACGCCCTCGCCGCACCCTGCGAGTGCGAGCATGAGTATGAGCGCGAGCGCTACCGCGGTGAGCCTACGGTACACGGACATTCGTCCCCCTCTTCGCGCGGATACCTTTGTAGAGACCGTACACTGCCTCACGCGGTCAACGACATTATTAGCACATTTGACGAACAGCCGTGCGCATATTGAGCGCACGATCTTGCAGCAACCTCCCCGAGAAGCGCGAGGCCCCGACGTCGTTCACACGCCAGGGCCATACGCAATCTGCCCGCACCCGGTTGGAGGGGCGCCGCCCGGAAGCGGTCTTGCGTCAGGAGGCGACACTATGGTCAATCCTGACAGTTACAGTATCGGGTCATCAGAAGCTGAACTTGATAGCGCGCGAACGACGAATCATCGCTCGTCGGCTGCCTCCTGCGCAGCGATGATGTCCTTCACCTTCATGAGCCGGGTGAGGTTGCCGCGCTCGGCTTCGTCGAGCTTCATCTGAATGTCCTTGATGGTCTCGGCGATGGACGGCATCAGCACGTACTCGAGGGCGTTCACGCGACGACGGGTGCGCTCGATCTCGGCGGCAAGCAGCTCGATCGCCTTCTCGCGACCCGCAAGCTCGACCATCATCGGCACGACCTCGGCGAAGGCATCGAGCGCCCCGTCAAGGACGGCCGGCATCGTTGCGAGCGAGTAGCCGCCAGGCTCCGGTATCTCGCCCAGCACGAACTCGGGCACGCGCACGCTCATGACCCTGCGCTCGCTTGCGTCGAGCATCTCCCCTGGCGCGCGCGAGAGCAGCGCTTGCGTGAGATTCGCCTTCCCCGCCTCGGCACGCGCGACTGCGAGGAGTCCGTACGCGCCCTGCAATCTGCTCTCCACCTCGGCACGCAGCTTGCGGTTGGCCGAGATTCGCGCGATGAACTCCTTGAGGAGCTCATCGAACTTGTCCTTGAGCAGCTTGTGGCCGCGCTTCGCGACGTCGCCGCGGCGCTTGAGCTTGAGCAGCTCCATCCGATTCGGGTTGACGCGCATCTTCGTCATCGCGTCATCACCGCACCATCGCCCAGACGACAAGCCCGAACGCGCCGATGAGCAACACCGCGTTCAGAATGCGGATAGCGCGCAGCGCCTTCGTGTCCTTCACGCCGGCCTTCGCATACACGCGAAGGCTGTAAAGGTTGAACCCCACGAGCGCAGCGAAGAACAGCGCGAGCACAACAGCCATGCCTATGCGAACAGCGGTGCTCATTTAGCTCTCCGAATCCGAAGGCAGGTACTTCGCGACGTACTCGTCTTTGATGCGCTTGAGCTCGGAGCGCGGCAGGAGCGAAACGAGCTCCCAGCCTAGCGTGAGCGTCTCCTCGACGGTGCGCTCCTCGTGCTTCCCTTGGCGGATGAAGCGGTCCTCGAACGCATCGGCAAAGGCCACGAACGCCTTGTCGGTGTCCGAGAGCGCAGCCTCGCCGAGGATGACTGCGAGCTCCTTCGCCTGCAGTCCGCGAGCATAGGCGCCGAAGAGCTGATTGCTCAAATCGGCGTGATCCTCGCGCGTCTTGCCGGGGCCGATACCCTTCTGCTTGAGGCGCGAAAGCGACGGCAGCACCGCAACCGGCGGATAGATGCCGCGACGGTGCAGATTTCGGTCGAGGATGATCTGGCCCTCGGTGATGTAGCCGGTGAGGTCCGGAATCGGGTGCGTCTTGTCGTCGTCCGGCATCGAGAGGATCGGCACCTGGGTGATCGAGCCGGCACGGCCCTTGATGCGGCCGGCGCGCTCGTAGATGGTGGCGAGGTCGGTGTAGAGGTAGCCGGGGTAGCCTCGGCGACCGGGAACCTCTTTGCGTGCGGCCGAGACCTCACGCAGCGCTTCGCAGTAGTACGTCATGTCCGTGAGGATGACGAGCACGTGCATGTCGCACTCGTACGCGAGGTACTCGGCGGCGGTGAGCGCCATGCGCGGGGTCGCGATGCGCTCAACGGCCGGGTCGTCGGCGAGGTTGAGGAAGAGCACCGCGCGCTCGATTGCCGAGGTGGTGCGGAACTCGGTCGTGAAGAAGTCGGCGTCCTCAAAAGTGATGCCCATCGCCGCGAACACGACCGCGAACTCCCCTTCGAGCTTCTCGCCGACAACGTCGTCCTGCGCGCTGCGCGCGAGCACTGCTGCCTGCCGAGCGATCTGCGCCGCGAGCTCGTTATGCGGCAGCCCGCTGCCCGAGAAGATCGGCAGCTTCTGGCCGCGCACAAGCGGGTTGAGACCGTCGATGGCCGAGACGCCCGTCTGGATGAAGTCATCGGGGAAGTCGCGCGCCGTCGGGTTGATCGGCGAGCCGTAAATCGAGAGGCGCTTATCGGGGATGATCTCGGGCCCGCCGTCGTTCGGGCGGCCGAGGCCGTCGAACACGCGACCAAGCATGTCGCGGGAGACGCCGAGTTCGAGCGAGCGACCGAGGAACCTGGCTTTCGTCTGCGACGGATTCGAGCCGCGCGTGCCTTCGAACGCCTGCACGAGCGCGACGTCGCCATTCACCTCGAGCACGTTGCCAAGACTCCGGGTTCCGTCAGGGTACTCAAGCTCGACGAGCTCACCGTACGTGACATCGGAGACGCTCTCGATGAGGAGCAGCGGCCCGACGATGTCGCGGGTGGTCATGTACTCGCGCATTAGCGCTCACCTCCCGCGTATACGGCACGCGCTTCATCATCCGCGCCACCACCCACGAGCTGCGTCTCGATATCCGAGGCGATCGACTCGTACTGGTCGATATCGTTCAGGCCGAGGTACTTCGCGCGGGTGATGCGCTCACGTACCGGCGCAACGAAGATATCTTTGAGCGCGGCACCCGACCCGTGCGCTTCGATCGCGCGCTCGTGGAAGAGCAATATCGTCTTGAGGAGCAGGTCCTGCTGCTTGAGCGAGCTGAACTGGTCGTCGTCGCGAAACGCGTTCTGCTGCAAGAAGTCCTCGCGGATGGTCTTGGCGGTCTCCATGAGGATCTGCTCCTCGGCAGAAAGCGCCTCAAGGCCGACCAGACGCACGATCTCGGCAAGCTCGTTCTCGCGCTGCAGGATCGCCATGCACTCATCGCGACGCGAGCGGAACTCCTCGGAGACCTCGTTGCGCCAGTACGTCTCCACCTTGTCGAGATAGAGCGAGTAGCTCGTGAGCCAGTCGATGGCCGGGAAGTGCCGCTGGAACGCGAGCTGGTCCTGAAGCGCCCAGAAGACCTTCACGACACGCAGCGTGTTCTGCACGACCGGCTCGGAGAGGTCGCCGCCGGGGGGCGACACGGAGCCGACGACCGACACCGACCCGTTCCTGACGCCAGAATCCGCGCCGAGGCACTCGACCTTGCCCGCGCGCTCGTAGAATGCGGCCAGCTTCGTGCCGAGGTACGCCGGGAATCCTTCGTCGCCGGGCATCTCCTCGAGGCGGCCGGAGATCTCGCGCATCGCCTCGGCCCAGCGGCTTGTGGAGTCGGCCTGAAGCACCACGTTGTACCCCATGTCGCGGAAGTACTCGGCCATCGTGATACCGGTGTAGACGCTCGCCTCGCGGGCCGCTACCGGCATGTTCGAGGTGTTCGCCACCAGCACGGTCCGCTTCATGAGCGGCTCGCCCGAGTACGGGTCGACGAGCTCCGGGAACTCCATCAGCACGTCGGTCATCTCGTTGCCGCGCTCTCCGCAGCCGATGAAGATGACGACCTCGGCATTACTCCACTTGGCGATCTGGTGCTGTGTAACGGTCTTGCCGGCGCCGAACGGGCCCGGGATGCACGCCACGCCGCCCATGACGATCGGGAAGAACGTGTCGATGACGCGCGTGCCCGTGGTGAGCGGCTCGGACGCCGAGATGCGGCGCGTGTACGGCCGAGGCATGCGAATCGGCCAGACCTGCATCATCATGAGCGGCACGGTCTCGCCCGCAGCCGTCTTGAGATGGCCGATCGCGTCGGTCACGGTGTAGGTGCCGCCCGCGATGTCAGCGATCGTTCCCGAGACGCCCGGCGGCACCATGATGCGATGCTCGATGACGACGTTCTCCTGCACGGTGCCGATGATGTCGCCGCCCGTGACTGTGTCACCCGCCGAGACAGTCGGCACGAACTCCCACTGCTTCTCGCGGTCGAGCCCGGGTGCGGTGACGCCGCGCGCGAGGAACGCTCCTGCCATGCGCTCGAGCACGTCGAGCGGTCGCTGGACGCCGTCGTAGACGGACTCGAGCAGCCCGGGGCCAAGCTCCACCGAGAGCGGTGCTCCTGTCGCGTCCACGGGATTGCCGGGGCCGAGGCCTTCGGTCTCCTCGTACACCTGTATCGACGCGCGGTCCCCGCGCATCTCGATGATCTCGCCCATGAGTCCCTCGGCGCCAACGCGCACAAGGTCGTACATCTTGGACTCGACGAGACCCTCGGCCACCACGAGGGGACCGGCGACTTTCACTATCTTGCCCTGCTCCATCTACTCTTCCTCTTCCCGGATCAACATGCTGGTACCGAGTGCGCGCTCAATGGCGCGGTTGATCTTCGCTCCGCCAACGCCGCCCGAACTCCCCGCGCCGGGGATGATCGTCACAGCGGGAACCGGTCGGTCGAGTATCTCGGCAACGAGGTCCTCAACCGCCGCGTACACCGGCTCGGTCACGAACACGACGCCGTACGCCCCGCCCGAAAGCTCGCTCCACAGATCGCGAGCGTCGGCCGCGTTCTCGACGGGGAACACCGTGAAGCCCAGCGGGCGAAATCCTGCCACGCTGGTCGAGTCTCCCACTATCGCGATTCGGGCCATCTACATCACCTATACGTAGAGCTCGCGCAGGCGGCTGCGCAGCGCATCACGGTCGAGTCCGGCAAGCCGCCCGATGAGCAGCGTCCGAACCGCGGTCACTTCGGCTTCGCGGGCCATCACGTACGCGATGACCGGCTCGGGCCCGAATTGCACGGCCCGGGCGTGCCGAAGGAAACGAGAGATCAGATTGTCGAGCACGACATCGAGTCCTGACGGGTCCGCAAGCAACTCCGCATCGACGCCGTGAAGCGCAGGCATCGACGCGATGGCATCCACGAACTCGGGAAATGGCAGGGCGTACGCTTTCTCGATGGCGCTTACCCGGAGCGCGCCGCCCTTGAACAGGCCGTCGGCCAGGTCGACGCCGGGGCGCTCCTTGCGGCGGGCACGGATTGCCGCTCGAGCGTTCGCCACATCGACCATGAGTCGCGCAAGCTCCTTCAGGGCCTTGCTCTTCGAGGCACGGGCCGTTTCGACGAGATCGCCGAAGGCCGCATGTTCCACAGCCGCGTCGATGGCGTCGAGGTCCGCCATGCGGCCGTCTTCGTCGAGGAGCGTCGCCGCCACATCCGCGAGGTACCCCGGCAGCCGCTCGACCGGGCCCGAGAACGCCTCGGCAGGCACGATGCCGAGGTTCACAAGCATGTCGTCGAGTGGCACGTCGAGTGCACGCGCCTTGAGGACCGCCTTAAGGTTCGCGTAGTCGTACCTGACGCGGAAGAAGCGGACGACCGGCTCGGGCAGGTTCGCCTCGGCAAGGAAGCGATAGAAGTCGTCGAGCGCGGCTTCAAGGCCTACCTCGACGTCGTCTGCGCCGGTTGCGCCCTCAAGATAGCGTCCGTAGACCGTGTCCGAGAGAATCCGCTTCTGCTCGGCAAAGGTTGGTGCGTCAACGAGTCGCTCGTACGTGCCGCTGCCGAAGATGCGCGTCTCAAGCACGCGGACCTTGCCGACTGCGAACCCGTAGAAGACGGCGTCGTGAACCGTCTTATAGAGCGGGATGCTCACGCGCCGTCTGTCCCTTCGACGAAGAGCAGTTCCGCGAACCGCATGACGAGCGACTCACGCCGCGCCGCAATGAGACCGGATACGGAGAGGTCATTGGCGGATCGATCGCCGAGCAGCACGACGCCGTTCACGGCAGTAGCCGGTTCGGTCTCGAACCGCAGGGCCATGTCGCGGCCGGCCTCGCGGGCCATCGCGGTCACAGCGGCCTCGAGTCCTGCAAGCCGAGTGCGGTCTGCCGCGGCGACCCGGAGCGCCTCGGTGCCGGTTGCGGCGTCGAGCACCGCTCTCGCGATGAACGCGGTGTACGCGTCGTCCGGCAGGCCGATGATGCGCTCCTCAAGCGACGCGAGCGCGCGACCGATGAGCTCACCTCGGGCAGCCACCTGTGCGTCACGCGCATGAAGACGCGCGCCGGCAAGGACTGTCTCGGCACTCTGCTCCGCTTGCCTGGCCGAGAGGTGCTCGGCCTTCGTAGCGGCGTCGGTCGCCTCGGCTTCGGCAGCGGCGACAAGCCGGTCCGCCTCGGCGGTGGCCGATGCCAGAATCGCGTCAGCCTCCAGCGCGGCGTCACGAGCTATGCGTTCGATGATGTCTGACAGAGCCACGGGGACTCCCTGCTACATCTTTGTGAGTGCGGTCTGCAGCACCGTGAGCATGAGAATCGTCACGATGAGCGCGAGCACTGCGTAGGTCTCGACGAGCGCCGGAAGGATGAGCGCCTTACCGGCGTCCTCGCTCCGGCGGGCGACGATGCCTGCCGCAGCGGCTGCCGTGAGGCCCTGATAGATGGCGCTCACGAGACACAGGAACGCGACCGGCATGCACGCGAGGAAGATCTTGAACCCGATTGCAGCCGGAATCGCGATCTCGCCGCTCAGCATGTTGAAGAAGATAAGCACCAGAACGGCAGCGATGAAGCCGTAGATACCCTGCGTTCCCGGCATGGCCGCAAGCGGCAGCAGCTTACCGAACTTCTCGCCATCCTCGGAGACGATACCCGCGACCGCGCTGCTCGCGGCGGTAATGCCGATGGCTGAACCGATGCCGCCGAGGATTGCGGCAAGGCCGCCCCCCAGTAGCGCCCAGTCGGCCCCCGACATACCCCAGAAGAGGTCATTCACGATTCCGTGCCTCCTTCCTGCTGCACACCCTGTGCGTGCAGCACCAAAGCCTTGGTCCGATACCCGAACGGTGCGTAGTTCCGGCCGCCGCCTTCGTAGAACTTGCTGAAGAACTCCACGAACTGCAGACGAGCCGGGTGAACGAATGCGCCAAGCAAGTTGATCACGACATTGAACACGTGACCAACGACGAAAATGAGCGATGCGAACACTACGACCAACACGCCGCCTACGAGCGAGAAGCCGCCCTGCGCGAACAAGCCAGCCGCGCCGTCCCACACGAGGCCGGCTAGCAAGTTGAAAACGCTGCCGACGAGCATACCCGACAAGCCGAGAGCCGCAAGCCGGCTGTAGGAAAGAATGTCGCTCAAGAATCCGGTCATGCCGTAGACCGCGTACACGCCGCCGAGCAGCCCCACGATGGTTCCACGCACGCCCTTCGAGGTCATCAGCCCCACGACCGACCCGGCCAGCAACGCCCAGCCGATGAGCGACGGCCCACCGAACGCCACCGAGATCAGCCAGCCGACGAACGCCACAACCCAGGCGCCGCCCGCGATGCGCTCCCACAGTGGCAGCTCCGCATTCACCACCGCCGCCCCAAGCGCATGGCCCTTCATCAGCATGACGACCCCGAGTCCGAGGACAATCGCCCAGAGCGACGCACCCGGCACCGCGAATGCGATGACAATCATCACCGCGAGCAGCAGCGTCGAAAGCTGATCGTTGACCGCCGAGGCGGCGTTACCGCGCTTCGCTGCATCGTATGCGGCCACGAGCACGCCGAAGAAGACCTGCACCACGCCAAGCCCGACCGTGATGACGAGAAACAGCGTGAGCTGCTCCATGGGATTGATGAGCACGAATGCCTTCAGGAAGGACGGGAGCACGTTGGGGTCGATTGCGAAGTACGATCCCGTGAGCACACCGATGATGATGGCGCTCACTCCGCCCATCGTGAGCAGATCCATGAAGCGTTTCACGCCCGGCGCCACATCGAGCCGGTTCTTGATGAAGTACGCGCCCGCAATAAGCATCAGGCCGTAGCCCACATCACCGATGCAGATGCCAAAGAACAGCAGGAAGAACGGCGCCAGAAGCGGCGTGGGATCCATCTCCTCGTACTGCGGGCGACCGTACAGGTCCGTCAGCGTCTCAAGTGGCTGCAGCCAGCGCGGATTCTCAAGCTCAACCGGCGGCTTGTCGCCCTCGCCGGCCTCCCGGAAGCTGACGTCGGTGAGACCATCGAGCTTCCCTAACACGCCCTCGAGCGTGGCGCGGTTGCTTTCGGACACCCAGCCCGCAATTACGACTGTGCGCTCAGTGGCTCCGAACTGGTCGCGGACCGCTACTGCGTCACGCGCCGAGCCGAGTGACTCGGCCAGAGACACGGCGTGCAGGTACTGCTCGGCGGACAGTGCGTTTGCCCTCTCGAGCAGCCGAATCCGATCCTCGTCGATGTCCGCAATCTCATCCTGGGCGAGCGCGATCTCCTCGGCAGGATAATCCGAGAGGTCAGGGAACGTGACCTCGGAGAAGTTGGTGAGATTCAGAGTGGCGCGCACTTCGTCGAGCACGTCGCGATGCGCCATCACGACCCACGCAGCCCGCGAGCCAACCGCGCCGAGTTCCTCGACAGTCACCTCGGCGACGGCCTCACGGAGGCGCCCGCGGATGGCGGGGCCTTCGTTGGCCGGCACCGTGCCTGTGAAGAGCACGATGTTCCTGGTGCCTTGCCAGCCGCTGATCTGCAGGTGCAGATCCTGCCACGGCTCGAGATCCTCGATGCGCTTCGTCAGCCGAACCCGCTGTCGCGCGCCGGACGCCGGCCGATCGCTCAGGTCGACGCACTCTCTATAGAGGTCGCGAAACGCATCGTCGGGCTCAAGCGCGAGGAACTCGGTCTCGCTGAGATGAATCTTCTCGCTGATGAACGACGAGAAGGGGGCATCAGATGTGTGGAACTTGCCGAGGAACGTCACCACGAACTGCGCGTTAGCGATGTACTCGTCGAGCTCGGCTATTCGACGCTGCTCGGCGGCCGCGATTGGCGTCGGCAGCTCATGCTCGTCACTGACGATATCAAGCACGCCGGCAGCCCGCAGGCCCTCGACGGCATCCTCGACTGCGGCGCTGTGAACGAACGCAGTGACTTTGAGCATCCGGGCGACGGCCACGATCAGTCCACCAGCTCCGACATCACGGTTGCCACGGAGCCCTCAAGCCGCGATGCTGCATGCTCCCCGCTGACGTCATGACGAGCCCCGGCGGCCGACGTGATCGACGCAGCCTGCTGCTGCGCCGCGGCAAGCGCTTCGGCGGCTTTCCCGGCGGCGCGTGCTTTCGCGTCTGCCTCGATGGTCGCGCGGTGCCCTGAAGCGAGCACCTTCGCGTCCGCAAGAACCCGCTGCGCTTGTTCGCGCGCGGCAATGATCATCTCACGCGCCTCGTCTTCGGCGCGAAGGATCGTCTCGAGCTTCTCCACCTGTCCCACCCTCTTGCCCGCCCGCAACCTGTGTCCGTGCGATTCTACCACCAGCAACGCCTGCTACGGCGTGAAGGTTGCTGCTGATGTTATCTTGTTCGCGTACCTTACAACGGAGTACCCGAGGAGCCCGTGAAACACACTCAGCCGGACATTATGCGATCGGTCAATCGCGCGGCGTGCGATGCCTGCACGGTGACGCCGTGACGCCTCGGGAACCCCGTATCCGCGCAGGCGGGTCTATGCGTCGCATCTCCACGCCATCGAGGCTTGGACCGGTGCGCGACACCGGGCTGAAGCTCAGTGGACGCCGTCGCTCTCGGCGGCGCAACCTCACACCGGTGCTCGCCGTACTCGGCGTACTGGCAGTCGCAGTCGTGCTGCTCGCCTCGGCGGCGTGGAATCGCAGCGCTGGGCCTGCCTCGCCCACTGCCGGCGCAAGTCCGGCTTCTTCGGCAGCAACCGCCTCGATCGAACCACTGCGCGATCCCACCCCGGTCTTTGCAACGTACCGGAGCCTGAGTCTTCGACTGCCGGTCGACCCGGGCGATCTTACAGCGCTCGCCTTCCACCAGGCATCCGGGAAGGACACGCTCGCCATGGACTCGCTTGCCCCGGACGCCGATATGGCGCAAGCGGCGAAGAACAAGGGTCGCGTTGTGAGTTCCGCCACGAGCGGTTCTGCCGAGAGTACCCCCGCGCTCCAGACCGTCTGGCAGGGCACGGTGCTTCGGCTTTGGCGCAGCAACAGAACAGGAGCACCCGACACGGCGGCGGATGTTGGCGCAGACGCCGGCAGCATCGTCTACTCGCCAGTGACCGGCACCGTATTACAGGTACGCGCGTACAACCTCTACGGCAAGTACCCCGACTACGAGATTCACATCAAGCCCGACGGCTGGCCCGAGGTGGACGTGATCCTCATCCACGTCGATGACGTGTCGGTCACCGCTGGCGACCGGGTCACGGGCGGCGCATCACGCGTGGCGTGCGTGCGCAAGATGTCCGACAAGATCGACATACAGCTTGGGGGCTACACCCCGAACGGCGGCGATCATGTGCACATGCAGCTCAACCGCGTCGCAGTGCCGGGTAAGCTCGAGCAGCTGACCGGCTCCTAATCGCCGTCCGAGGCGTCGGGGTTCTCGGCACGGCGCTCGAACCCACGGAACCTCCGGTCGAACTCGTAGCGCTCAAGACGCACTTTGCGCCCACAGCCGACGCAGGTCAGACCGATATCCATCCCGAGCTTGTTCACTTCCCACTCGTTTGCGCCGCACGGGTGAACCTTCTTGAGGCGCACCACATCGCCGAGACGCACGGGGACGATCGGTACTGTCACAGCAACCTCCGCATCGATTCCACGGCTCAAGGTGCCGCGCGCTCAGTATATCCCGCGAGGTGCGGCGCCCGCATTCGTGCGTGAAGAGCGCCGATAGACGGCCATTTGTCTGTCTCATGTGCCTTTCATCACACTATTCCGCCGTACGGCACATGAGGGTTCATTCATGTTCGCGGCATCCCGATACATTCCACTGAGGCCAGAGAGTGCCTCGACAAAGACTAGAATGAACGCCCTGAGCCTCAGGGCCCAGGACAGAAGAAAGAGGAGATCAACATGAAGAGAACCGCCCTGATCGCGATCACGGTTGTAGCGCTTGTGTTCGGCCTCGTGGCGTACGCAGTGGCCCTCGACGCATCGACCACGGTTAACGCGAACGTCAACACGATCCTTGAGCTCACCGCCCCGGCGTCCGTCAGCCTCGGCAACCTGAACCCTACGGTTAGCGCCAACAACACGGTCGTCCTCTCCGGCAAGTCGAACAAGGCCGCAACACTGAGCGCGGCTGTGACCGTGGGTGGCTTCACCACCCTCGCTTCCGGCCTTGAGACCGCGCCGACCGGTCTGCGCGGCGGCAACATCAGCGTGAGTGACACCGTCACCGGAATGGTCGACTACACCGTCGACGGTGGCACGGCAGTCTCCGGCTCCGTTACCTACTCGCTGGTTCAGTAACACAGAGCCAGTCCACCAAAGAGGCCCGGGCATAACGCCCGGGCCTCTTTGCGTCGTCACCGAATTGCAGGGCGACGTGGCGATCGCAGCGTGACCCGCTTGTCGGCGATGAGTGGAGGCTCTCCCCTGTGGCCCAACGCCGCTTAGCCCACAAAGCCACCGCCGTTCGTCAGAAAGCTACCTTCTGACCTCATCGACTACCGTTTATCTGCCGATAAGAGGGATAGGCGGCAATCTGGCAGGGGTGAACGGCGATGAAGCGGATAATCTCACTGGTCGCGACGGGCATGTTCTTGGCCACCGTCATCGCAGGTCCGGCTGCAGCGCAGCCGAGCGTCTCCTCCACAACCCAAGTGCATGCCACCGTTGCCCGTCAGGCGACGTACAGGGTCGTCGAGCCTGGCGTGGTACAGGTGAAGGCGAACACCCCGTGGAGACTCATCGCCGCAACCGCAAACGGCCAGGTCATCGTGATGGGTTCGAAGACATCAGGAACTGAGGTCGTCATCCCCGTCGATACGGTGGTAATCAGCCTCGTTATGGACTAGCGCCTGTCGCGCTTGGTCCTCCCGCCGCTTACGATCGATCCTGCGCTCGGCGCTCTGCACGCTCTGGCGCCAACTCGCCCAGATCAGAACTGCGCCGATAACAACGACCACGGCAATCGCAAGCCACAGCGGTAGAATCCAGACAGTCTTGTCGATCTTCAGCGTCTCCGGAATGTCGACGTCGGAACCTTCACGCGGGTAATCGATCTCGAGACGCATCGTGTACTTGCCGATCAGCTGCTTTGGCGTGCGCAGAGCATCCGAGAACTCGATGTTAGTGCCCGCGTAGACAACACCGTCGGTAGCGACTTCGCTCGAGGACACCTCGTTGAGGTTGGAGTCGAGCAGCGTGATGCGAGCGTCGAACGGCTTGTCGATATTGCCCTCATTGAGGAGCACGAACGTGTAGGGCAGCGTTTGTCCAAGCACGAATCCCTTGGTCGCAAAGGGCCGGACATCGATCTTCTCCACGATCTCGCCCTCAACGCGCACGGAAATCCGCGCACCGACCCGACCACTCACCTGCGGTGTGGCTTCACCCTGCTCGCTCTCGGCGTCACTCCGCATCTCGAAGAAGATCAATACCTGATGGTCGCCCGGCGGCGTTCCTTTCGGAACCACCATCTCAAATGAGACCGGCACCTGCTCACCGGGCGTCAGCTCGATGTACGGCGTGTTGCCGAGCGTCCGGGTATCCTTACCTATCTTGATCCTGAGCCATGAGGCCGGATTGTACTGGAGCCCTTGGTCATCACGATCAGGAACTTCGTACGTGATGGCACCCGCCGCATCCACTTTCTGGTTAGCCGAGTAGATCAGCACCGAAAGGTCTTCGTCGCCATTGTTCATCACGACAACCTCGCCGCTACCGCCCTTTCCGGCAGCAACCGAGAAGTCGAACGTCCCGGTCGACAGCCCGATCGTGCGAACAGCGGTTGCTGAGCCTGGAGCCATCAAGCCGAGGAGGAGTAGCAGCGCCGCGAGAAGCGAGACCTTGCGGGTGCTACGCAGCATCAGATACCCACCGATCCTCTGAAGTCGCGGACTTGCCTGCGGGCGACTGGAATCTGCGTCTCGTCACGATCGGTCACGGCTACGACGTATGCGCCGTCAACGCGCAGAATCTCCTTCACCTTGTTCAGGTTGATCATGTATGAGCGATGCACCCGCTCGAAACTCTCCTTCGAAAGCTTGCCCTCGAGTTCCGTGAGCGTGAGATCGACGAGGTATTGGTTCTCATACGTGTGCACATACGTGGACTTGTTCTTCGCCGAGATGTACACGATGTCGTCGATAGTGAGGAGCACGGTGCGGCCACCCTTGCGGACCGCGAGCTTCCTGAAGTCCGACTCGCCTCCGCTGCCGGCCGCTTGCGCCTTCGGCCGATTGCGCACGAGACTGCGCACCCGTGCCGAGAGTTCCATCAAGTTGAACGGCTTTGTCACGTACTGCTGCACGCCCTGCTTGAACGCAAGGATCTTCGCCAGATCCTGTGTCTTGGCGGTGAGCATGATGACCGGAATGTCCGCCGTGAGCGGATTGTTGCGAATCTCCATGAGCGCCATCCAGCCGTCCACTCTCGGCATCATGATGTCGAGGAGCACGACGTCGACCGCCTCGGCCTCAAGCACTTCGAGCGCTTCCGCGCCATCACCCGCCGAGAGAACATTCATCCCGTCGGCCTCGAGGCCCATCTTGATCATCTCGACGATTGAGACATCGTCGTCGACGCACAGGACGTTGATGGACTCTTCCATGGCGCCCCCTCCAAAGACCACACTGGTTTGGCGAGACAGACCTTTCATCAGCCGATGAACGCCGGATGTCCGGTCGTCGCAGCGCGAGTATACCGCACGGCTCCGGCGGACGGCTACCTATGCTGTCCAGCCAGCCACCTATCGATGGCCATAGCGGCCTTCTTGCCCGCGCCCATCGCCAGGATGACCGTGGCCGAGCCGGTCACGATATCCCCGCCTGCGAACACGCCCGGCTTGTTCGTCGCGCCGTCGTCATCGGTCGCAATGTACCCGCGACGCGTGACCTCTAGGTCCGGCGTCGTCTGGGAAATGAGCGGGTTCGCGCGCGTGCCGAGCGCGATGATGACCGTGTCGCAGTCAATCACGAACTCCGAGTCCATCACGCAGACCGGCGCGCGCCTGCCACTTGCATCGGGCTCGCCAAGCTCCATTCTCGAGGCGTTCATGCCGGTCACCCAGCCGTCACGGCCAACGATCTCCAGCGGCGAGCAGAGCATCTTGAACTCGATGCCTTCCTGCTGCGCGTGGTGCACTTCTTCGCGACGGGCGGGCATCTCCTCTTCCGAACGCCGGTAGACGAGAAACACCTCCTCGGCACCGAGACGCTTCGCCGTACGCGCCGCATCCATCGCGACGTTGCCGCCGCCCACGACCGCGACCTTGCGACCACGCCACACCGGTGTGTCGTACTCCGGAAACTCGTACGCCTTCATGAGGTTCACGCGCGTGAGGAACTCATTCGCCGAGTACACGCCGTTCAGATTCTCGCCGGGAATGCCGAGGAAGAGCGGCAGCCCCGCGCCGCTTCCAACGAAGATCGCGTCGAAGCCCTCCTCGGCGAGGAGATCATCGAGCGTGTGCGTGGCGCCCACCACAACGTCGGTCACGATCTCAACACCCATGACTGCGAGCATCTCGATTTCGGCCTGCACGATGGACTTCGGCAGGCGGAACTCCG
>CAKMKD010000073.1 GCA_927439865.1 uncultured Coriobacteriia bacterium | reverse complement strand
TTGCCCTTCTCGGACAGGCTACCACGCACGCTTCGCAGTACACGCACTTGTCCTTGTCAAAGACGAGTGCGCCGGTCTCGGCGCTCATAGTGAGCGCCCCCGGCCGACACACGGCGGTACACAGGCCGCACAGCACACATGCATCCTCGTCGAGGCGGATATCGGTAGCGGCTGGCTGTACCGTGATGCCCTCGTGCTCAAGGAACGCGACGCCAGCGTCGAACGATTCCTTGGGTCCGGTGATCTCGAGCAGCATGCGGCCTTCCTGGCCCGGCTGGATCTGCGCCCGCAAGATGTTCGGCGTGAGATCGTAATCCTTCACCAGGTGATACGTGATCGGCTTGGTCGCCTGGTTCGGCGGGAATGTCAGGTCAAATCGCTTGCGCGGCATCCTAGTTCGCCTCCTCGGTGTGGATCTCGAGCGGTTTGACGCCCTGCGAGCCGGGCTGCGGCAGAGGCTGCAGCGGCTTCGCGAGCTCGAACTTGTGCTCGGTGATCCAGCTCTTGAGCTCCTCGGCGATGCGTCGGGCCTTCGCGATCGATGAGATCGGGCCGGTCTGCACCTGCTTGCCCTCGATCTCGATCTCGCCGCTTCTGAGCTGCGCGTATGTGACGCGGCCGAGTGACGGGCGGCTGCGGCGTGCGACACCGTAGTCGATGACCGTCGCTGTGATGTCGGCATCAGTGAGCGCGAGCGTTGCCGCGATCTCCTCGTCGAGCACCGGAATCGGAACGCCGATGCCCACGAACGCCGAGGTGCCGTAGCCGGTGAACGTGGCCGCCGAGTAGAACTCGGGGCTGGCCGCCTTGAGGTCCGCGATAACCGCAAGCGTTCCCGCAGGCGCCACCGGCACGCCGTTGTCATCCCGCGTCTGATTCGGGTTGTGCTGGGTTCCCTCCCAGGCGACGTATCCGGCGGCGCCAGCCACGAAGATCCGGCTGCCCACACCGATCGTCCGGTACGTCGGGTCATTGAGCAGCGGCGAGAGTGCGCCTGCCGAGCAGTACGTCGCGTTGCCGAGGTGCGGCAGGAGCGTGCCGAGGTACGTGTGGATCGCACGATCCGACGTGTTCACGGCGACCGCGTAGTTCTGGTACGCGTTACGCGGGTTGAAGAAGTACGCTTGATTGAGGTCGTCGAGCGTAACCCACGTGTCGATCTCCGTGCGGGGGTAGCAGTCCGTGCCGGCACTCTGCGCACGCAGTCGGACGGCTTTGCCGCGGATGAGATCCTCGATGACGTGCGCACCGCCATACTCGATGCCTTTCGTGCGGCTCGGCTGCGTCACGCCCAGATACGTGTCGACTGCGGCGAGCCCGCCGTACGCCTCCACGTCGTTCAACGTGATCTCGCCCATCCTGATCGGCGGGTCGGAGTGCCCGAAGTTGAGCACCACACCCGAGGAGCACATCGGCCCGAAGGTGCCCGTGGTCACCACGTCGACCTTCTTCGCCGCCGCCGAGACACCCTCCTCGGCAGCGAGCACACCGAACTCCTCGGCGGTCATCACGACCGCTTCACCCGATGCGATGCGCGCGTTGATCTCGTCCCAACTCTTCGCCATGCAAACCACCTCCAGCAACAACAAAACGCCCCCGCCCGGACTGTAATGTCAGGGCGAGAGGCGTCATATGCCTTCGCGGTACCACCCGACTTCATCGCTTTCGCGACCTCTTCTCGAGCACGGGACCGGTGGTGGTTTCCGCTCGACGGGCGGGAGTGATTCGCCGAGGGGGTCCGATGCTCAATCAGCCTGCGGTAACGGGGGCTTCCGTCCGGCATTACTCCGCTCGCGCGTTTCCTCCGGATGCCTCAGGGGCCATGTTCTGCGGGTTCTCGGTCGCCGGCTCTCAGCTGTTCTCCGGCTCTCTGGAAGACCTGTCCTCCGCGTACTCATCCCCATCAAGGGCTGTGCTATAGGTTTCGTCGCAGTCTACGGAGCGACAACGGCGCTGTCAATCTCACTTGAGGAGCGTATCGAGCTGCGCGGTCGCGGCCGCTGACACGGCTTTGGTGCTCCCAAACACGCGAACCCACCGCACCGAGGGCTTCTCGGCTGCGAGCAGCGACGCTGTCGGTGCCGAGAGCATATCCGGCCGCGTGAGCAGGAGCACGCCGCCCTCAGCACCTGCAGCGATTCCACCGCCGAGAGCATCCGGGAAGTTGGTGCCCGTGGCCACACCGACGTAGCGGTAGCTCGCGAAGCCGTTGCTCGCGCCCCACTTCGCGACCTCGACCGCTGTCGAGTACCGATCGCCACCCCAGACCCGCGTCGCGCTGCCGGTGATCGCAGCCACGTCGAGAAGCACCGGTTCACTCACAGCGCTCTGGCTTCCGACAACGACCGCACTGGTCGCTCCAACTTCCGTGAGCGCAGCGGTGGTGGCCGAGGGAAGCGCGGTCGGGCGCGTGAGCAGCACCGGGCGACGTGAGCGCCATGCAAGCGGCGAGACGGCGAGCGCATCGGGGAAGGTGTCGCCGCGAGCGATGAAGGCGCCGCCGTCGTAGTCGGGACCGAGTCGGTCGACCACGCGCCGCGCCACCTCGGCGGCCGTCGAGTACCGGTCGAGGCCGGCGACCCGGACCGGCGTCACTCCCGTCTCGACTGCCACAGCCGCCGCAACGCTCGCTGAGACGGCCGGCTCTCCGCCTACGATGAAGCAGCGTGTTGCGCCGAGCCGTGCGATCTCATCACTCGTGGCCGAGGGAAGCGCCGTCCGCTGTACCAGCAGCAACGGTGCGTCGTACGCGCCCGCGAGTCCCGCAGCGGCGAGCGCGTCCGGGAAATCAGCGCCGCTCGCAAGCACAACCACGTCCGCGCCGTCAGGAAACGCCGAGCGGGATGCCTGAACGGCTGTTGCGAAGCGGTCGCTGCCCTGCACGCGCGCGCTCGCGCGGCGGACAGACCAGGTGACCCGGGAATCCGTGATTGCATCCGGGGTGAGCTGAAGATGGTAGTACCCTTCCGCATGTGCCGGAACCGCATACGAGAACGGCTTGGGGTCAGACGTGCTCGTGTTCTCCCACACGATCGAACCGTCCGGAGCGTAGAGCCTGCCCCAGATGTTGACGCTCGACAAGGAATCAAGGGTGCCGACGAACGTGTCACCCGCGCGCATGCGCATCTCGTACACCGTTCGTGTTGAAAGCGTGCTCTCAACCGGGCTTGGCGGCAGCGGGGCGCCAGGAGCAAGCTGCGGGAGCACCTCCCACTCAAGCACATAGTCAACCCGGCCGGCCGGTGCGTACACGTCGATGAAGTAGTCGCCGGCAATCGAATCCGGTTCGTCGACGTACACGTAGTGCGATACCGCGCTTCCCCGGCCGAACGTCGCATCGCCGCCGAACCAGATATCGGTGGTTGGCTCCCAGATGCCTGCATTGTCCCATCTCGGCGGCAAGACGCCGACGCCGATCGTTCCGCTGAGCGGCGGGTCAACGGTGACCGTCACACTGAGCGTCTGACCAACCTCGAGCGGGATCCTGTACACATCATCAGGGTCGTCAGCCGGGTCGACGGTGCCGGTCACACGCAGCGACTCCAGGCGCGTGCCCGGGACGTTTCCGTCAGACCGACCGGAGATACGCCACGTGAGCGAGTACTCGCCCTCGTCAGCGTCGGTCGTGACCACTACGAAGTAGCGGCCTGCTCCGAACAGCTCCGCAGCCGTGTAGCAGATGTGCTCGGTGGAGCCTGCGTTGTTCCCGATCTGCACGTATCTGGGCGCGTTCACCGAGATGGTATTCGGTGCGAGGAGCAGCAGGTCGAAGTTGCCCGCAGGTCCGGTGAGGTCGAGCGTGATCTGCTCGCCCGGTGCAAGGTACACCGAGTAGACATCGCGCTTGTCCTCAGGCGGAAGCGATATCGGGGCAGCGTCGAGCGTCCCGGTGACGGTACGCGAGGGGATCGGGTAGGCATCGAGCGCCACGCCCGGCACCTCGTCGTCGATGCCGGCAGGAACCACGAAGCCCGGGCGAAGCACCGGTCCCACCACTCCTCCGCCGCTGAATCTGTTGATCGCCGACGCAGGGGCGCCCGTCGCGCCCATAAACAGCGCGGCCGACAGCACCACGGTGAGCAGTGCACGCATTCTCCGGAACATCGCCATTCCTCTCAGCCAAGCAGTGCAAGCGCGTCGGCAACGATCTCGTCATGGTCGAACGCTAGCTGGGGCAATTCTCGTGCCGGAAACCAGCGCGCCTCCTCGGCATCATCTCCGCCGAGCACCGCAGGCGCATCACCGTCGATAGCCACGACGTATGCCGCCGAGACCGTCCAACCCCGCGGGTCGCGCCCCGGGCCGCCGTACACACCCACGAGCGCGAACGGCTCGCTCAGCGCAAGTCCGGTCTCCTCGGCAAGCTCACGGCGCGCTGCGTCCTCGGGACGCTCGAACGGCTCGATGAATCCTCCGGGCAGCGCCCAGGCGCCAGCGAACGGCTCACGCCCCCGTCGAATCAGCAACACGTCACGACCAGAGGCCGATCGCCGCACAACAACGGCGTCCCCGCTCATGGCCGGCTTCGGATAGACTTCATCATCCATACGCTCAGTCTACCCGAGCCGGGGATACTCGCCCACCGGCATCGGGTGTATCCTGTTCCGATATCCACGCACCGAGGGGGGACGTTGGGGCTCAATCCGCTACGCTGGTCGCACAAGGTCAAGCTCATCGTCGCCTTCGCGGTGCTCTACGTCGTATGGGGCTCGACCTACCTCGGCATTCGAATCGGACTGCAGGCCGAGCTTCCCTCGGCACTGTTCGCCGGCACGCGGCTCGCCTCCGCCTCGGTCATCCTGCTCGCATTCGCCCGTTGGCGCGGCTCGAGCCTCCGCATCCCATGGAACGACTTCCGGATCGTCTCGATCGTCGGACTATTCCTGCTGGTCGGCGGCATGTACTCCACGTTCCTCTCCGAGCGGAGCATCCCCTCGGGCCTTGCCGCACTCATCGTCGCGCTGCTGCCGCTGTGGACCGCGCTCGCCGAGTCCCTCCTGCCGGGCATGGAGCGGCCATCTGCCCGCGGAGTGCTCGGGCTGGTCGTAGGCTTCTCGGGTCTCGGTATCCTGATGGTGCCCCGGCTGACCGGACTCCACGGCACACGCGAGGAGTTCATCGGCATCGGCATCCAGGTGCTTGGCACGTGGCTCTGGACCGCAGGCTCGATGTACTCGAAG
>CAKMKD010000072.1 GCA_927439865.1 uncultured Coriobacteriia bacterium | reverse complement strand
GCTTCTGCCCGTCGTGCGGGTACTCCGGCGAGACGCCGGCGCAGTAGCGCACGGTCAACTCTAGAGTCGCTGCACCCGTACCCCGAGCGTCTCCACAGCCGCGCGCACGCTGCGCGCGCCGATCGCGTCTCGGCAGTGGAGCGCCACGTGTGCACAGGCGATGGCGTCCGAGGCGGCATCGTGGTGGTTGAGCTCGATGCCGCAGTAGCTGCAGACAGTGGGAAGCCGGTGGTTATAGAGGTCCGGGAACGCCCGGCGCGCCATCGCCACCGAGCACGCGTAGTGCACGTTCGGAAGCGGGATGCGGTAGTAGTCGTGGAGCGCGCGCACCACCGAGATATCGAATGACGCCGAGTGCGCCAGCACGTACCGCCCGGCCAGGAACGGCTCGATCTCGCTGTAGAGGTCGGCGTAGCTTCGCGCGAGCAGCGTCTGCGACGGCGTGATGCCGTGCACCTCGATGTTGCGGCGCTCGTAACGGTTAGCCGGCGGTCGCATCAGCCACGACGCGGTGTGCGTGACCTCGCCATCCTCGATGACCGCGATCCCAAGCGCGCATGCCGAGGAGCGCGCAGCCGTTGCGGTCTCGAAGTCGATGGCGACCCAGGTGTCAGACGTCATCCGATCGGCCGGCCGAGAAGCTTCCGGATGCGGCCGGCAAGCGTCAGTTTCGGCTCACACGGACGCGAATCCGGCGAGCGGTTGCTCGCCGGCGAGACGCACATGTCCGTGCCGGGCTGGCGGTTGCGCTCCGGGTACTTCACGCAGTATTTGCACCAGACCTTCGGACTAGCGGTCCTCAAGAATTACCTCCGCGTCGCGCTCGCTCCACTCTTCGGGCGCCTCGCCCTCGTCATAGAGCGAGAATGTGATCTCGCGTGCGTACTCGGGCTCAACCGGCGCCGGCTCCACCATCTGGACCCGGCTGCCGGCATCGTCCGTCTGCAGCGCGCGCAGAACGTCGATCATCTCCTCGATGTCGGTGTGCGTTAGGAAGAGCTCGATGCTGCCGAGGGTCCTGTCGGAATCGGCGTCGTAGATGCGCATGTAGCGACCTTTCACGATTGGCGAGTTAGAACCTGTCCGCTACAGTGGGTCGCTCGTCATCACGCCGGCGTCGGACACACTGCCGGTCCACGTCCGAGAATCCCAGTAGCGCAACTCATGGCGACCTGTTGGGTCGGCGAGCCAGCCCGCGGGGATTCCGGGTGCAGCGGGCGAGACGACGAACGTCGGAACGTAACCAGGGCTGTATCGGTTCTCCCCATCACTCTTGGTGAGGAGGAACACCAGTAGCACGATCGGGCCAACCAGTGGCACGAGCGCGATGAAGTACCAGCCGCCGCTTCTGCCGATATCGTGCAGCCGACGCACGGCAACTGCGATTGAAGGCAGGAAGACACCTATTGAGTAGATTGGATACAGGAAGCCCAGGTAGCGCATGCTCGAAGGAAAGAAGCCGCTGAAGCGAGACAACAAAGCCATAACCAGAAGTATCAGGAAGTTGGCAATGGCGAAGCTCCAGTACTCACGGAGATCGGCCCTTCCCGAGAATGTGACGTACTTCTTGAAGACTCCCCGGTACTGAACACACCACTCGGCATCGTTGCAGCAGTGCTCTTCCTGGCCGCCGCGGCTGCGGTCTTCGGCTGGGTGGTTCCGGCCTCGTGGTTCAAGTGGCTGGTTGTGGGCGGCGTGGCTGTGTCAATCGTCCTGCAGGTTGCGTGGCTGTCGGGCTGGGCGGTTCTGCCGCTGCTGGTAGATGCGGCGCTGCTCTGGGCGGTCCTCGGCATGGACGTGACTGTCGCGCGGCTGCAGGGATAGCCGAGGTAAGAGCGGGTTGGGCGCAGACAGCTGGTGCGGGCAAAGGTACCATGGGCTCAGCTGCGCATGCCGAACGGGGCGGGCGCCCAGCGGGGAGTGCCGATCGCACGCGAACGAGGGGGTACCATGCCGTACTGCAAATCGTGTGGCGGGGAACATGCCAGCGATGACAGCTTCTGCCAGACGTGCGGATCGAGCGTAGGAGGCGTTGTGGTCGCCGTCCCGGCCCCTGCGGGACTGTCCGCCGCTGCGCCGGTCGCACCGCCGCACACCCAGAATGCATCGAAGGGGCCTGGCGCACTGACCGCGGTACTCGTGGTTCTGGTCGTTTCGCTCCTGTTCGCAGGCGAGATCATCGGGCGGCTTGACCTCTGGGGCTTCGTGGAACCGATCCTGCTGCTGCTCTCGCTGGCAGTCGTGGTCGTCTTCGTCCTCGTGATTCTGCGGAGCGACGCCGAGTGGTGTGTTCAGTACCGGGGAGTCTTCAAGAAGTACGTCACATTCTCGGGAAGGGCCGATCTCCGTGAGTACTGGAGCTTCGCCATTGCCAAGTTCCTGATACTTCTGGTTATGGCGAGTTAGAACCTGTCCGCTACAGTGGGTCGCTCGTCATCACGCCGGCGTCGGACACACTGCCGGTCCACGTCCGAGAATCCCAGTAGCGCAACTCATGGCGACCTG
>CAKMKD010000071.1 GCA_927439865.1 uncultured Coriobacteriia bacterium | reverse complement strand
GGAGTGCGACACGGACCTCATCAACGACGGAGACATGCTCGATCTCGACCTCGAGGCCGGTGTGCTCAAGAACGTCACGCAGGGGACGGAGATCCCGTTCCCGCCACTGCCGCCGGTCATGGCGCAGCTGCTCGCCGACGGCGGACTTGTGGAGCACTTCAAGAAGCACGGCGGGTTCGCGCTGTAATCCGAGCGTCCGCCGAGAGCAAGACGAAGGCCGCCCGCAGGCGGCCTTCGTGGTTCGGACGCCGTGTTGTAATTGACTCAGGAGGGAGGGCGGAGTACGTCAGGGCGGATTGCCTCCATGAATTTCACCGTGCCACAGTAGTACTCCCTGATTGGCTCCAGGTACTCGATTGAAACGCGCGCAGCAGGACCCGTGGCTGCCTTCCGATTGAATCGTATTGTATCGTCGGTAGGCGTAGACCACTTGCCGACGCTCGCCCGATTCTGCTCAAGATATCGCTCCGCATCGAGTGCCACCTGCATCATTCTTCCGCTGGCCATCTCGCTTGCTTGCATCAGCCGCCGAAGTTCGGATTCGATCTGTGCCAGCAGTGGTGGCACGTCTGAAAGCCCTGCGTAGAGCGTCTCGATGGTGCGATCTGACAGCGCAGCCGCAACCATCTTCTTTCCCGCATGAGCATTGTTCAGGATGGCGGTAGCGCCTGACCCGACCACGTCACTTCGCCCGCTCAGCATCTCGTCGACGATGGCGGCGATCTGTCGGTCCCACCACGCTCTTGTCTGCTGTTCCCCGATGATGCTCACGACCCTCGCGTGCACGAACGCCCGGATTCCCTCCGGGTTCATCGATTGATGGTATCGGAGGAAGCCATCAAGCGATTTGACGAGCTCGTCGAGTCCCGAGAACGCGACATCAAGTCGCGCTGCCATTGCGGCACTCACGCGGATGAGTGCCGCATCCCGGGCCTGTTCGCGCCGAACGAGCGTGGGTTCAGCCATCGCCACGACTGCAAGGCCTGGACGATCGATGACCGCCCGATAGAGCCGATCCTCCACGCCTTCATCGCTTGCCTGACCCTCCGTCGCAGCGAGGTACACAGCACTCGTATACAGTCGTTCCGCGGTAGAATCCGCCATATACGCCTGCCATGCAAAGCCCTCGGCGCCGGCCGCGTCCCCTGCCACCAGGCTCATCCGGGCGAGCGCGCCGAGCGACAACGCCTGCTGACGAGGTGCTATCCCCGCAGCGTATCTGACAGCAAGTCGATAGTGCTCCGCTGCCTCCTCCGGAGCGGCCTCTGCCTCACTTACCTGTGCGAGCAGATGGTGCGCGCCCCACTGGTACGGCTCCTCTTCGAGCGATCGTTCGGCTTCGGACCGTGCCTCGGCCAGCAGGCTGCGCTGCAACAGACTGAAGGCCCGCCGCTCGAATTCTTGTGCCTTGGTTCGGGAGGGCGCGAGCGTTGCCTGCGCGATGACCGCCAGGAGCTCGGATTGCAGCCGCGCCTGGCTCTCGAGCGCATGCATGCCGCGCTCAAGGGAGTAGCGAAGGTGCAGGACTTCATCGCCGATGCCGCGCAGGTCGCCTCCGAGCTCACCGAGCATTCTGGTCTGTTCGTTCAGCCCCGATGTGATGGCCATGTTGGCCGAGTCGACGCTCGCGACAATCTGCTTTCCGGTGCGAAGCTGCTCGTCGCGCATCCCTTGAACCGCATGCCGAAGGACGTCGTCACGTGTGCGAAGCTGACCGCTCAGATCGAACGATCCGATTGTTGGCTCAGACCCCATTCGGTACCCACTCTCCGCGGCTACGTTGTGGGTCCCATTCTTCCATAATCTGAGGGAAACGCGCGCGCTCGAGTGGTTCGAGCTAGCGTGCTGCTTCGATTACCCCGATGAGAACGTCCTCTACGGCGGCCGCAGAGTCGGCGATGTCGGCCTCGGGATAGAATTCGCCGATCACGCTCGGCCTGAGGGTGCTGATGAACCGCTCGCCGTTCTGCTCGTAGACGACGACCGGGCACGGAAGCATGAGCGCGATTTTCGGGTCAGCGGCCAGCACGGCATGAGCGTGCTTGGCGTTGCAGGTTTCGATGATCGTGAGCGGCACGCTAGCTCGAACCACTCGAGCGCGCGCGTTTCCCTCAGATTATGGAAGAATGGGACCCACAACGTAGCCGCGGAGAGTGGGTACCGAATGGGGTCTGAGCCAACA
>CAKMKD010000070.1 GCA_927439865.1 uncultured Coriobacteriia bacterium | reverse complement strand
GTTCCCTGGGACAAGCGACTCGCGCTGGACATCTGGTATGTCGACAACCGTTCGCTCCTTCTTGACCTGCGCATTCTCGGCATGACGTTTGCGAGGCTCTTCACTCGTGCCGGGGTCACTGGCGGGAATCATGCGACAATGGAGCCGTTCAATCCCGAGCCCGATGACGCACCTGCGCGCGAGGAGGAATCGTGAGACTGCTGGTTGTAGGAGCGGGCGGGCACGCGAAGGTCGTCGTCGACGCCGCGCAAGCAGCCGGATTCGAGGTCGTTGCAGCAATCGGGGACGATGGCGGCTGTACCGACGTGCTCGGAGTACCGGTCTCACCGAGTCCGAGCGGCATCGAGACAGACGGCTTCATCGTCGCGGTGGGCGACAATGCCGCACGCGCACGACTCTTTGCCGAGTACATCGAGGCTGGATTCACGCCCCTGTCGGTCATTCACCCGGCAGCCGTCATCGCGCAGGATGCGCGAATCGGCGCGGGGACGCTCGTCACGGCGGGAGCGGTCGTAAGCGTCTCGGCGCAGATCGGCGCGAACGTGATCGTCAACCACGGCGCAACCGTCGACCATGACTGCATTGTCGGCGACCACACCCTTCTCGGACCCACCACAAGCATGTGCGGCTGTTCGTCCGTCGGCGACGGCGTTGTGCTTGGCGCCGGCGCATGCGTCATCCCGCAGCGTGCCGTGGGTGACTGGACGGTTGTGGGAGCCGGCGCTGTCGTTGCAGAAGACCTGCCCGCTCGATCGGTGTGCGCGGGTGTGCCAGCACGCGTTCTCCGAGAGGTGCAGCCGTGACCACGGGCCCCTTGGCAATCGGGGGCGGCTCGCCCGTGCGCGCTACGCCGATGCCGACCTGGCCGAATTTCGGCGCGAGCGAACGAGACGCTGTCCTTCGCGCGCTCGACTCCGGACACCTCACGTACTGGTCAGGAAATGAAGGACGTCACCTTGAGGCAGAGTTCGCCTCGGCCTGTGGGCGCACGCACGCTATCGCGGTCGCGAACGGAACTCTCGCGCTCGAGCTGGCTTTGCGGGCATTCGGCGTGGGACCAGGCGATGAGGTCGTCGTCCCGGCCCGCACGTTCATCGCCACCGCAAGCTCGGTCGTTGCCGTTGGCGCGGTCCCGGTGATTGCCGATGTCGACCCGCACTCGGGCACGCTCACTGCCGAGACGACCCTGCCCGCCCTTTCCGCACGGACACGCGCCGTGATCCCGGTTCATCTCGGCGGTTGGCCCGTTGCGATGGAGCCGCTCATGAGGCTGGCGCGCGAGCGCGACCTCATCGTCATAGAGGACTGCGCGCAGGCGCTCGGGGGCTCGCTCCTTTCGGGACCGATCGGCTCAGGAGAGAGCCACGCAGCGACATTCTCGTTCTGCGGCGACAAGATCGTTCCGGCAGGCGAAGGCGGCATGCTCGTCCTCGATGACGAGGGCGCGTTCGAGCGAGCCTGGTCGTACAAGGACCATGGCAAGTCGATGCAGGCCCTTGAACCCGCCCCTGTGCCTGGAGGTCAGGCGTTTCGCTGGCTGGTGGAGGAGTTCGGGAGCAACTGGCGCATGCCTGAGCTCTCCGCAGCCCTCGTGAGGGCCGGACTCGCCCAACTACCAATCTGGCACGAGCGCAGGCGCGAGAACGCGCACCGCCTGGCCGCGGCGCTGACAGATACCCCGGGGATTCGGGTTCCCCTTCCCGAAACCGGCTTTGAGCACGCCTTCTATCGCCTGTACGCATATCTCGAACCCGCCGCGCTCGGAGCCGGATGGGACAGAGACCGCGTGGTGGCCGCGATCACAGCCGAGGGCACGCCGTGCCAGTACGGCACATGCGGCGAGATCTACCGTGAGCAGGCGTTCGTTCGGGCCGGCCTTGCTCCCGCCGAGAGACTCCCCGGCGCCGCCAGCCTGCACGAGACCGCGATCGCGTTCTTCGTTCACCCGACGCTCGAAGCCTCGGACATCGACGACACGGCCACAGCAGTCCGTCGCGTGCTGGAAGCGGCGTGCCGATGAGTGCGGCAAGCATCTACAGCCGCATGCGCGCGAGTGGTCGCCTCTGGAACTCGTTGCTCGTCGTCCTTGACGCCGGGCTTGTAGCCACCGCGACCGCACTCGCGTACTTCGCGCGCTTCGAGGGCGCCGTGCCGGAGGCGTTCATGCGCTGGATGGCGCCGCTCATCGGCGTTTCGGCTGCGCTCTACATCGGCGCCTTTGCCGTTACGGGCCTGTATCGGCTCGTGCTCCGCTACGTCGGCGTGGACACGCTCATGCGGCTTGCAGGTGCAGTCGCGGCGTGCTTCGTGCTGCTGCTCGCAGCCGATCTGCTTCTGCCGCTGCATGACGGGATGCGGCCGATTCCCATCGGCGTGCTCTTCATCCAGGCGCTGCTCGTCTTCCTCGGCGCATCGGCAACCCGCCTCGCGGCACGAGTGCTCATGCACGTGCGCTTCATGGGAAGTGCCGAGGGACGACGCATGCTCATCATCGGCGCCGGTAGTGCCGGCTCGCTCTTGCTCCGAGAGATCCAGGCGCGACCGGACCTCGGGCTCAGTGTGGCCGGATTCCTCGACGATGATCCGGCTCTCACCGGCCGCACATTGAACGGCGTCCCCGTGCTCGGGACCACGACGGACCTCGCCGAGACAGTGAAGCGGCTCGATGTCGAGGAGATCGTCGTCGCCCTGCCCGCCGCCCCCGGCGCGCGCGTACGACAACTTCTGAACGCGGCCGCCAGCCTCGGCATCCAGACGCGCGTCATGCCCTCGATCGTGATCGCCAAAGGCTCCGTGAGCATTCGCGACCTGCGTCCGGTGGACGTGGAGGATCTTCTCGGCCGGGAACCGACCCCGATCGATGTGGAGCAGGTACGCGAGACGATCGCAGGCAAGGTCGTCGCGGTCACAGGAGCCGCAGGGTCGATCGGCTCCGAGTTGTGCCGTCAGATCATGAGCCTAGAGCCCGCCCGGCTTCACCTCATCGACATCGACGAGACGCGCCTCTACGAGCTGCTCCTCGCACTTGAGCCTGGCGCTCCGGGCGTGGCCGAGATGCACCTATGCGATATTCGGGATGCCGCCAAGGTGAACGATGTGTTCTCGCGAGCCAGGCCCGAACTTGTGCTCCACGCTGCTGCGTACAAGCACGTTCCGGTCATGGAGCTGGAACCCGGCGAGGCAGTCAAGACGAACGTTCTTGGGACGCGCACCGTCCTTGAGGCGTGTGAACGCGCGGGCGTCTCCCGCTTCGTGCTCATCTCAACCGACAAGGCGGTGGAACCGCGCAACGTCATGGGACTCACCAAGGCGATCGCCGAGCGGCTCATGCTCGACGCCACACGCCGCGAATCGCTTGATGCAGTGGCGGTCCGCTTCGGCAATGTGCTCGGCAGCCGCGGATCCGTCGTCCCCATCTTCGAGGAGCAGCTCCGGCACGGCGGCCCGCTCACGGTGACGCATGCCGATGCGACCAGGTTCTTCATGACGATTCCCGAGGCGTCCCGCCTGGTCCTGCAGGCGCAGGCGATCGGCAAGAACGGTGATGTCTTCGTGCTTGAGATGGGTGAGCCGGTTCGCATCGCGGACCTCGCGCGCACGATGATCGCGCTCTCTGGCGTGCCCTCGGACATCGTCTATACCGGGCTCCGACCCGGCGAGAAGCTCCACGAGGAGCTTGTCTCGGAAAGCGAGCGACTCATCCCCACAGGACGCGAGCGCATTCATGCAGTGAGTCGCGTCGATGCCCTGCGCGAGGACTTCGCTGCCTCAGTGACACGCCTCATCGATGCTGCGGTATGCGGCGATGACGTCGCGCTCGCCAGCGCGATCGAGGAGATCGAGCCCGGATTCGCCACGCGCACGAGCGAAGGATAACAGCACGCCGCGCTACTCAGTCGTACTCAGGACCTCGGCCGCCCTGCGGAGATACCCGTCGGTGAGCGCATATGCGCGTCCCCACCGCTCGGCGTCAACGCTCGCGGCGGCGATGGCGGCACGATCATCCTCCACCAGGGCGAGGTGCAGGCGCTCTCCGGCAAGCGACGGGATGTCAGGCAACACAGCGCCGGCCCGTTCGAGCACGGCCTTCTCCCAGCTCACATCGCGCCTTCCGGTGCGATCAGCCTGAGCGAGCGAGTACGCGGCGAGACTCACCAGGTTCGGGGCGAACGCCGAGATGTGCATCGGCGCCTCATCGACCGCGCGGTGTGCCTCGGCAGCCTGAGCGTCATCTGCCGCTGTCAGCAGTCGCACCTCAAGCGCCCCGCGCACGCTGGGAGGGTATCCCAGAAGCACCGTGAGCACGGACTCATGTCCTGCCAGTGCCGCAGCCGCATCATCAGTCGCGATCGACGCGGCGCGATACTCCCCGACCCCGAGCCAAACGGCGAGGACGAGCACTGCGACGCCAATGCCGAGAAGCGATCGTCGCACCCACGGCGCACGCGGTGTCTCATCGGCACGGGAGCCAAGCGGCGATAGCGCCGTTCCGGCGACGACCGGCGCGAGGAGGCCGATCGCGAAGATCGCAGGGTTCACCATCAAAGCGAAGAGCGTCGAGGCCAGGCTCGCCGCCAGAGCGGTCCTGAGGGCCGCCTGGTCATCGGCGGCCTGCAGCCGCTCACGCACACTGACTGACCAGGCCGCAAGCAGCGCGAAGAACGCAAGGAGGCCGACGATCCCGAGCCGCGTCGCTATCTCCCACACAGCCGAGTGAGGCGATTGCGGGCTGTACGCCGTGGGGCCGATGTCACCCTGAGCTCCGGGACCGTACTTGTGGATCGCCACGGGAGTGTACTCGGCGGCCCGCAAACGGTAGCCAGAGGGACCGAAGCCGAACACCGGACGCTCCCCGACCATCTGCTGGGCGCCCTCCCAGAGATAGAGCCGGGTGATCACGTTGCGATCGAACCCCGAAAGTGATTCAGCGTTGATCCACCTGCCGCTCACCGCCGGCACCTGCGCAACGAGCAGCCCGGCAACCATCAGGGCTGCCACGCCAAGCGCCGCCCGCGAACCCCACCTTCCGAGTGCGCCATCGCTCATCCGCGGCAGAACAACAGCCGCCGAGAGAAGCGCGCCAAACACCGCCGCCAGCGTTCCCATAGTGGAGCCAGAAAACGCTCCGAGCGCCACGATGATGACGACACCGGCCGAGTAGAGCGCAGAGCGGGTGACGCCACGTGCCCCGGTGGCAAGCCCAAACGAAAGCGGGATCGTGCAGGCAAGCGCAGGAACCGCATAGGCGGTGCTGCCGAAGACGGTGCTGTTGCCGGTCGTCGCCCACTCGAGCGACATCACGAGAGCAAGCGGCGCCGCGGTGAACACCACGGCGCTGAGACCACGCCGGACAGACGTCGCGGTGAGGCCCGAGGACGCCGCAAGAACGAAGACCGCAGGAAACGCCAGCCACTGAAGCAGCGACATGTCGCCGTACAGATCGTAAAGGGCGACTTCGGGAAGCGCGCCGGCAAGCACGTATGACACGCCGATAGACGCGCCAACGAGCCCAAGCGACCACATGAGGCGCCTATGGATGCGCCCGCTGCCAAGAACGCCGAGTGCCGCTGCGACAAACCAGGCGCCGACGGTCGCAAGCGTCAGTGCTTTGGCAATGGAGACCGGCGGCAGCCGGGTGATCATCCAGGCGCCCGGTGCAACGAACGCCAAGAGGAACAGGAGCACGGGGAGCCAGCGCTTCATCAGGGGACCCTGGCTGTGCGCCTCCTCTGCGCGTCCTGCCTTAGCCACGAGATCCTACCGGGGACTCTGTGCTTCTGCGGCAGGTGTGTGACACACGTCCGTGCAGAAGTTGCGGTTCCTCTGGAACTGCATCGTCTGATGGCACCTGTCACACGCCTCCTCATCGGCGGTCCGGTGGTCGACGGCAAGCGACGGGCCGTGTCCCTCGCCAAGCATAGCCGTGTGGCACTTCTGACAGGACCGGCGCTCAGCAGTATGGCACTTTGCACAGGTCTTCCCGTTGTTGTACCAGAAGTCGACTGCGCCCGCCCTGGCATGGGCATAGGCCCTGAAGGTCACGGAGTGCGGCATCCTCAGCCCGTGGCACGTATCGCATTCCTTCTTCTCGTCATGGCACCCTCCGCAGGTCACTTCCTTGATCTGCGGCGACGCCATCGACGTTGCCCGTCCTCTCGCGGCCGCAGCGGCCTTCTTGTCGTGGCACGTCTCGCACTCTGCTGACGCCGTCTTAGAATCGTGACAGGCCAGGCATGGGTTCATGCCCGCGTTGTGCCCGCCGACCACGCCGTCTTCAGGCACGTGACAGCCCAGGCAACGCATGGAGGCGGCTAACGGTTCTGTGTGGGACATGCGGAGGCCCCTGTCGGCATTCAGCGTGACGTCGGCAATCCCACGCTCGTGGCAGGAGCTGCATGCCGACTGCGTGACGGTGCCGTAGCCGGTCTGCGTGTTCGCTTGCATCGAGCCATCGATGAAGTGCAGGAGTCGCGTTGGAACAGCCGAGAGGTACCGCGCCGTCACCCCACCCGGCTCGTGGCACGTCACGCATGCACGACCCTTGTGGGGGTCGGTGACGCCCGAGTCCGCCGCCACGTGAGGTGTCAGCACGTGACACCCCTCGCATACCGCAGAACTTGACGTGGAGACCCCGGCAACGAGCCACACCGCGAGCAGAACGCCGACGCCGATCAGTGCCGAAAGCAACCGTGCCTTTGGCGAGCGCACTACCTTCACCCGCGGAGCCTGGACCGCGCGGGCGCGGGCCTTCGCCGACTGCGCCGAAGCACCGACCCCGGATTCAGGGAGCCCCTCGACCACCTCACCGGGCGCAGCTGACTCTATGGCCGCGCGAGCGGACTCCACCTCTGCGGCACGCTCCTGCTCGGCGGCATACTCGGCAGCGTACTCTGCCTCTTCCTCATCCTCGGGCGTCGAGTCAATGAGAATGAGCGCGACCACGATAACGAGGAGCAGCACAAGCGTGATGATGCCGTAGAGCACGAACGCGGCGGTCAGGTTCGATGCCGGATCCGACAGCAACGTGAGCAGCTGCTGCAGAAGCTGCGAGAAGTCGATATTCGTCGCCTGCGCCTCCACTACTGTCCACCCCCCGAACCGAGTGTGCCGATCGCCCCGCCGGGGTGCACATGCGTTTCGTGACAACCGCTGCAGTCGGGCTCCGCATGGCACCGCTTGCAGAGGTTAGCGTTCGTCTCGGCGGGCTCAGCGTGATTCCGCGTGAACGTGGTGGGGTGCGGCATCTCAAGACCGTGACAGTCCGAGCAAAACGCGGGCTCGTGACACGTCTGACAGCGCGCGGTCGTGCTCGTGGCTACTTCAGCGTGTTTCTTCACGAACCCGACCGCATGCGGCAGACCGGCGCCGTGACATTTCTCGCAATTCGCTGCGGTGTGGCACGCCGTACACGTGGTCGCGGCGCCCATTCCGTGGGTCTTCTCCCATTCGGGACCGTGCGTGATCGCGAACACGCCGGACTTTACCCGGTTAGCGGGCAGCCGACCCTCGTGACAGAGATTGCATTCCGTGGATGCCTTAGAGACATGGCATTCCAGGCATGTCTCCATGTCGTACACGCGAACCCACGAAGTAGCGTCCCCGTGCGCGGTGGTTGAGTGGCAATCAGAGCACTCCGACTCAACAGCGCAGTCGGTGTGGGAGATACGCAGCCCATTCGCCGAGACGACCTGCTGCTCCACCTTCTCGTGGCACGCAAGACAGCGAGCATCCGGAACAGCCGACCAGTCGCGACCTTCGCCGCCGATCAGCGGGAGCGCCATATGGAACGACTCGCGCATACCGAACGCCAGCCGGTCAGCGACCGTGGTGCCTACATGACAGCTCGCGCACGTAACCTCTGTGTGCGCCGAAGCCTCGGTGCCCGCCACGAAATTGACCTCGTCGTGACACGACACGCACCCGGGGAGTGCGGTGGCGTTGTAGACAACGCTGCCAAGAACGAGCGCAAGTGGGACGACTGCGAGAACCCACAGAATCGCCCGGCGCGTGGCCGGCGACACGTGCTTCATCTGACCTGCCCTTACAATCACAGATTCCGGAGTACGCGCAACTCTACCATAGGCGCAAGCAGCATCGGACGTGCCAGACCTGCCAGCGCGCATGAGAAACTCGCATCTGCCGAGGCACTACTCACGACGGTCCGAGTAGGACGACGCGCCTACTTGCTGATACCGATACCCGAAACCGCGGTACGGTGGCACTTGAGGCACGTACCGTCGTACGCCTTGTTGTCGGCGCCCAGTGCGGTGAGGGCGCTGGCGTTGTTGCCGGCATAGCCCATCCACAGGTACGCGCGGCCGGTGCCCATGTTCGTGGCGCCGTAGGCGGTCTGCGAGTGCGGGAACGTGTAACCGGAGGTGGTTCCGGCGTCGGTCTGGTCGTGGCAGCTAACGCAGCTGTTGACCGGGGAGTACGAGGCGCTCGGCACGTTGGAGGCAGCCACCGAGAGGTGACCGGTCTTCATGGCCGTGGCACCCGCGCCAAGCGGGTACATCGCGTCGCGGCTCTCGGCCCAGTTGCGCTCGAGAACGGCAAGCGTGGTGTTGTAGTGGCAGTCGGCCTGGTTGCAGGTGTAACCGGCAACGAGGACGGACTTAGCACCGGCGCTCAGCGCGTTGTCACCGACAGCCTGGTTGAGGTCGGTGGCGTTGAAGCCACGCGTGGCGTCGGTACCGAGCGCAAGCGCTGCGGCGACGATCGGATCAGCCTGAACGCTGATCAGCTTGCCGCCGAGGAGCTTGTAGCTCGAAACGCCGACACCGTGCGGGCTGGCAGTGTGGCAGCGGCGGCTGGTGCAGCTGCCGTCCGTGCCGGAGCTGTGCGGACCACCGGTCTGCCAGGTGACGAGCTTGGTGGTGATGGTGCCCGTGCCTGCACGGTGGCAACCGGCGCAGGTGGCGACCGACGAGTTGAGAAGCTTCACGCCAGAACCCAGTGCGCGGTGGACCGAGTGGCAGATGCCGCACTTGGCTGTGGTGGCCATGTAGTTGGCGTGGACGCCCGGGTTGGCGGGGTTGGCACCGAGCTCACTAAGAAGCGTGCCGTCAGGGCCTTCGCTCTCCCAGGAGTAGTAATCGTACGGTCCCCAGGATCGACTGTGGACGCCGCCGTGACATGCAATGCAGCTGGTCTCTCCGTTTGCGATAGCACTGAGCACAGGCGTTCGGGTGCTGCTGTGACAAACCGTGCAATCGTTCACGTGCTCCGTGACGAGCGAGTTGCTGTGACATGCCTCGCACGACGTGCCGGCGATGGCGTCAAGGTGCGATGTGGCGATCGCGGATTCATCATGGCTGTACACCGCCGGGTACGAGGCGGAGTGGCAATCGACGCAACCGTATTGTCTGGCGGTTATGCTCGACTGTTGCCCGAGAGGCGACTGTGGGGCGTAGATGTATGGGGAGCCCACGCCGAACGAATCGGCGGAACCGTGCTGGTACGTGCTCGTCCCTGTGAGCACGAGGCCAAGGTAATCGCTCACGTGACACGAGGATAAACAGGTTCCTGCTGGCTTCGCTGAGAAAAGGTCGCCTTGGTGGTCGATATCGGAACCGTAGTAATGACCGTGACAGGAATTACAGTTGGTAAGGGGATGATTCTGATACGTGACCGCGTGGCAGAGCCCGCAATCGAGCGCCGCCACGGCCACCTCTGCACCGGAGAACACCACACCCAGTGAACAGACGACTGCCACAAGCATGATCACGCCGTATCGAAGCGCAGAACGCACAAGCACCACCTCGGCGGATCGCAACTCTCGTTCGAACCCAGTGAGTCTTCAGTAAGGACTTCGCGACGAAAACGCGCTGCAACCCAGTGAGACGATTCTACCACGAGGCCGAGCGTCGTGATCGGCGACCTGACGGACGGCACCGCAGATGCGAAGAAGGGCCGACCCCTTTCGGAGCCGACCCTTCTTCTCAGCCGTCGAATCCGAGGATCCGTCAGCTTAGGTCT
>CAKMKD010000069.1 GCA_927439865.1 uncultured Coriobacteriia bacterium | reverse complement strand
GGCTCGTGCGGAACCATCGTGTCGGGGTCGCAGGTCACGTATCGCCCGGACGGGCACAGCGACGCTTCCTCCTCGACAAGTTCGAGCGTCGAAGGATCATCACAGCGGTTGATGAGGTTCCACAGGCCGCCTGCACGGTCGCAGAAGCGGGCCTCGGCGCAGAGCTTCCGTGCGTCGAGTAGCTTGAGCCCGGGGCCGGTCGTGCACGACGCCTGCTCCACGTACGCCTCGCGCTCGGCAACCTCGGTGCCGTCGAAGCCGACGTCGTGGTGTGAGCCGTCGCAGAGCGGCTTGTTGCCCGAGTGTCCGCACCGGCAGAGCGTGTACGACTCGGCCGTGGCGATGCGCTCCAACTCGCGCCACTCGAGCGACTCGCCCGCTTCGTTGACCACGATCTCGCCACGGAAAAGCGGTATGCCTCCGCGCACGAAGTAGGGGCCGTTCCGCGTAACGATGATCTTCATATCAGGTGTAACAGCGCTCACACGAATCGCCTCCGAGAAGAGCCGGCTCCCTGCATTCTAGCGCGGAACGGGACTCATGCGCCGTCCGTCGGGTCGCATCTTCATGGATGGCACCTGAAGGCCGATTACCACTGTGAGACGCAAAGACGCAGAGTATTGGAGCCTGATGCAGAAGTATCGTCGTTTGACCGAGGTGCAGCGCGCTGCGCTCTGGAAGTGGCGCTGGCTCGGGGTCACCAAAGGCACTCCCGCGTTTCAGGCCACGCTGCTTGTGCTCGAAATCGCGGCCTTTGCGCTCGCGATCACCGCAATCACCTCGCTCTAAGCGCGGTCCATAGCAGAAGGGGCGGCCCCGACGGGGTCGCCCCTTCATTGTCTCCGCACTGATGCGCTAGTAGCCTTGCATCATCGAAAAGATGAGCACCGGCAATTTGCCGACGGCCGCGCTGCTCCCAAAGACGAAACTCGTCCCGATCTGCGGCGGAGAGCCGGCGTCGTTGAAGAAGTCGGTCTTGCCGGCCGGGAGTGTCGAATAGACGTCGTAGATGTAACCGGTGACGGTGCTCTTCGGCGTTAGAAGAAGCGGCATTCCGTTGACGCCGCACATTACGCCGCCAGAGAGTGCGTCCGGGAAGTTCTCGCCAGACGCCAGCCCGAGGTGGTTGGTGCTGAGTGATACCAGCCCCGTCGAGAACGACGGCGTGCCAATAGTCCCGTCGCCGCGGCTTCCCGGGCCCTTGAGATCGCTCGACCACAAAGCGATCTCCTTTGCGGTCTCATACCGGTTGGCGCCCGAGACGCGTAGCACGTGGTTGGTGCCGCCCATCTGCGCTGCACATCCGTCGAAGACCGCGTTGCTCACGACCGAGGTGCTCCCCACGATGATGACATCGGTCACGCCTATCGAGGACATAGCGGCAAGCGCCTGCGTCGAGATGTACTCGGTGCGCGTGAGGAATACGGGGATACCGTTCCATGCCGAGATCGGCGTTGCCGCAAGTGCGTCGGGATAGTTGAACGCGTATGCGACGATGGCGAACCTGCGCACGCCGAGACGTGCTCTTGCTTCCTGCGCGATCGCGATCGACGTCGCGAATCGATCGGTGCCGGCGACACGCTTGACGTTCAGAGTAGGGCTGAGTGCCTGTACCTGTGCGAACACGGTGGGCGATATCACCGATTCGCCACCGAGGATGTAGACATTTCTCGCGCCGCTTCTGATGATCTCCGCCGCCACCGTACTCGGCAGCGAGGCCTGTGGCGTGAGCAGCAAAGAGCCCTGACCGCCGTATGCATGAACGAGCGCAGCGCCGGCGAGGGCATCCGGGTAGTTCATCGAGTTTGCGAGCAGGATCGTCCGCTCGGCACGACTCGCGAGGGGTTGTGTCGACATTCCCCGCTTGCTCACCTGAACTGCAGTACCAACACGGTCCGACGCCGAGATCCGCTCGGTCATGGTTCGCTGGATCTTGAAGGTGTAGGCGCCTGCGTGGCCGGTGAAGCCTGTGGCCGAGGAGTAGTACGGACGCACCCGGATCCAGTAGTTACCGCCTTCATCGGGAACGAGCCCGACGGTGGGGTTGTAGCTGCCGAAGGAGTCGTCGTTCGAGGCGAATGCAGCGGGGTCAAGACCCCACGCACCGCCATTCACCGGGTTCCCAACACCGACGCCGTTCTTCTACACCTCGATCACAAGATCGACATCCTGATCGAGGCTTACGGCTTCGATAAGGAACTTGACTTCATCGATGGCGATTTCGTCCTCGTCCACCGTTAGGTAGTACCAGTCAACGTCGTAGGCGTCATTGAGTGCGGTGTGGATGGTGTGCGGCTGGGTGAAAAAGCCGTCGCCGGCGGCCGGGACATACGCCGTCAGCGGATTCGCCCACCCTACGCTGGGGCTGCCATCATCCTCCCACCAGTCTGGAGTCGCGCTGTTCGCCGCCGGGCGCACCCCGGTAGCGTGCGGCACATCCCCGTCTGCGCCCAGCGAGATCGTGGGTGCGACCACGATCGAGAACAGGATCAGCATCGCGAGCGATGCTCGCATCCAGCGCTTACTCATTGCTCCATCAACTCCCCGAGTCGATATGGCGCCCCCCAAAGGCGTCTATCCCACCACAGTACTCCTTCTGAAGCCGGAAGATAACGCACGCTCTCCACACCTCCCGGCAGGCGCCGATCGCCGTGTATACTGGCGACCACGCGGCTCCTGGGTCGCGCGATGTAGGGGACACGAAGGGGGCTTTCATGACCGACAATCGGATCGGTGCCAAACTCACCACGTTGCGCGAGGCGCTCGGCCTTTCCGTCGAGCAGCTCGCCGAGCGGAGCGGCACCGATGTGGGCACAGTCACGCAGCTCGAAAGCGGCGCCATCGCGCCATCGCTCGCACCGCTCATCAAGCTCACCCGCGCGCTCGGCGTGCGTCTCGGCACACTGCTTGACGACGACACGAACGTGGGACCGGTTGTGACGCGCAAAAGCGAGGCCGAGCAAGTCGCGCGTCTCAAGAGCCTGGAGACCTCCTCGGACGGTGGCGTGCTCGACTTCTTCTCGCTCGCGCAGGGCAAGACGTCGCGCCACATGGAGCCGTTCATCATCACGGTGAACCCGGCCGATGCCGGCAACCACAAGCTGTCATCGCACGAAGGCGAGGAGTTCATCTACGTCCTCGAGGGCCGCATCGAGATCGAGTACGGCAAGGACATCCTCTCGCTCGACGCGGGCGACACCATCTACTACGACTCGATCGTGCCGCACCAGGTGCGCGCGGCTGCCTCGGCGCCGGCTCGCATCCTCGCCGTCGTGTACGCACCGGCGTAGGGGGAGCAGATGCAGCTGCATACCGACCTCACGATCGGGCAGTACTTCGAGCGGCAGGTGGCCGCCGATCCGAGCCGCGATTTCGTGGTGTACCCCGATCGCGACCTGCGCTGGAGCTACGGCGAGTTCGACGTTCGCGTCGACCAGCTCGCCAAGGGTCTGCTCGCCATCGGCATCGGCACGGGTGACCACATGGGCATCTGGGCGCGCAACGTGCCCGACTGGCTCACATTCATGTTCGCGACCGCCAAGATCGGCGCCGTGCTCGTTACCGTGAACCCGGTCTACAAGAGCCATGAGCTCGCCTACGTCATCAAGCAGTCCGACATGAAGGCGCTCGTGATTATCGACGCGTTTCGCGACGTGGACTACATAGAGATCATCCGCGGCATCGTGCCCGAGGCAGCCACGCAGGAGCGCGGTCACCTCGACAGCGCCGAGTTCCCGATGCTCAAGTCGCTCATCTACATGGGTCCCGAAAAGCACCGCGGCTTCTACAACGTGCCGGATCTCCTCATCCTCGGCGAGAACATGCCCTACGAGCAGCTGCGCGCGATCTCCGCGTAGATCAAGGCCGATGACGTAATCAACATGAAGTTCACCTCGGGCACCACTGGCTTCCCCAAGTGAGTCTTGCTCTACAGCACGATCATCCTCATCAACG
>CAKMKD010000068.1 GCA_927439865.1 uncultured Coriobacteriia bacterium | reverse complement strand
TAAACCCGGTCCAGCGCGCCTCGAAACCGTTCGCCTGGTAGAGCACGACCGCGTCGGAGCGGACGGACTCCGTCAGCAGGATCTCCTGTTTGCAGCTCCGCTCACGGGCGACCGACTCCAGCTCGGCGAGAAGTGCCAATGATGGTCCTCGCGCAAGGCGATCACGTCATCGCGAAGGGCAGCGAGCTGCGTGGCCCCGGCGATCTCGGCTTCGGTGCTCTCAGCGTCACGGCCGATGAAGAAGGTAGCGAGCGTCGCAGTCAGGTAGCCGAAGACGCTGATGGCGTAGATCGCCAGGAAGACGCACAGCACGCGCCCTTCGACCGTTTCCGGCCAATACTGAGAGCCCAAGGTGGTGAGGATCATCGCGGTCCACCACAGCGCCTCGCCATAGCTCTGAATACCACCGGGGGCTGTGTTTTCGAACGCGTACATCCCGGCAGCTCCAGTGAACGTGACCAGCACGGTGAGGCCGATCAGATAGCCGAATCCCCGTCGGCTCAGGCTTGCGCCGAGCGCACGCATGCCTCGGTTCAGCGAGCTGATGACGCGGAGCAGTCGAGAACTCCGCGCCACGCGGGCCAGCCGGAGCAGCCGAAATGCACGGAAGAGTCGGAAGAGGCGCAGCGCTGGTACCAGCAGCGACACGGCCGTCAGCCAGTTGCGCTTCAGGTACTCGGCTTTGCGCGGGGCCAGGATGAACTCCACCGCGAAATCGAGGATGAAGATGATCCAAATGACCGCGCCGACAGTCTCGAACAGCAGGCTCTCGCCCCAGATCAACTCCCCGACCAAGAGCGCCAGCCATACAAAGGCGAGGACCATCATTGGCACTTCGAGCGAGTCCTCTATGCGCCGAAGGAGTTCGTATCGCTCTGTTTCGAGGCGCTCCTTGACGGGGGTTGCCTCGTCTTGCTTCTCGGTGGCGCTCATGTCGCTCATCGGTTTGTCCCTCCGAACCGCCGAGAATTCCCGTCGCCGCTAACGCTACCCGGCTTGTGTGAGAGCCGAGTGCCTGCACGTTGTTTCTACCTCGCGGCATGCTAGTCGAAGCTCGCCTGCTCGCGACGGCTTGCCCTGCCCGCGAAGTCAGTCCTAGTATGGGGCTGTGTTGCTGCCAGGCGCGCTCGTACCGGGCGAGTCGGCATGGACAGTCCGGCCCACATCACCGAAGGGCAAGACCATGACTGACTCTCCCACCACCCAGACCGCCGCGGCCGGTTGGTATCCCATCGATGGCCAGCCTGGTTACGAGCGCTATTGGAACGGCACAGCATGGGAGGATGCCACGCGGCTCGTGCCGACGATTGACGCAAGACCGCAGAAGTCCTCGAAGAAGCCCCTCATCATCGCCGCGATCATCGGCGTCGTCGTCTTGCTCTTCGGCGCCATCCTGGCTTGCGCACTCGTCAGCGCAATGAGCGATACCTCGCGCGAGGAGAGAACCCCCAGCTCGACTGAGAGCGAAGCCACCGACCGCGATAGCGATGAGTCCGAAGAATCCGAGGACGCCGAGGACGCCGTCGAGGAGCCTGCGGAGCCCGCAGCGCCCGCGATGACGCTGGGTCAGGAGCAGGCAGTCGGCAAGGGTCGAGACTACCTCGGCTACGCCGCGTTCTCACGCAAGGGCCTAATTGACCAGTTGGTCTACGAGGGATTCAACACGGCTGACGCCACGTTCGCCGTCGACACCCTCTCGCCTGATTGGAACGCGCAGGCCGCAAAGAAGGCGCAAGAGTACCTGGATTACTCGTCCTTCTCGCGCCAGGGGCTCATCGAGCAGTTGGTCTACGAGGGCTTCACCCAGGCTCAGGCCGAGTCGGGTGTGAAGGCCGTCGGCTACTGAGGCGAGCGCAAGCACGAGTCTGGCAGGGTTGTGATGCTTGGCGCTGCGTGCCCGCACGCCTATTCGCCGTCCTTGAACACCTTCTTAAACCCGGTCCAGCGAGCCTCGAAACCGTTTGCCTGATAGAGCGCGACCGCGTCGGAGCGGACGGACTCGGTCAGCAGGATCACCTGTTTGCAGCTCCGCTCACGGGCGATCGACTCCAGCTCGGCAAGGAGCGCGCTCGCGATGCCCATGCGGCGATGCGCCGCGTCGACGACCATGTCCTCAACCACCATGTAGCTGTCGAAGCCACCATACAGCCCGTGGCAGATCACGCCGGTTGCGGTTCCGACGCATTCGCCGTCGATCCGCGCCGCGAGGAACACGTGATGAGGATCGTCG
>CAKMKD010000067.1 GCA_927439865.1 uncultured Coriobacteriia bacterium | reverse complement strand
ACACCCGTCAGACTGAGGATGTCATTCAAGAGGATGGCTCGTACCTCCCGGTTGAGATCATTGCGGACGGCATGCGGACCGTGAGCGCCTATGTGCTCGATGATCAAGGTGTGAGCGTGTACACCGTGCGTCACCTGCTTGTGGATAACCACGAACCCGGAGTTCCCGGCGTTCCGGTAGCAGCGGTCACTTCCAACGCGGCAGCGAACATCAGCTGGCTGAAATCCTCAGATGGGACAACCGACGCAGACCACTATCAGCTGCGGCTGTTCAAGCAGCCGAGTAGCGATACCGACAGTACGAGTCCGTTCGAGCGCTGGCCTGAGGTGAGCGTCGGCACACCCACGGACACCACCTTGTCGTTCACCGGCGGAACCTCATTTAGCCGGTACTACCCGGCGGTGCGAGCGCTGAGCCCGCGTGAACTCCCCTCCGCATACACGGTGGGTACGCCGATCTTCGTGACCCGACCACTCATCACCGGCGGCTACACGATCGCTCAAAGCAACAAGACCTACACGGTTACGTCGACGCTCTCGTGTTCAACGCCGACCTTTCCCACCTCCGGCCTGACGTATCAGTGGTACAGGTTCAGCGAGGTTGCTCCCACTCCGGTGGCAGTGGGCACCGGGGCAGCATTGAGCGCGAACGCGTACTCGATGACCGTCCAGAACAAGAACGACGCATGTCCAAAGGTCAGTTACTACTGCGTCGTGTCCTTCACGCCGCTTGGCGTTGACGGCGGGACGGCTCAGGCCAAGACCTCGAATACAGTGGGAACCACCGCAGTCGGCGTTGTCGGGACCACCTCCTATAGTGTCGGGTCGTGGTGAAGGTGACTCCTGCGATGCGTCGTGATGACGGTTTCACGCTGACGGAGTTGATGGTCGTGGTCGGCCTGCTCTCGATGATTCTCGGGGTCGCATGGCTCGGCTTTCAAGTGGCCAGCAACGGCAGCAAGGCGAGCGACAGGCAGTCGTACATCAGTCACGAGGTCGGGTTCCCGTTGGACTACATGGAGCGGGTTCTCATACAGAATTACGGTTTCGACAACACGTATCCGGGCACAACCGGATATCGAGTTACAGCGCTTACTGACCGAGACAACGACGGCCATCCGGAGAAGTACATCTTCGAGGCAACGAGCGGCGGACAGCTCCGCGTGACGTCCTCTGAGGAAGTCGACAAGCCGACCCCAAGCGTTTACATCATCTCGGAGCACAACAGCAACGTTGCGCAGGGCAAGCCACTGTTCAGATACTTCGACGCCAACCGCAATGAGATCACGAACATGGGAAACGTCGACAGCCAGGCCCGCAGCATGACGATGACCATTTTCACCACGTATGACGGTCAGTCATTCTCGGACACACGTCGTGTCTTCTTCCGCAACCGGTAGTTGACCACCAGGAGGTGCGCTCGATGAACGCGAAGCTGCGCAAGATGCTCTCGGATGAGAGTGGTGTCGCGCTCATAACCGTGATAGGAGTGATGGCGGTCATCACGATTCTGGCGGTTGGTTCGTTCGTGCTCGCGCAGCAGACGCTCTTCGAGTCGAAGAAGGTCGAGGACATGTCGCGCGCGTTTCGGGCCGCGAGTGGTGGACTCGATGTCGTACTGACGACGTTCTCCGACGAATCGACGGCGACGGACTTCCCGATAACGGGCACGACACCTGATGGCTCGTACATCGTGACGCTTGAGGATCTCGGTGGCAGTGAGTACCGACTGATTTCGTCGGGCGTAGGTCGTGATGGCAGCACCGAGATCGTGAAGCAGCAGTTCTACTACATGAACCTCTGGAAGATGAACTTTGCCGGAACCGGCCCTCAGTCACTTATCAGTGGCTCCGGAGGACTCGCCGGGACATCGAACATCATCGGACCGTTCTATATGAAGGGCAATCTCCCGATTGCGAACAACATGTCGTGTCTCGAGGGTCCGTTCTTTGTAAAAGGCGGCAATATCACTGTGGGATCAAGCGGGGCGCTGGGCAGTTCGACCAAGTATGTGAAGGTCTACTGCGACGGCACCGGCAATCCCGCTGTACCTGCTAACGGCGCCAAGGGAGGAGCGGGCGGCGTATTCGTGACGTCCGTGTCTCGCTCGGTGCCGGACATCACGCTTCCGACGATCACTGATGACATGATGTATCAGTGGGCAAGCAAAGCGCAGGCGGAGTCCATCGACAACATCATGGGAACGCCAAGCAGGAATCTCGGCGCGAACCTTGAGACGAGCAATGGCCAGGCCTCTGACTACACCTTGATGCAGCCGCCGAGCACCACCACCTGGACGCGCGCCAAGGCGCAGGCGGTGCCAACGAATTCCAACTACAAGTTCATCGGACGGGCGGACGGCACTATCTCGGCACGCGGGGCGGGTACTACGAATCTAACAATTGGCGGAAGGTCCTTTGGCGCGTGGGGCTCCGTCAACACGACCGATGGCATTTCGCTCCCGGCGGGTCCGGTCGATGCCAACTACACGCTGGCTAACAGGTACGACGACTTCGCGTACGACGATGTCAACAACCGGCTCTACATCTCCGGGACAGTCTTCATCGACGGGTCGCTGACGATCAGTGAGGACATCTCGTACATCGGGAACGGCAGTATTGTCGTGAACGGTCCCATCACCATCGATGGGAAGGTTCGGCCGTACGGCACCAACACGCAGGGGGAGAACAACCAATACGCGCTGGGCCTTGTCACACCCGGCGACATCTTCGTCACGTTCAACAGCAGCAACAACTATGCGAACAAATCGGCAGATGAGATCCGCGCCACGTCGCCGGACATGGCGGGGGCGTTCTTCTGCCAGGGAACGATCCATTTTTCCAATAACCCGCTCGTGCGGGGATCGGTTATCGCGGGCAAGATTGACTCGGGCGGGCCGAACATGTGCCTCGTCACA
>CAKMKD010000066.1 GCA_927439865.1 uncultured Coriobacteriia bacterium | reverse complement strand
CCGGTCCAGAAGCTCAGCTTCGCGAACGCGATCGTGAACAGCCATCCGATGAACCAGATGATGCCCATCCCAGTATCAACACGGATTCGCTCTGTGCCTGCCACGGAGTGCTCCCTTCGCCGCTGACGATTCAGCCGTACCCCCCTGCATTACTCCTGCACGCCGTACCGCTCTCTGAACTCGCGGTCGAGCATGTCGAGCACCACGTGGTCGCGGAAGCGGCCGCGCATGTAGACGGCCTCGCGCTCGCGACCCACTTCCGTGAAGCCGACCGCGCGGTACAGGTGCAGCGCGCGTTCATTCTCCGAGTTGGCGAGAATCGCGATGCGGTGCAATCCGAGCGTGTCGAAGCCAAAGCGCAGCAGCGTCACGAGCGTGTCTCGGCCGAAGCCACGGTTCTGGTCGGGCAGCGAGCCGATGCAGATGCCGATCTCGGCGTGCCGGTGGGTGCGGTCGACCTGCTCCACCCCGCAGTTCCCGATGTAGCGGTCGTCCTCGGCAACATGGATCTCGAAGCGGTAGGCGCTACCGGCGGCACGGTCCGATTCGTCTGCCGAGTAGAACGCGATCTCGCCATCTCGGGAGATCGGAATCTGCCCGGAGAGCAGCCACTCGTTCACGTCGGGATCGTTGATCCAGGCGCGGGCCGTTTCGGCATTCGCACGATCGAGTGGTACCAGATAGACCTGTTCGCCCTTGAGCATGGCTACTCCATTCGTCCAGCTCATGCTCCCACAAGTGGGGTGGTGAATGAACCCGACGCCGAGAAGATTCTTGCAGTGATTTCGCATCCGAAACGTGAATGAAACAAAGAGGTCGTACGCTCATAACTGTAGCGTCAAGAGAGTGGGCGGGACGGAGCCTCCGTTTCGCGTCGGTTCCGTTATCGAGGAGGAGTGAGCATGACAGCGCAGTTCGATAAGGACTACGTGCTCAAGAGCGTGGAAGAGCGCGGTATCCGTTTCGTTCGTTTCTGGTTCACCGACGTCCTTGGATTCCTCAAGTCGTTCGCCGTCACCGACACCGAGCTCGAGGGTGCTTTCGACGAAGGCATGGGCTTCGATGGTTCCTCCATCGACGGTTTCACCCGCATCCAGGAGTCGGACATGGTCGCATTCCCCGATCCGTCCACCTTCCAGACCCTCCCGTGGCGTCCGCAGGGCGCCGATGGCGTTGGCCGCATGTTCTGTGACGTCATGAAGCCCGACGGCACGCCGTTCGAGGGCGATCCCCGCTACGCGCTGAAGCGTGGACTCAAGAAGGCCGCTGACATGGGTTACACCATGTATGTCGGTCCCGAGCTCGAGTTCTTCTACTTCGCCGACAGCAACGGCACCGAGTTCCTCGATCAGGGCGGCTACTTCGACCTGACGCCGCTCGACGTTGCCTCGGACCTTCGCCGCGAGACGGTCCTCACCCTCGAGAAGCTCGGCATTCCGGTCGAGTACTCGCACCACGAGGTTGCCCCGTCGCAGCACGAGATCGACCTTCGCTACCAGGATGCCCTCACGATGGCTGACGCTGTCATGACCTACCGCCTCACGGTCAAGGAAGTCGCTTACGCCAACGGCGTGTACGCGACCTTCATGCCGAAGCCGGTTCAGGGCATGAACGGCTCGGGCATGCACACGCACCAGTCGCTGTTCACCAAGGACGGCAACGCGATGTTCGACGCCAACGATCCCGAGGGCTACAACCTCTCGACGATCGGCAAGCAGTACATCGCCGGTCTGCTCAAGTACGCGCCGGAGTTCTGCGCCATCACCAACCCGCTCGTGAACTCCTACAAGCGCCTCATCCCTGGCTACGAGGCTCCGGTCTACGTGTCGTGGGCCCGCCGCAACCGCTCGGCCATGGTCCGCGTGCCGATGTACAAGCCCGGCAAGGAAGCCGCGACCCGCGTCGAGCTGCGCTCGCCAGACCCCTCGGCCAACCCGTACCTCGCCTTCGCCGTTATGCTCGGCGCCGGCCTGAAGGGAATCGAAGAGGGCCTGGAGCTCATGCCCGAGGCCAGCAACAACATCTTCGACATGACCGAGACCGAGCTGTCCGATGCTGGCATCAAGATGCTGCCGAAGGACCTCGGCGAAGCCATCGAGCTCTTCGAGAATTCGGAGCTCATGAAGGAAGTCCTCGGCGAGCATATCCACAGCTTCTACGTGGAGAACAAGAAGGCCGAGTGGGCCGATTACATCACGAACGTCTCGGACTGGGAACTCAAGAAGTACCTGCCGATCATCTAGTGGGTCTGCAGTAAGCACGAATGCGCGACGGCAACGGTGCCGGGCGAGGGAAACCTCGTCCGGCACTGTGCATTCCATAACCGCTACGGAGGCGTAGAATCGTGCACATGAAGAAAGTGCTGCTCACCTCGGACGACCTCCATATCCTCGCGTGGATGCGTGAGGCGCTCGGCCGGCTCGATGTCGGCGTTGCCGACGTGTCCCCCGGCGACCTGCGCACCAGGCTCACCGACTCGCTTGCGGACCTCGTCGTCGTTGACGCTGGCAGGACCCCCGAGGTGCTGGCGGGCATGGTGGAGAGCGCGGCGGCCGTGGGCGGTGATGCTCGGCTTATGCTCGTGATCGAGCCCGAGGCAGTCGAGTCGTTTCGACTCCCGGTGCGTGTGCCGAGCGACTTCTTCGTGCGCGGGTCTTCGAGTACCGAGTTCTGCGCACGAGTACGAGCGCTCCTGTGGCCGGGCGAGGAGGCCGCGACGCAAGATGTGATCCGCATCGACGACCTCACCCTGAACCTCGCCACCTATCAGGCGACGATTCTCGGCGTACCGGTCGAGTTCACGTACCTTGAGTACGCGCTGTTCATGTTCCTGGTCACCCACCCCAACCGTGTCTACAGCCGAGAGGTGCTACTTCAGCGTGTCTGGGGGAGCGATTACTTCGGCGGCTCACGTACCGTGGATGTGCACGTAAGGCGTGTGCGCTCTAAGCTGGGGCCGGAACTTGCCAGACGATTCGAGACCGTGCGCAACGTGGGGTACCTCTGGAGGAGCTAGCCAGACATAAACTGGCACCCGACGACGCAGCTGATGTAGACTGGGATCGCGCAGACTGCACGGCGCTTGCACGACTAGACACACGCAAAGATGAGGGGTGCATCGCCGTGAGGGGAAGACCGTCAACGTGCATGTTCCTGGCGCTCGTGGCCGCGGTTCTGCTTCTCGTTCCGGTAGGCGTGGCACGTGCGGGTAACGAAGGCGGATCGGTCTCGCCGGACCGCACCGAGTGCACCGAATGCCACACTGACGACATCAGTTATCCCGCCTTCTCGTATGGACCTCACGGGAATTACAGCACAACAAGCAGCAAGTGCTCGCTCTGTCACTCGGTCCACGCTGCAGTCGGCTCGACAGCCCTGCTTCCCGGCGCGACCGTCAAGGCATCGTGCGAGGTGTGCCACGACGGCACCGGCGGGGCTGGAGTCTACGGCGCACTTGCTGCCCGGGGAGTCACCGTTGGTGGATCGCATAGGATCGACACCACGAATACTATTCCGGGTGGAAGTGCATCTACGGGGCAGGCGACCTCCGCCACCTTCATTGGCGAAGGTGGGAATCTTGGTTGCGACGACTGCCACAGCCCCCACAACGCCAAGACCGTTAACGCTTTTCAGGGGGAGAGGTTCCGCTCGTCTTCAGGCATGATGTTCGGTTTCGAGATATATCCGGATGCAGGTGTGACGTCGAAGCTGCTCAAGCGCATGCCGTCGAGTGCGACAACAGCGGTGGCCGAGTATGGCTCCGACTGGTGTGCCAGTTGCCATGCGGGTCGGACGTCCGGTGGCACGGTACACAACCATCCTGTTGACTCATTTGCCACCACGTCAACGCCATTCAACTACAACAACGTTGCCGTGCTGAGTTCTGATGACCTTACGACGACAACGGTCCTGCGCTCATTCGCGGATGGCACGTGGAACGGCTCCGAATACTCGATGGACAACCGGGCCTTCCTCATGCCCATGCCGAGAACCCCGCAGCAGGCCGGTCACGCGCCGATCTGCCAGCAATGTCACGAGGATACGAGAAATGTCGGGACACTGACGGTTGCGGGTGGCGATGCCGCTCCGCTGGTGGTTACAGCTGTCGCTGCGGTCGGGGATCAGTACCCTGTTACTGACAACCCGCGGTTCCAGAACTTCCCGCACGAGACCGCCGGCTACCGAATGTTGGTCGAGGCCGGGACCACATCGCATACCGATGATCTCTGCACCAACTGCCATGTACCGGCGTTGATGCCCTAGGCTCGCGCGGGCGGCGTGGACGAAGGTGCGAATGCGCTAGAGCGTGTTTTCCGGCTTCTCGACAACGCCGAGGAACCGGTAGTCGGCCTTCTTCAGACTCTCACACTGTCCCGTGATGCCTCCGCGCGCCATGAACGCGCACATCTCGGCGGGGGTGAAGAACGCTCCGGGCTCGCCGAGAAGTTTCTCGACGACGACGATGATCTGCATCGGAAACCCCGTCGGGTCGAGCTCCAGCACGAGAACGAGCCCCCCGTCCCGGACCACACGGGTGAACTCCTTCACGGCCCCCGGTTGGTCGCGGAAGTGGTGGAACGCGTCGGAGACCACCACCGCGTCGAATTCGCTATCCGAGAATGGCATCGCTTCGGCCGTCCCGGCAACCGCGGCGACGCCCGGGCGGTCCGGGACGTGCTCGAGCATCTGCGGTGTG
>CAKMKD010000065.1 GCA_927439865.1 uncultured Coriobacteriia bacterium | reverse complement strand
GTTGGCATGCGCGAGCCGGTCAGGGCGCCGTCACGGCGGCCAAACTGGTTGCCGAGACAGCGCTTGAGCTCGATCAGTACATGCAGGCGATGCCTGAGTACGGACCCGAGCGGATGGGCGCGCCGATCAAGGCGTTCACGCGCATCAGCAACGAACCTATCGAAATCCACTGCAATATCGAGAATCCGGACGCGGTCGTCGTTCTCGACGAGACGCTCCTGGCTATCGTCGATGTTGCTGAAGGTATCGAGTCCGACGGGGTCATCCTCGTCAACACATGCAAGACGCCCGACGCGCTTCGCGCAGAGCTGGGGCTGCAGGGAAGCACCGTGCGTGTGGCGTCCATCGACGCCTCGGGCATCTCGCTTGAAACGCTCAAGCGCGACATGCCGAACACGCCGATGATCGGTGCGCTTGCGAAGGCTACGGGACTCTTCGATGTCCAGCCGATCATCTCGCACCTCACGAAGACCTTCGGCAAGAAGTTCAGCCAGGAGGTCATCGATGCGAACATCGCGTCCGTGACCCGTGCGTACGAGGAGGTGTCCGTCGGATGAGCAAGTGGGACATCTCAGGAATCAATGAATGGAAATCGGGCGAGTTCCCTCTCGGCGCTGTGATTCCCGAGTCAGGCAACAGCCGTGACTACGTGACGGGCGGCTGGCGAAGCGATCGCCCGTACCGCAACGACGACGTGTGCACCCAGTGCCTGCTGTGCTGGATCATGTGTCCGGACTCGGCGATCAACACCGAGAACGAGGAAGTCACCACGTTCAAGCTCAATCACTGCAAGGGTTGCGGCGTGTGCGCCAACGTCTGCCCTGTGAACGCGATCATGATGGTGCCCGAGGGCTGCGACCTTCCGGAGGTGAAGTAGATGCCGACGCAGAAGACAGTTGCTGCTACCGGTAACACCGTTGTCGCCGAGGCGATGCGCCAGTGCGCACCCGACGTGATGGCGGCGTACCCGATCACCCCGCAGACGACGATCGTCGAGGAGTTTGCCGGCTTTGTAGCGAAAGGCCGCGTACACACCGAGTACGTCACCGTCGAGTCTGAGCATTCCGCGATGAGCGCGTGCGTGGGTGCCTCCGCGGCCGGTGCGCGTGTCATGACCGCAACGGCCTCCCAGGGTCTTGCGCTCATGTGGGAAGAGCTCCACATCGCAAGCGGTATGCGACTCCCGATCGTCATGGCGAACGCGAACCGTGCGCTCTCCGCGCCGATCAACATCCACTGCGATCACAGTGACATCATGGGTGCTCGTGACACCGGCTGGATCACGCTTTTCGCCGAGACGGCGCAAGAGGCGTACGACAACACGATCATGGCGGTTCGCATCGCCGAGCATCCCGACGTGTTGCTGCCGACGATGAGCTGTCTCGATGGCTTCATTACGACGCACTCGATCGACCGCGTCTGCATCATGGACGATGAGTCGGTCACCGGCTTCGTGGGTCAGTACGAGCCGCAGAACGCCCTTCTCGATCTTGAGAACCCCGTGACACACGGCTCGTTCGCCGGTCTCGGCGGTCCGTTCTTCGAGTTCAAGAAGGCGCAGCGAGAAGCGATCGAGCGCTCGCGCGCCGTCATCAACGAGGTCGGCGCCGAGTTCTCCGCGCTCTCCGGTCGTCCATTCGGCATGGTGGAGACCTGGGGCATGGAAGACGCCGACGTGGCCGTGGTCGTCATCGGCTCGACGGCGGGCAATGTGCGCCACGTCGCTCGGCAGATGCGCGACTCAGGCATCAAGGCCGGTGTGGTGAAGATCCGCTGCTTCCGTCCGTTCCCGTATGCGGAGCTCGTCGAGGCGCTTTCCGGCGTGAAGGCTGTTGCGGTCATGGATCGCGCCGAATCGTTCGGTGCCGAAGGCGGTCCGCTCTTCCTCGAGGTCCGCAGTGCGCTCTACGACCGCACCGAGCGCGTGCCGGTCATCAACTACATCTACGGGCTCGGCGGCAGCGATGTGCGCCTGGAGCTCATTGAGAGCGTGCTCAACGACCTGTCCGAAATCGCCGCTGGGGCAGTCGCGCCCGACGGCCTTGTCTATCTCGGCTCCCGTTAGGAGGTGACGCACATGGCAAACCTGAAGGAACTCACCCATCGCGAAGACCGCCTCGAGGGCGGCCATCGCCTCTGCGCCGGCTGCGGCGCTTCGATCGCCGTGCGTCAGGTGCTCCTCGGCGCCGGGCTGGAACCCGTCGTCGTCGGCTGCGCCACCGGCTGCCTTGAGGTATCCACCACGATCTATCCCTACTCGTCGTGGAAGACCCCGTTCATCCACAACGCGTTCGAGAACTCAGCCGCCACGGTCTCAGGCGTTGAAGCCGCGTTCAAGGGCCTCAAGGCCGCAGGCAAGATTCCGGCGGACAAGAAGGTCAAGTTCGTTGCGTTCGGTGGCGACGGTGGCACGTACGACATCGGTTTGCAGTCGCTTTCCGGCGCAATGGAACGCGGGCACGACATGGTGTACGTCTGCTACGACAACGGTGCCTACATGAACACCGGCATCCAGCGTTCGTCGGCCACCCCGAAGGGCGCGTGGGCAACCACCTCCGAGGTGGGCGTCGCGCAGCAGGGCAAGCAGCAGCGCCGCAAGGATCTCACGCAGATCATGGCTGCGCACAACATCCCGTACGTTGCGCAGGCGTCGATCAGCCACTGGAAAGACCTCACCATGAAGGCCGAAAAAGCCTTCGCTGTGGAAGGTCCCGCGTTCCTGAACATCTTCGCTCCGTGTCCTCGTGGATGGCGTATTCCCTTTGACACGACCGTGGAGATCGCCAAGTCGGCCGTGCAGACCGGCTACTGGCCGCTCTACGAAGTTGAGGACGGCGTGTGGCGGCAGACGGTGAAAGTCATGAACAGGAAGCCGGTTGTGGAGTTCTTGAAGCCGCAGGGTCGATTCAAGCATCTGTTCGCCCCCGGGAACGAGGCGCTCCTTGCGGAGGTCCAGACCGACGTCGACCGGCAATGGGACGCACTGCAGTCGCGATTCGGCTCCGTTTAGAGGATCCGCGCACCACTTAGAATCTCGCAGGGGCTTCGGGGTCATCCCGGAGCCCCTGTGGTGTTAGAATGGCGCCGTGTCCTCGTGCGTTTAGAAGGGACGTCAATGGCTTCTCGCAAGGTGAGTCTTGTTCTGGCCCTCATCCTTTCGGCCTCTCTCTTCCTTGCTGCATGCACGGAGTCCTCCGAGATTACCGATGGGCGGAATGCCGGCGAGCAGATTCGAGTGTCGGGTTCCGGCACGTGCCTTCCGCTACTTCGGCTGCTCAGTGAGTCGGATGCCGGAGGGCCATCTGAGTTCGTGTACCTCCCCGGACTTCATTCGGGGGGCGGCATCAAGGGCGTCGCGAATGGCGATCTTGAGATCGGTGCCGTATCGCGCGCTCTGACCCCCGAGGAGGAGAAGCTCGGGCTGCGCTACACGCTGCTCTCTCGCGACGGGCTTGTCATCGCGGTGCACCCTTCGGTACCAATCAAGGGGCTCACCTCGCAGCAGGTGCGCGACATATATGCCGGCATGTACTCGAACTGGACGGAACTCGGCGGACCTGATTTGCCGATTACCATTCTCGACCGCAACGAAGACGAATCCGCGAAGATCGTGCTTCGTGAGCATGTGCTCGGCAAGGATCTTGAGATCACGCCAAAAGCCGTCAACCTCTACTACGAACCGGACATGATCGAAGGGCTGCAGTCCACGGTGGGTGCGATCGGCTACTTCTCGCTTGGCTATGGGATTTCGCAGGAGATCCCGGTTACCATGCTAGAGCTCGACGGGGTTGCGCCGACAGTCGCCAACATCGAGAACGGGACGTACACGGTCATTCGGCCCCTTGGCGTGGTCACCGCCGCTGACGCGGGTGAGCATGTCAACGAGTTCCTTACACAAGCGACCAGCGCCGAGGCGGTGGAGCTGATCAAGAACAGAGGCTTCGCCCCGGCCAGGTAGGGGACACGAGAGGCGATGCGTCCCTTCGGCCGTCACCTGCACAACCAGATCATCGTGCCGCTCGTCGTGGCATCGGTGGTCGTCGCGGTCGTTGCCATGTCCATAGCGGTTGCGCTCGTCGGGCGGATTATCCAGTCATGGATCGATCAGAGCATCGCGTCGGTCATCGTCAACACGAAGTCCGGACTTGGCGAGGCGAGCTCTGACCTGCAGCGCAGCATCAAGATCTCGGCCGAGGACATGCGCCTCGTGAGTGCTGTTCAGTCGAGGGACACGCAAACGCTCTCGGGACAGCTGGTCTTGCTTAATCAGTCCATCAAGGCCGATAACCTCATGGTGCTCGACCACGATGGCGCGGTGATTGCCTCGACGGGTCGCCTGCAGCTGCTACCCGGCGTGCTTCCACTTGGAGGCAGCGACCGCGACTGGGTCGTGTTGTCAATGAGCCATCCGATTCTGGTGCCCATCGGGAAGCACTACACGCTGACCGCTCTCGAGCCGGTCAAGGGTCCCGACGGGCTGACGTACACCATGGCGCTCTCGTCCATCGTCGATGACGCGTTCGTCGCGCACATCTCCGAGGGGTCGGGCGCCGTCGTCGGCATCTACGACGGCGACGGGCGTCCCGTCGCGGTGAGTACGTCAGACACAGCTGAGGAGCTGGGTGCCGCCGAGGCGCTCCGCAATCCCGGCCAAAGGGTCAATGAGGCGTTCGAGGGCATCGCGCAAGCCAAGAGCGTGCCGCTCCCGGTCGATGGCGGAACCTTCAGGATCAGGGCCGACCTGATCTCATTCTCCAACGACCCCACCGAGAGCTCCGCGTACCTTGTCGCGGCCTTTCCCACCACGGTTGCCGAGAAGACACAGCGCACGACGGTCAACCTCATCTTCATGTGGTCCGCACTTGCCGTCCTGATCCTCCTCGGCCTCAACTGGTGGGTTGCACGGCGTGTCTCGGACCCGCTTGTGCAACTCTCCGACAGCGTCGGACGAGTTGCCGAGGGCGACTTCACGGCGAAAGTCGCCTTCCACGGCACGAACGAGATCACGCGACTTGCCGAGAACTTCAACTCCATGACCGACTCGTTGCGCGAGCGAAGTGAGAGCCTCACCAAGAAGGTGCTTGAGCTCGCCACCTTGTATGAGATGAGCAGGGCGCTCGGCACGACACTCGATCAGGACACGCTTCTGGACTCTGTGCTCGATTCGGCGATGCGCATCTTCAACGTGGAACTCGGCTACGTGACGATGCGTGATCGTGAAACCGGGCAGCTGAGCGTCCGTTCACTGCGCGGGGCGTCGGCCGCGCGCCCGGATGAGGCGGCTGTACGCGCGTCGATGTCCGAGTGGGTTGTCCGAGAGGGCAGGCCGCTCATCTTCAATCCGCCCAGGGCGGGCGAGGAGCCTAATGGGCGCGTTGACAGCGTCAGCGGTGCGCTCGCCGCACTCTGTGTGCCGCTCGTGTCAAACGACGGGACGGTCGGGGCTATCACCGTCGGTAGCCGAGACCCGCAGCACCGCTTCACCAGCGATGATGTGCGGCTGCTGGCAACCATCGCGAACCATGTGACGATAGCCATCGGTAACATCGACCTGTTCTCAACCCTGCAGGATGCATACCTGGCCACCGTCAAGGCGCTCGCTGCAGCAGTTGATGCGAAGGATCCGTACACCCGGGGCCACTCGGACCGGGTCGCACGGTTCGCGATTTCGACTGGCGAGGCGATGACGCTCGCTCCCGAGCAGCGCACTGCTCTGGAGATGGCGGCGTACCTTCACGACATCGGCAAGATTGGCATTAGCGAGGAGATCCTGCTCAAGCCGGGCACCCTTTCCGATGAGGAGATGGGGCAGATGCGCCATCACCCGCTCATCGGTGCGAACATCCTCAAACCGATAGCGTTCCCGTGGCCTATCGCGCCGGTCGTGCGCCATCATCACGAGCACTATGACGGCCGTGGGTACCCGGCCGGGCTCAAAGGCGAGGAGATTCCGCTGCTGGCTCGCGTGCTGACGGTCGCTGATGCCTATGAGGCGATGGTCTCCGACCGTCCGTACCGACGCGGCCGTTCTGAGGAAGACGCCATACTTGAGCTGCGTCGCTGCTCGGGAACGCACTTTGATCCGCGTGTTGTTGAGGCGTTCATACGGGTGATCGCCGAGAGCGCGGAGCTTGCAGGCAAAACCACGCACCATTCCGACGAGCCCGGGATGGAGGAGGCAAGCGCGGTGTTCGTGGCCGTATGCGACGGGATGTTCTCAAGCTTCCGCAGGCTGGGTGGGCCACGCCTCGCGGCGAACCTCGAGCATGACATCAACGCGACTTTCGCCGAGCAAGGATTGCCGTACAGCCTCGTTTCCGGACACCTCGTTCACGATCAAGGTCCGGATCTTTCGCAGGCCGAGCAACTCGACCGGATGCGCCTGGCGATGGCGGCCGTGGCTTCCTTCATCGAGCGCACGTCGGGCGCAAGTCTCGTCGGACATTTTTACGCCGATGCGGTCGAGGCGCTACCGGAGCGGATGCGGCATCAGGCGGACCATCTCGGCCTATTGCCGTAGCGCGAATTCGCTGCTCAGGGCCGCGCGATTGCTGCTACACTATCTCCCAATGTCCAGCTGACCGGTGGGGATGGACCGTACCCCGCGCTCCGGAGGCACCATGGCACGGATCGTCCAGAAGTACGGTGGCACCTCGGTCGGTACGCCCGACCGCATCCGCGCCGTCGCGCGTCGCCTCATTGCTCGCAAGCGCGCGGGGGACGATGTGATCGCGGTTGTCTCGGCGATGGGGCACGTGACCGACGAGCTTGTCGAACTGGCCTCGGCGATTTGCAGCGATCCGCCCGACCGGGAGATGGACATGCTGCTCTCCACCGGTGAGCAGGTCTCTATCGCACTGCTTGCGATGGCGATTCATGCCGAGGGGCACGAGGCGATCTCCTTCACTGGCTCACAGGTCGGCATCGTGACGGATCCGGTGCACGGCAAGGCCAAGATCCAGGAGGTGCGCGGCGACCGGATCCTCGGAGCGCTGGCCCGCGGGAGCATCGTCATCGTGGCGGGATTCCAGGGAGCGACGGAGGACGGTCAGATCACCACGCTTGGCCGTGGCGGATCCGACACCACGGCCGTTGCCGTTGCGGCGGGAACGCAGGCCGATGTCTGCGAGATATACACGGACGTTGACGGTGTGTTCACGGCCGATCCCCGGATTGTGCCCGCTGCCCGGAAGCTCGATAGCATCGGGTATGAAGCGATGCTCGAAATGGCGGCGTCAGGTGCCGGAGTCCTGCAGCTTCGGAGCGTTGAGTTCGCGAGAAACCACGGAGTGGTCATCCACTGCCGTTCAAGCTTCAACGACAACCCCGGCACCATCGTCAAGGAGGCCGACGCGACCATGGAACAGGCGATCATCTCGGGCGTTACCCACGATACATCCGAGGCCAAGGTGACGATCCGAGACGTCCCCGACCGACCGGGCGTTGCGGCGCTCGTCTTCACACGCATGGCGGACGCCAACGTGAACGTCGACATGATCATCCAGAACGTCTCGGAGGACGGCACGACCGACATCTCATTTACCTCACCGAAGACGGATCTTGTGCGGGCCAAGCGGGCGGCTGAGGATGTCGTCGCCGAGCTCGAGGCGCGGTCGTGGTCGGTGGATGAGTCCATCGCGAAGGTCTCGCTCGTTGGCGCTGGCATGAAGACGCATCCCGGTGTGGCTGCGACGATGTTCCGCACACTCGCCGAGGCGGGCGTGAACATCGATTTGATCTCGACCTCGTCTATCCGCATCTCGTGCGTCATCGACGGCGACAAGGTCGGCGTCGCAGTACGGGCATTGCACGCCAGCTTCGGGTTGGACAGCGACGCGGTCATCGCCGAGGTCTCGCCCGGCTGCGGGGAGGGAATCTAGCACTATGACCTGGAACAAGCTCATGCCGGACAACCCCGTCGTCGCCGTCGCTGGTGCAACGGGAGCGGTCGGCGTTGAAATGCTCCGAGTGCTCGCAGAGCGCCGCTTCCCTGCAGAGCGCGTGGTCGCACTGGCGTCCTCGCGCTCCGCGGGCAAGCGGGTGCCCTTCGCGGGCGGCGAGCTCGTCGTCGAGGAGATGAAGTCGGAGAGCTTCGTCGGAGTGGATATCGCGCTCTTCTCGGCAGGTGCAGGCGTCTCTCAGCAGTTCCGCTCAGCGGTGACCGACGCGGGGTGTGTCATGATCGACAACTCCTCGGCGTTCCGCATGGATGAGGATGTACCGCTCGTCGTGCCCGAGGTGAATCCCGGAGACGCTGCGGGGCACAGCGGCGTGATCGCGAACCCGAACTGCTCGACCATACAGATGGTCGTCGCCCTCAAGCCTCTTGCCGACCTGGCGCCGATCAGGCGTGTGGTCGTGGCAACGTACCAGGCGGCCTCGGGAGCGGGACAGGCCGCCATGGACGAGCTCTACGCGCAGACCGGTGAGTTCCTTGCTGATGAGGAGCTGCATGTCGAGCAGTTCGCGCACCGGATCGCGTTTAACTGTATCCCGCACATCGACGTGTTCCTCGGCGACGGGTCCACCAAAGAAGAGTGGAAGATGGTTGCCGAGACGAAGAAGATCATGCACGCGCCCGAGCTCAAGGTTGCTGCAACGTGTGTGCGCGTGCCGGTGCTGCGCTGCCATTCCGAGTCCATCAACGTCGAGTTCGGCGCACCTGTCGCCCTCGACGCCGCCAAAGCCGCGCTGAGTGCCGCGATCGGCGTCACGCTCATGGATGATACCGCCGAGAAGGTCTACCCGATGCCCGCTCTTCTGGAGGGCACCGATGACGTGTATGTCGGCCGTCTGCGGGTCGATGATACGGTGGATAACGGGTTGCAAATGTGGTGCGTGTCGGATCAGTTGCGCAAGGGGGCTGCGCTTAACGCAGTGCAGATAGCCGAACTGCTACTGCAGCGGTAGTATTAACGGCATACAAGAAGGCTCGGCGGGATCCGGCGCATTCATCGGGGGAGGATCAACATGACCGAAGGCACCGTGCTCATCGTCGAGGACGACGCGACCATCGCGCGATTCGTCGAGCTAGAGCTCGAGCATGCCGGATTCGACGTGCTGCGGGCGGGTGACGGTCCGACCGCCATCGATCTCCTCGAAGCGAACGAGGTGTCGCTGCTCATTCTTGACCTGATGCTTCCGGGCATCGATGGCATTGACGTTGCCCGACACGTCCGCAAGAAGGGCTCGACGGTACCCATTCTCATGCTCACGGCTCGTGCCGAGACGCATGATGTCGTCTCCGGGTTTGAAGCAGGAGCGGACGACTATCTCCGCAAACCCTTCGAGATTCCCGAGCTGCTGTCGCGGGTGCGAGCGCTGCTCAAGCGGACTCGTGCCTCCGCGTCGCAGTCTCCCTATGAGGCGTCGGGAGTCAGAATCGATCCCGAGAAGCGAGAGGCGTCCACCCGAGGCGTACCATTCGATCTCACTGCGAAGGAGTTCGACCTCCTCGCGTACCTTGTCTCTAACGCCGGACGCGTCATCTCTCGTGATGAGATCCTTGAGTCGGTGTGGGGCGGGCAGCACGCGACGGACAGTAACGTCATCGAGGTCTTTGTGTGTCACATTCGCAGCAAGATCGGTGACAAGGAGAACAAGGTCATCCAGACGATCCGAGGAGTCGGCTACTTCTTTGCGAGGGGCTAGTTGCGCCCGCTCTCGATACGAGCGCGCGTTCTGTACCTTGCGATCGTCTTCGCGGTGCTGCTGGTAGGCAGCGTCACGCTCGCAACGTACTTCTTCGTCGCCGACGGCATGGCCCGCTCGGCACAGGACACGACCTGGCGTCTGGCCAGGACCGCCTCGGAGACGATTGCGAAGGCAACGACCACGGCGAAGCTTCAGGCGGCGTCCGAGGGTCTTGAGGGACAAGAGCGTGAGGTAGAAGCACTCCGACTGCTCATGCGCGAGGTCCCGGATCTGTTCACCGTAGGGGGCGTTGAGGACGGCAGCATCGCGCTGCACGTCCGCGAATCGACTGATTCGCAGCTGCGCCTCGTATGGTTCAGTGATAGCCGGGCAGCCACCGAACAGCAGGATGGTCGCGAGCGCGCGCTTGCCGACCGACAGCCACAGCAGTCCGGCCCCGCAGGCAGGAACCTGCTCACCGGCATGTTCAGCGAGGCGAATCTCGGAGTCTACGTCGTTCACATCCCGCTCGATCTGCCAGATCAAGCTGTGGGCGTGATGGACATCGTCTACATGCCCTTGCGGGAAGAAGCGATTCTCGACTCGGCCCGCCAGCCGATGGCAATCGTCGGGGCGTTTGCACTGCTTATCGCGGTCCTGATGATGCAGATAATCATGGGATGGGTGCTGTCGCTCGTCAACGACCTTCGAACTGCAGCGGAGCGGGTGGATGCGGGCCAGCTCGACATCCGACTGCCCGAAGAGGGCGAACACGAGATTGCCGATCTCGCGAAGGCCCTCAACCACCTTATCGAGCGGCTCCGACGACGGGCCGAGGCGCAGACGCGCTTCGTGGCCGATGCATCCCATGAGCTGGCAACACCGGTGGCCGGAATCCGCGGGTACGTGAACATCCTGCGCGCCTGGGGAGCCGGGGATCCCGAGATGCGCGAAGAGGCGATCGCTGCCATAGACCGCGAGTCGCGCCGAATGGCGCGGCTCTGCAGCGACTTGCTCTCGATGATTCGCAGCGAAGGCGTACTCGACTTCCGGAATGTCAGGTTCGACATCAATGCGGCCAGCCGCGAGGTTCTGGCCGGTGCGGCAACCAGGTACATGGATAAGGAGCTTGAGTTCGTGGGGCCGGATCAGGGCCCGCTGTGGCTGTACGGAGACCCGGATCGCATCGAAGAGGCGTTGTCGATCCTGGTGGACAACGCATGCAAATACACCCTCGCCGCAGGCAGGGTGCAGGTTACATCTCGCCGTCACCGGGACCGCGTTATCGTCGAGGTCACCGACACGGGAGTCGGCATCCCCGAGGCGGACCTACCGAGCATCTTCGAGCGCTTCTACCGGAGCGACACGTCGCGTTCGAAGGATACCGGCGGGTTCGGTCTCGGGCTGCCGATCGCTAAGCACATAATCGATGCGAGCGGCGGTATGATATGGGTCCGCAGCAAGGTCGCCTCGGGCACGACCTTCACGATCTCGCTGCCTCGCAATCGCATGAAGGAGACCAGGGAGTAACGTGAAGCGTTCCCAGTACATCGCCCAAGCCGGCATCATCGCAGCCGTGTATGCCGTCCTGACCTTCATCATGATCCAGACCGGCCTAGCCTCGGGTCCCATCCAATTCCGCCTGAGCGAGGGGCTTACTGTTATCGCGTGTCTCACCCCGGCTGCGATTCCAGGGCTGACGCTGGGGTCCGTCGTGGCGAATGCTGCGCTCCTGCCGGTCTTCGGGCCGACAGCGCTCCTCGACGTCGTGTTCGGCTCGCTCGGCACGTTGCTCGGCGCGCTCTGGATGTGGCGCTTCAGACAGCGACGGGCGCTCGCCTTGCTCGGACCGGTGGTGACCAACGCCCTCATCGTTCCCGCCTACCTGCCTGTGATTCTTGCGGCTGGCGGCTACTATGAGCACACGATCTTCGGTGTCAACATCGCGGCATCGTGGCCTACGATGTACGCGTTCGGTGTGGTGACGGTAGCGGTTGGCCAGTTTGTCTCCGTGTACGTGCTCGGGGGGCTGGTGCTCATGGCCTTGCGGCGACCGGGGTTCGAGCGCATGTTCGGCATAGAGCGAGGCTGACGGAGGGTCCATGGAGGCGGAACCAGAGCGCGGCAGCGACCAGGGCGTGGTAACCGGGGTGCTCCGAGAGCCGCTCATCTCACATCACAAGGATGCATGCCGAGAATGCTGGGGGTGTGTCCGCTACTGTCCAGTGAAGGCGATACGGGTCATCGACGGGCGCTCGGAAGTCATCCAGGAAAAGTGTGTCTCGTGTGGGCTCTGCGTGAACGAATGCGGTGCTCGTGGCCATGTGGTCCGCGACGACACGCCCGTCGTCCTCGACTTGCTCCGCAGCGGTCGGCCGGTGATCGCGCTGCTCGCCACAGAGTTCGTGGCGGCGCTCCACCCCATGACCGTCCCCCAGATCGAGCGGACGCTGGCCGTTCTCGGCTTCAGCTCTGTGGAGAGCACGCTTCTCGGCGAGGAGATGGTAGCGCAGGAGTACGAACGCCTACATTCCCGCGAGGACGCTCTGTTCGTTATGCGGTCGACGTGCCCGGTGGCCGTCGATTTCGTGCGCAAGTTCTACCCTGCGCTCACGTCCGCGCTCGCGCCTGTTGTGCCGCCATATGTAGCGCAGGCCCGACTCATCAGGGCGCTTTATCCCGCCGATGTCGCGATCGTGTACGTCAGTCCGTGCTACGCACGCAAGGACGAGATCTTCGACGATGAGCTCGGCGGTGTCGTTGATGCCGCTCTCGACTTCACGGAGCTCAAGGTGCTGCTCGCGCAGGCGGACAGGCATCCGGCTCGCGGCAGGGCGATCGAGCCGGGACCCCGACGGCCGGGTGTGCTCAAGGAGCTCTCGCTCACAGACGGTTTCCCACGGCAGACGCTTGTCTCCCGGAACATGACGAGCCATCAGGTCCATGTGGTGCGCGGCCTGGAGGCGCTTGATCGACTGCTCGCAGCGATGTCCTCCGGTGAGACCGCGCCAGCTATCGTCGATATGTTGAACTGCGAGGGGTGTATCGACGGCCCTGCGGTCAGCCCGGGGCTGTCGCTGTTCTCGAAGCGCAACATAGAGACTGCGGCCCGCGAGACGCCCGGGACCACGCGTGTGAGCACGCGCGCTCTCCTCGGTGTGCTCCCCGCGGTCGAGCTGGTGCGCTCGTTCGCGGCCGACCCGGTGCGGATTCCCCGCCCGACGGCGCTGCAGATCGACGAGACGCTTGCCGAGGGAGGATTCGCCTCGCGTGGGGACGTACTCGACTGCGGGGCGTGCGGCTATCCCACATGCGTAGAGCACGCGACAGCGATCCTGCGTGGAGACTCCACATGGACGATGTGCTTCCCGTTGCAGCGCCAGCGGCTCGCCGAGGCCGAGCAGACCATCGAGGGCAGCCAGACCCTCGACCCGCTCACCGGGCTCTGGAATCGGCGGGCGTTCTCGGATCGACTGCAACTCGAGGTGGCGCGCCACGCCCGCTATCAGGCGCCGCTCTCCCTAGTCCTGCTCGACGTAGATCGCCTGGGCGACGTGAACGACGCGCACGGAGAGGCGGCTGGCGACCGCGTGCTTGTCGATATCGGGGCCATCCTGACCGGTCAGCTCCGATCGACGGACATGGCAGCACGACTTACTGGCGACCAGTTCGCGGTCCTCCTGCCGAACGTGGGTAAGACCGCAGCGTTCGCTGTTGCCGAGAAGATCCGCTCGGTGATTCGTGAGGCGGACCTTGCGCACGTGGAGGGGTATACAGAAGCAAGCGTCCTGAGCGTTTCGGCGGGTATTGCGACCGCGACGGAGAAGCTCTCGGACCCGATGGACCTGCTGGAGGCCGCTGACGTGGCGCTCCGCGAGGCGATGCTTGCCGGGAAGGACCAGGTGCGGCTGGCTCCCGGCTAGGGAGGCGGCATGCGAGAGGCGCTGGTGTGGGAAGCCGAAGGCGAGCGAGTGCACTGTCTGCTCTGCCCGCATGACTGCCGCATCGCGCCAGGGCGAACGGGCATCTGCGGTGTCAGGGAGAATGACGCCGGTACGCTCGTGCCGCTCACCTACGGGCGTGTCTCCTCGGTGGCGGTCGACCCTATCGAGAAGAAGCCGGTGTTTCACTTCCGCCCCGGGACGACCGCGTTGTCACTCGGCAGCGTCGGGTGCACGATGCGGTGTGCGCACTGTCAGAACTGGCAGATTAGTCGCGCCGACCCATCAGACGCGCACCTTCAACTGCTCCCACCGGAAGACGCTGTTCGTCTCGCCGTGCAGCACGGCTGCGAGGGCGTTGCGTTCACCTACAACGAACCGGTCATCTGGGTGGAGTACGTGCTCGACACAGCCCGCGCCGCGAAGGCCGCGGGCCTCTACACCGTGATGGTCACGAACGGCTACATCACCGAGGCCGGCCTCGACGCGATCGGCGAGTTCATCGACGTTTGGCGTGTGGACGTCAAGGCGTTCGACGACCGCACCTATCGGTCGCTCTGCAGAGTCCGCTCGGTACAGCCGGTGCTTGAGATGGCCGTTCGCGCACACACGAGGTGGCAGATGCATGTCGAGGTCGTCACCAACATCATCCCGACGATCAACGATGATGAGGAGGCTCTTCGCGGGATCGCCGCGTGGATCGCCAGCGATCTTGGTCCCGATACGCCGTGGCACATCACGCGGTTCTTCCCGTACGTGGAGCTTGCGCATCTGCCCGCCACGCCGATTCCCACCCTCAAGCGAGCAGTGGAGATCGGCGCCGAGGAGGGATTGCACTTCGTCTTCCTCGGCAACGTCGACGAGAAGGGTGCCGAGGACACCCGATGTCCCTCGTGCGGCGCGGTTGCGGTTGCGCGCGACGGGTACCGCGTCACGGGGACGCACCTGAGCGGCAGCGAGTGCGCGTCGTGCGGGCGTCCCCTGGGCGTGCGCACGTGAGCGCACCGTAGCGGGCTCCGTCGCGGTATCATGACTCTGCACGTCCGCGTGATGTCGCGTCAAGAGCTTGCACAAACGAAGGAGTCCTCGTGGAACCGTGCGTCATCATACCGACCTTCTGGACCCGCAGGCGGGTGCGCGGCTCTGACCGCGGCCCGTTCGTGTACGACCACCCCACGCCCATCGACGGCGACGGCACGCTCCCGGATTGCCTCCGCTCGTTGGAGTCGGTTCGCGGCCTTGGCAAGGTCGTGGTGCTCGTGGCGGCATCGGACGCGTCAATCGAGCATGAGGCCGAGGACCGCGTGCGGGGCATTCTCGACGACTTCCCCGGCATCGACTCCCTTGTGGTCGGCCCCGCCGAGATCGGCTCTCTGCACCGCCGCATGGAGCAGCTCGAGTTCGCCGATGTGCTGCCGGCCGTCGGGCTCGCGAGCTACGGCGCTGTTCGCAACGTAGGCCTTGTGGTCGCCGCGATTCTCGGCTGCGACTTCGTAGTGTTCGTTGACGACGACCAGATCGTCACCGACCCCCGCTTTCTCGAGATTGCGTCCGAGGGTATCGGCGAGACGACCGCGGGCGGCAAGACCATCCTTGCCAAGAGCGGTTACTACACCGATGAAGAGGGCCGGCACCAGGTCGTGAGCGCCGCGCCGTGGTTCGACATGTTCTGGCGCCAGGACGACGCGTACAACGAGGCGCTCGCCGTCGTGGCAGGGCCACCGCGCATCCGCCCGAGCGCGGTCGCATTCGGCGGTTGCCTGGCCATTCATCGCGACATGTTCATGAACGTCTCGTTCGACCCGTGGGTCGTTCGAGGCGAGGACATCGACTACGTCATCAACGCGCGCATGCATGGTGGGGACGTATTCCTCGATGGCGAGTGGTCGGTCATCCATCGTCCGCCAGCGTTGCCGAGTGAAGCGCGCGCGTTCCGCCAGGACGTGTTCAGATTCATCTACGAGCACCGCAAACTCGAGTTCTCGAAGTCCCAGGTCGATCTTCGCCAGGTGACGCCTGACTCGCTCAACCCATACCCGGGACGGTTCGTCGACTCTTCCATCGGATGGAGGGCGCGTGCGACGGCCATCCTGCGGGCCTTTTCCGGTCGCGAGCGCAACGAGTATCTCGGCATAGCGCGTACCGCGGTGGCTACGGCGTCTTCGTTCGCGCGGGACAACTGCGAGCGGTACTTCGTATTCCAGCGACGCTGGCCGATGCTCATGGACAGGCTGTGGGAGGACATCGCGCTCAAGCCCCTGCTCACCGGAGAGCGACGCGTTGACCGCAGCGCCATAACCGGACGCTTTCCGGTCATCCGGACGGACTGATGGACGCGGGGCAGTCGCTCTTAGCCGTCGTCATCGGGTTCGTCTCGAGCGTGCTTTCGGGACTCTTCGGAATCGGCGGCGGCGTTGTGACTACCCCGGCGATCAGGCTCCTGCTTGAACGTCCCGCGCTGATCGCGGTGGGAACGCCACTGCTGGTCATTCTTCCTACCGCGATCGCCGGCGCCATTTCGTATCACCGACGTGGGCTCGTGGACGTTCGTTCGGGAGCGGTTCTCGGTGCGTGCGGCGCTGTGGCGTCGGTGGTCGGAGCGCTCGCCACGCGGTACGTGGGCGGCACTATCATCATGTACGTCACCGCGGCGGTCATCGGCTACATGGCGATCGATATGACACTGCTCGCGATGCGGTCAACACCGGCGGCGGTTCCGGATCTCGTGGCACTCCCTGCCGAGCCGACTCGCGTGCTCCGGCATCGTTGGTGGGGGCTTGCGATTCTCGGCGCGATCACGGGGCTCTACTCGGGATTCCTGGGCCTCGGCGGCGGCTTCATCGTTGTGCCCGCCCTGGTGCGCTGGTTCGGCTTCGACATCAAGCGTGCGATCGGAACGTCGCTTATCGTCGTTGCCACGCTCGCCATCCCGGGCAGCATCGTTCACACCGCGCTCGGTCATGTGGACCTCGGACTCGCGGCGCTGCTAGCCATCGGCGTCATTCCGGGCGCGCTCATCGGCGCCACAATCACTGCTGTTGCCCATGAGCGCGCCGTGAAGTTCGCGTTTGCCGCGCTTCTGCTCCTTGTGGGGGTCTCGCTCGC
>CAKMKD010000064.1 GCA_927439865.1 uncultured Coriobacteriia bacterium | reverse complement strand
CCAGGGAGAAGGCGACCTCGGCGATCGCATCGCACGCGCGTTCGCCGACAACTTCAGGCGCGGCGCCACACGCGTGCTGGTCATCGGAAGCGACTGCCCGCGTCTGTCGGCTCCGATGCTGCGCGAGGCGTTTGCCCGAGTAGCAGCAAGCGACGTAGTGCTGGGCCCTGCCGTGGACGGCGGGTACTACCTCATCGGCATCCGGCGCGAAGTCGCCAAACGCGCGGTCCCGGATCTCTTCGCCAACGTAGCGTGGGGCGGCCCGGACGTGCTGGCGCAAACACTCGAGCGTGCCGAGCGCGCCGGGCTCACGTATGCGCTGCTCGGCGCGCTCCCCGACGTAGACCGGCCCGAAGACATGCCCGATGCCGAAGATGCGCTGTCGCGGTCCATCGTGAGTCCGGGTGCGGCAGTGTCGGTCGTGATCCCAGCGCTCGATGACGAGGGGGTCGTGGCGCAGGCGGTAGCAAGCGCTCGAATGGCGGGAGCCGCAGAGGTGCTGGTAGTCGATGGCGGCTCCGGCGACACCACGCGTGAGGTCGCAGTGGCGGCGGGCGCGAAGGTGCTCTCGGCGGAACGCGGCCGAGCGACTCAGATGAACGCGGGTGCGGCGGCGGCCGCAAGCGACGTGCTGCTCTTCCTACACGCGGACACGACGCTGCCCGCCAACGCGTGCGAGCTGGCGGTAGACGCGCTCAGCGCGCGCGGGGTTGTCGCCGGCGGGTTCAGCTTCAGTGTCCCCGCCACCACACGACACGCCCGGCTCATCTCGGCGGTGGGTCGGACGCGCGGGCGCCTTGGCGGAGCGCCATGGGGTGATCAGGCGATCTTCATGAGTCGCGATACTTTCGCCGAGATCGGCGGGTTCCCTGAACTGCCGACGATGGAGGACTTCGAGCTGGCACGTCGCCTTCGGCGATTCGGCAGCGTCGTGACCGTGCCGCAGCGAGTGACGACCTCTGCGCGCGCATGGGGGGAGCACGGCCTCGTGAAGGCGACGCTCACGAATCTTGCGGTCATCGTCGGCTATCAGCTTGGAATCGACCCGGGCCGACTCGCGCTGTGGCGCAGGCGCATCGCGCGGTAGTCATGACGTGAACGCGCTCTACCGCTCGGCGCGGAACACCAGCACGTCGAAATGCGTCTGGAAGTCGCTGAGCTGCACCTGCTCGACGCCCACGAACTCCCATCCGACCGCAGCGTATTCGTTCACTGCGCGCTCAAGCTCGGCGGCGGCAAGGTTGAGGTTCTCGAACCGCGTCATCCTCTGCTGCGGCGCAACCGTGAATGGCAGCACCTTGTACGTGTAGGGCATGTCGCTCCTCCCCTCGGCAGGCATCGTTTCGACTCTAGCCGAGAGGAGCCGCTGCGGCTATGAGTTCGCGCCCCCGCTACCGTTCGTCGCGTGACGGGAATCGCGTTGGTGGTGTTCGTGGTAATCGCCGCAGCCATCGTGCTGGTTGCGCGCAAGCGGGCCAGGCGTCTCCTCCCTGACTCTACGGCCGAAACCGTCGATGCCGAGAGTACTCTCGCCTAGGGTAGAAGCGTCACAGCGTGGCAGTTCAGGCACAGATCATCGGCTGTCTCGACGAGCTGATATGCGTTGAGCGTCTCATGGGGGAAGTTCTGGAACCGCGGGTTTGCTTTGTCACGCTCACCCATGTCGCCCGGCTGGTTCTGCCAACCATCGAGCACCGTTATCGCGGGCGACGGTACAGCAAGACCGTCGTAGAGCGAACCGACGTCCCGCGAATCCTCGTGGCACTGCTGACAGATCGGGCCATGACCGGCCTGCGCCGGGGTGCGCGGATCCTGCATCAGGAACCCGCGTCCGGCATACACGAGCCCCTTGTACATGTCGCGCGCGGGCGATTCGGGGAACGGCTTGTCGATGGCGTAGGCCATAGGACCCGTCTGGGTCGGCTGGAATGCGAACTGGGCACCGCCTGATCCAGGCGTGCCCCACTGGCTCACGAAGACGCCCGCGGCTGTGAGTCGCTGGATTCTCGAGTTGCCCACGTCAACCACGTAGACATCACCATTGAACTCGTTGACCGCAACGCCGGACGGAAGCCGGAACTGACCGGGTCCGGTTCCCACGGAGCCGAATGTTGTGTCGAAGACGCCCGTGGCGCTGAAGCGCTGAATGCGGTGGTTGCCCGAGTCTGCGACGTAGACGCGACCCGATGCATCGATGGCGATCGAGAGCGGGCGCTCGAACTGCCCCGGACCGGACCCGCGTGTGCCGAAGGCGCCGATGACCACGCCCGCCGAGTCGAACCGCTGGACGCGGTGGTTCATAGAGTCGACGACGTAGGTGACATCGCTCAGCCCGATTGCCGCGTCGGAGGGAGCATGGAACTCACCCAATGCTGAGCTGGGAGACGGATTCGGGGTAGCCTGCCCTGCGGTCGGCTTCAGGAAGTACTGCATTGCCGAGGTGGTTCCTGCCGTGCGCACGGTCACGGTATTGCCCTCGGTGTCCACCACCGCTACGAGCGATCCGCTCTGGTTCGTGCCCGCTCCTGAAGGCGTCTGCGCATAGGTGCCCGGAGAAGCGTACCGATTGCCAGGCCGAAGGAACGGATTCGAGGCACCAAAGGCACCGAAATCCTGGTTGAACAGCGTGAAGTAACCGAGGCGCGGGTCGCCAACCCAGAGCAGGTTGCTGGCTGCCACCGCAACACCGCGCGGCTCCAGAAGACGGACCGAGTTCCACATGGAGTACTCGCCGAGGTAGCCACCAGCCGACGTGAATTTCTTGACGCGACGATTGCCCGGATCGGCAACGAACACACTGCCGTTGCTGCCGTTGCAGGCGATGTCGACGACACCTCCCCACGGTGCCAGCGGGACGCTGTTGTAGGAGTATGCGTCCGCGCGCACCGACACAGATTCGACGGGGTGATTGCTGACTCCACCGGCCGAGTGACGTCCCTGGTGACAGCCGGCGCACCAGTCGGACCCATAGACGGTGCTGGTGGTATTGGAGCCGTTCGGCGTCCGCTTCAGGATGTTGGTGCTCGTGGCGTAGCCAAACGGGTAGTTGTCATTGCGCTGCCGCTCGGTGCTGTACGCATCCACGATCTGCGATCCGTGAGGGCTGTGACAATCCACGCAGCCGAGAAAACCCTCTTCGCCTTCGTACTCGGTCTCAACGCGCGTCCCGCCTGTGGTCGGGTTCCCACCCGGCACAACGTTCGTCCGGTCGGTGAGCGCGCTGTGACCTCCCGCAGGGTCGGATCCCGTCCGTGCTTTGATCGCGCCGTAGATGCCCCTGCCGCCCGTGCCGTCGTGGCACTGCAGGCACGTGTCGGTTGCAGTCGCCTTCGGCAAAAGCGTGGCGCCGAACGCGTCATGGAGCGTGTGGCAGGAGGCGCACTGGTTCGATGTGGCGGAGTAGCCGCCGTGAATGCCGGCCGACAGAGGATACGGATACCCGTCCATCGCGTGACAGTAGATGCAGCTTGCCGAGTTCAAAGATGGGTCTACCGAGCTTGTCCCGCCCGACTCCACCCACCCCAGAGCCACTGATGGTAGCGCCACGAACACCAAGAGTGCGAGAACCAGGACTCCGAGTCTCCTTTTGCCGCCGTACACGAGCACTCCTCTCGCAGCGGATAGCTGCATAAGTGTACAGCCCGGGCAGATTGCGCGTCTCAAAATCTTCCTACGCGCTACAATCGCGTCGGACCCAAGACGAAGGTCGCCCGTGGAAGAACAGCCGCTCATCCTCGACCGATACCGTCCGCTTGCCGAGATAGGCAGCGGCGGTCACGGCGACGTTGTGCTCGCGTTCGACACCAAGATGGCGCGCCGCGTGGCCATCAAGCGCCTCCCCCTCCCGGTGGACCGCGCCGGCAGGCCGCTCGCAAAGGCCGGTCTTGCCGAGGCCCGCACCGCCGCGCTCCTCAACCATCCCTCGATCGTCATCGTGCACGAATGGGACACCGACTCGGACGAAGCGTTCCTCGTCATGGAGCACATCGACGGCGCGTCGCTTGCCGAGATCATCGACGAGACCGGCGAGCCGCTCACGCTCGACGAAACCGCGGGCGTTCTCCGCGCGATGGTCGGCGCCATCGGGTTCGCGCACGATAACGGCGTGCTGCACCTCGATATCAAGCCCGGCAACGTGCTCATCGGCCGAGACGGGCGCGTGAAGGTCGCGGACTTCGGCGTCTCGGCGCTCACCGACGTGACCGGGCACGCCAGGGGCACCGCGGGCACCATCGGC
>CAKMKD010000063.1 GCA_927439865.1 uncultured Coriobacteriia bacterium | reverse complement strand
CGCGTCAAGAGAATCGACAGCACGACGAACGGCATAATCGCATATCAAAGGCGTTGTCAGAGCCCTGAATCCGCGTCCGGAGCGTTGTCGTCTTCGCAGCATGAGAGCGCCTCACGCGCCGCACCGAACGCGACTGAGGGTGAGAATCCCTTACGCACGAGTTTCGCCGCCAGACGGTCGACACGTTCGCTCGGTCGGCGTGCGCGTTGAGCAAGCGAAAGCGCGCGATCGAATTCGGCATCGAGCGGCATGTACCGGTCGAGCGCCTCCGTTGCGATGGGCTCGGCGACTCCCCGCTCGGCCAGTTCGCGTTCGGTTCTGCGTCGACCGATGGAGCGACCGCCGGCGGCGGAGCGCACGAACGAATCAGCGAAGCGCTCATCGTCGACAAGCCCGGAGTGGACGAATGCCATCGCAACAGCCTCGACGGCTGCTGGAGGGTAACCGTCCTCCAGCAGCTTGAGCCGAAGCTCGGAAACGCTACGCTCGCGATAACTGAGAACCGCGAGCGCCCGCTCCCGCACGGCATGCTGTTCAGCTTCATCGAGTAGTGCTGCGAGCGTATCGAGCAACACCACGTCACCCTCGCGAACGCCCGCGATCCGAATCGCTGCAGCCGACGTGGTGCGCCACGCAGTCTCGTCAACCTCGATGACCCTCGCCCGACCGCCCGGCCGCAACGAAATGATGCTGGTGACAAGCGGCGTCATGGGGTCGCTCTACTCGGCCTCTTCGACGGCTGGGGTTCCGAGTGGGATAGTCGGGTCCGGTAGTCCGAGCTTCTCGCGAAGGCGAACTTCGATCTCATCGCGCATGTCAGTGTGTTCGGTGAGGAAGTCCTTGGCGGCCTCGCGACCCTGCCCCAGGCGCTCTTCACCGTAGTTGTACCAGGCGCCGGACTTGGCGACGATGCCCTCCTCGACGCCCAGATCAAGCAGGCTCCCCTCTTTGGAGATGCCCAGGCCGTACATGATGTCGAACTCAGCCTGCCGAAATGGCGGGGCGACCTTGTTCTTGACGACCTTGGCCCTGACGCGGTTGCCAACGATATCGGTGCCCTGTTTGATTGAATCGATCCGGCGTATGTCGATGCGGATCGAGGCGTAGAACTTGAGTGCCCGTCCACCGGATGTTGTCTCGGGGCTGCCGAACATGACCCCGATCTTCTCGCGCAGCTGGTTGATGAAGATGCACGTGGTGTTGGATTTGTTGAGCGAGCCTGCCAGCTTGCGCATCGCCTGGCTCATCAGTCGCGCCTGGAGGCCGACCGACGTGTCGCCCATGTCACCCTCAAGTTCAGCCCTAGGTACAAGAGCTGCAACTGAGTCGACAACGACCACATCGATGGCACCGGACCTGATGAGCATGTCGGTGATCTCGAGTGCCTGCTCACCGGTGTCCGGCTGCGAGATCAGGATGTCGTCGATGTCCACGCCAAGACGTGCAGCGTATGTGGGGTCCAGTGCGTGCTCGGCGTCGACGAATGCGGCAACCCCGCCCATCTTCTGCGCCTCGGCTATGATCTGCAGCGCGAGCGTGGTCTTTCCTGATGACTCCGGACCGTAGATCTCGACGATCCGGCCTCGGGGAACCCCGCCGATGCCGAGTGCTGCATCGAGCGCCAGCGATCCGGTGGGTATCCCCTGGATGCCGACGGTGAGCACATGCTCGCCGAGCCGCATAAGCGATCCCTTACCGAACTTTCGCTCGATTTGCTCGCGCGTAAGATCGAGGATCTTCTCCTTGTCCTGCTGCATATCAATCGCTCCTTTTCGCCGTGCGGGCGACCCCTGAAAGGCTGTCTCAACCGTATACGAACACACGTTCGGTGTCAATCACCCTGCGAACGGCACGAAGGCTAGTTCTTCGTAGAGTGCGCCACGCGGGGTAAGTGTGCTCGAGTAGAGAGTAATCCCCCGCACTGACATTCTTTTGTCTCTCGCGTCTGCCCCGAACAAAGCACGGTTGCATGCATCCAGTGCGTCGAACGGCACAGCTTTGGGCCGATGAGCCCTGGCAAGCGTGATGTGTGCGGTAAACGGTCTGGACTGAGGCGGCGCGTCGAGTGTCGTGAGAGCCTGATCGATCGAGGCTGCCAGTTCGGCGGTTCGCGACTCTCCCTCGGAAAGCGTCGCCCAGAGCATCGACGCGGCACGAAGTCCCGGTATCGCCTGCACGTCGCCAATAGACAACTCGTACTCCGCCGATTCTTCGCAGACCACTCGCAGAACGTCGACGATCTCGTCGAGCGAGTCCGGCGCGACGGTACCGAGGAACTTGAGGGTCACATGAAGGTTCTCCTCCGGAACCCACTTCTCCCCGCGCCACTCGCGCGATGTCTCGCGCAGCGCAGCGCCACATGATCCGAGCGTGGTGCGAACCTGCGGGGCTAATCCTATGCCGAGAAACGCGCGGACGCTCATGTCGTCTCCAACAACGCACGGCGCAGTAGGTCGAGGCCGAACATCGTGGCCCGGATTCGCACATCGTTGCGGTCGCCCGGGAACTGACGCGAAACGGCGGTGTCGTCCAAAGGAGTGTGGACTCCGAACCACACCAGGCCCACCGGCTTCTCGACGGTAGCACCGCCCGGCCCCGCGATACCGGTTGTAGCCACCGTGAAGTCGGCGCCCGTGCGGAGGGCGACTCCGGCTGCCATCTCGAGCGCGGTCTGCTCGCTCACGGCTCCGAACTGTGCGAGCAACCCGGGCGACACGTCGAGTGCCGACATCTTGAGCTCGTTCGAGTACGCGATCACACCACCTTCGAACACATCCGAGGAGCCCGCGAAGTCCGTGAGTGCAGCGCTCAGCTTTCCGCCGGTACACGACTCGGCGACCGCGATGCGCACAGAGCGTGACCTGGCGAGTGCCAGGACCGTTTGGGCGAGCGTTGATCCATCGTCGGAGTAGCAGACCTCACCCAGCGCGGTTCGCACGAGCGCCCCGAGCCGCGAGAGCTCATCGGGGCCGGCGCCCTCGTCGAAGAGCACGACCTCGACGTCCGCTGGCGCCGCGAGGACTGTGAGGCCGACGCCGGTCGCATCGCCTAGCACGCGCTGCGCCGCGATCTGGGCATCTGACTCGGCGATCCCCGTCGAACGCAGGCGCACCGGAGGCGTGGTCCGCGTGGCCCGGCCGAGAAACCCGGCGAGCATCGGCCTCATTTCCGATGGCGGTCCTGGCAGGAGTAGTAGCGAGCCACCCGTGGTCCGAGCCACCTGGCCGGGAGCCGTGCCCGTCGTCGGCATGATGATGGTTGCGCCCTCAAGGACATCGGCCTGGTTCAGTACCTGTGGGGCCGCAGCTGTCTCTCGATGCCGGGCGACGATGCTCGTGAGCGTCTTCTCGACACCGGGATCGCGCACAAGTGGTCGTTCGAGCGCACGAGAGGCCGCCTCGCGGGTGATATCGTCATGCGTGGGTCCAAGTCCCCCCGTGACGATCACGACAGCGCACTCCGCCGTAAGGCGCTTCAAATGTGCGGCAAGCCGCTCGGCATCATCGGCCACCGATAGCATCTCGACGACCTCGTAGCCTGCGGTCAGTAATGCCGAGGCGATCTCGGCACCGTTTGTGTCAAGTCGCTCGCCTGTGATGAGCTCGGTTCCGACCGTGACGATCGCTGCGTGTGGCCTAGCCGGCATCGGGCTTACCTGACCAGGGACCGGTGATGATGTCGCGAGCGTGGTAGAAGTAGTCGATCATCGAGAATATCGTGAGCAGCAGAGCAGCGGTCATCACAAGCCAGGATCCCCACGTGAGCGCTGCTGCCGCAGCTGAACCAGCCACACGCCACGTGAGCGGGCTGTCTTTAACGATGAAAGCGATGATCGCAACGATCTGAAGAATGGTCTTGACCTTGCCGAAGTGGGACGCGGCGATGACCTTGCCTTCGGCAACCGCGACCATGCGAAGACCCGAGACGATGAGCTCGCGGCTGATGATGACGAGCGCGATCCATGACGGGAGTGCGTCCAGGTCGACGAGTGCAACCAGCGCCGCAGTCACGAGGAGCTTGTCGGCGAGCGGGTCGATGAACTTGCCGAAGGTGGTGACCTCGTTGCGGGAGCGGGCCAGGTAGCCGTCAACGGCGTCAGTTGCGGCCACGAGCGCGAAGATCACTGCGGCGATCCACGGCTTGGCGACCGTCCAGAACGCGGACGGTGTGATGAACTGCGGCCACTCGCCGAGCAGCACCACAAGGAACACCGGGATCAGGAGAATCCTGGCGAGGGTGACGCGGTTGGCTATGTTGTTGATCTCGGACATCAGATGAGCTCTCCGATGAGGTCGTAGCCTGCGCTTCCGATGATACGCGCATTTCGCATCGTGCCGGGAGACACGTCTGCGGCCACTACGACTTCGCCGTCGATCTCGGGAGCCTGACCACACGTGCGCCCGACGCTATTGCCATCCTCGTCAGTCGACTCGAAAAGAACCGGAAGTACCTCACCCACACGCACTGCCGCCCGCTCAAGTCCGATCGAGTCAGCGATATCCCGCATCCGCTGCGCCCGCGCGCGCCGTGTGCGCAGCGGCACCTGATTCGGCATCCCGGCTGCCTCGGTCCCCTCTTCAGGCGAGTAGACGAAGACGCCGGTGTAGTCGAATGCAGCGTCCTTGAGAAACTCCTCGAGTATCTGCGCATCTGCGCGTGTCTCTCCCGGGAACCCGGCGATCATCGTCGTGCGAAGCGCGACGCCGGGCAAGGCGTGCCTGATGCGCGCGAGCAGAGCGAGAAACGCCGTGGCGTCGCCTGAGCGGCGCATGCGGCGCAGCACGTCACGAGACGCGTGCTGAAGCGGGATGTCCAGGTATCGGCAGACCGCGTCATTCTCGGCCATCGCCGAGAGCAGCTCGTCAGTGACACCGTCGGGCTGTACGTACATGAGGCGAATGCGGAACTCACCCGGCAGCGCCGCAAGGGCTCGCACGACGTCCGGAAGGCCGTCTTCCGAGGAGAGATCACGTCCGTAAGCGGAGATGTCCTGTCCGATCAGGACGAGTTCGCGAGCCCCGTTCCCGATGAGGAACTGCGCCTCCTCGACGATGTCGCTCAAGGGGACGCTTCGGTACGGACCGCGGATCGACGGAATGATGCAGTACGCGCAACGACGATGACACCCATCGGCAACCTGGAGGTACGCCGTCGGGCCGGGTGCGGTGCGGCGCACTCCCCCGCTCTCGCCTCCAGTGACCGCGGTTCCGGTGAGCCGAGCTACGACGTCGGCGAGCGCGGTCTCCTCGGCAACAGGGACGAAGGCGTCAACCTCGGGAAATTCGGGAACCACAGAGTCGCTGTAGCGCGACGGCAGGCAGCCGGTGACGACGATCGAGCGACCTGCCCGCGCGTTCTTCCATTCGGCGAGCTCGAGGATTACCGCAATCGCCTCTTCGACGGCGTCGGTGATGAACGCGCATGTGTTGAGAACCGCTACGTCGGCGCGCGCCAAGTCATCAGTCACGCGAAATCCGGCTGAGCCGACCGACGCGCTCATACGGTCGCTATCGACCTCGTTCTTCGGGCAGCCGAGCGTGGTGAAGTGCACATAAGGAATGGTTGGCACGCCAGTCCTATCGGTAGTTGTTGAACTGGAGTGGGATACCGTAGTCGGCGGCTTTGAGGAACGTGATCACACTCTGTAGCTCGTCGCGGCTGGCGCTGAAGACTCGAACCTTGTCGCCCTCGATCTGCACCTTGACCTTGTACTTCTGGTCCCGAACGTCCTTGTTGATCTTGCGGGCGATCTCTTGATCGATGCCGTTCACGATCGTTCCGGTGACGCGAACGGAGTCACCGGAAGCTGCCTCGACCTTACCCCAGGTGATCGCCTTGAGCTCGATCGTCCGACGCACGAGCTTAGAGTCGAGGACATCGCGCACCTGCTTGAACACGAAGTCTCCGGGCGCGGTGATCGTAATCGTCGCCTCGTGCTTGTCGAGAGTGATCGTGGAGTGCGTGTCCTTAAGGTCGAACCGCTGGACGAGTTCCTTCGACGCCTGCTGAACGGCGTTATCGACCTCTTGCAGGTCGACCTGGGAAACCACATCGAAGCTTTGGTCCTTGGCCATGGTTTGTTCTCCTCTCGAAAGAGCGCTGGGGTGCGCGAGACTACTCTACGGACGTGCTGAGCGTGATGACGCCGATGCCATCGACTGATTTCGCCTGCAGCGTCTCGCCATCACGGGTGACGGTGACATTGCCCGGTTTGCCGATGCGAACCTCGGTGCTCTCAGTGACAGTCCACTCCTTCGTGGTTCCGCCTGCGAGCGTGCCCTCGTATGCCTTGAGCCCGTCCACCGTGACTCTCAGCCACGACGCGGCGCCGTCCGCGACGCTCACCTTCAGCACAAAGGAGGCGCCAACAGATGAGGACGGATCGTTCGCCGGATCGACGGTTCCGGTGCCGGGGACGGTCTCGCTCGTGACCCCGGGCACGGTCTCGGTGGTGTCGATCGTGGCGGTCGCCGTCTCGGGCGGTATCGGTGGCGGCGCATCGTCGCGGTTGAGCACACTACCCACGAGCCAGAGCGCGAGTCCGACAATGAGGAGCGCAACGATGACGGCAGCAAGCGTTTTGGCCGGCACGTGGTGCAGCTGGTCCCGCCGTGGCACGACTGTTCGCTCAGGCACTTCCTCGAGCCTGGTCCTCGGCTTGCCTGCGCCGAGGTCTTCCTGGAACTCAGTCAGAAGCGGCGCGGCGGGTATGCCGAGGAGCTTCGCATAGCTCTGGATGTAGCCACGCACGTATGCGGCGTCCGGCAGCTCGTCGTAGCGGCCGTGCTCAAGGGCGTCGATCAGGCGGCCCATGATGTTGGTGGCAGCAACGACCTCGGAGATGCTCTTCCCTTGCTTGCGCCGCTCGGCAGCGAGCTTTTCACCGACTGGCATGGCTGACCTGCCTTTCCATGCGCCCGGTCATTGCGATTCCTCTCGGTCTTTGCGCTCGAATGCCTTGATGGACTCAAGCTCCTCGACGTCGGCGAGGACTTCGCGAGGCCTGCTACCGTCGGGCGCACCGACGATGCCTTTGCCCTCCAGCATATCCATAATGCGGCCTGCACGCGCGTAGCCGACCTTGAGCCGACGCTGGAGCAGTGAGGTGGAGCCCATCCCGCTCGTGACGACGATATCGGCGGCTTCCCACAGGAGCGGGTCGTCATCATCGTCGCCCATGTCGGTGCCCCCGCCGGTGGCGGCGAGTTTGAGATGCAGGATTTCCTCATGGTACTCAGGCTCGGCCTGAGCCTTGAGGTGGTCGACGACCGCGTTGATCTCGGCCTCGGTCACGAGCGCGCCCTGGACGCGCTTCGGTTTCGGCCAGGCCGGAGTAGAGAACAGCATATCGCCCATGCCGACGAGCTTGTCGGCGCCGGGCTGGTCGAGGATGACCCGGCTGTCGATGCCTGAGGACACGGCGAACGCAATGCGATTCGTGATGTTCGTCTTGATGAGGCCGGTGATGATATCGGTCGACGGGCGCTGGGTTGCCACGATCAGGTGAATACCTGCTGCGCGGGCAAGCGCTGAGAGCCGACAGATGGAGTCTTCCACTTCGCGGGCGGCCACCATCATGAGGTCGGCGAGCTCGTCGATGACGATCACGAGATACGGCATCTCGGCGGCATCCTCAGGGCCCTTGCCCTCGTGGAGCAGCGCATTGTACTGCGCGATGTTGCGGGCGCCGGCCTTCTGAAGCCGCTTGAGCCGTGCGTCCATCTCGGATACAGCCCACGCCAGTGCTGACGCCGCCTCTTTGGACTCGGTGACGACCGGGACGTACAGGTGTGGAACACCGTTGTAGAGGTTGAGCTCTATGCGCTTCGGGTCGATGAGGATGAGCCGGACCTCTGCAGGTGTTGCCCGCATGAGTAGGGACATGATGAGCGCGTTGATGGCGACGGACTTTCCGGTGCCGGTCGCGCCGGCGATGAGCAAGTGCGGCATGCCGGCAAGATCGGCGGTGATCTGGTCGCCGCTAACGTCCTTGCCGATGCCGAGAAGCAGCGGGCTCGGGTGATTGAGTGCAGGTCCATCAAGAACGTCGGAGAGCGTGACGGTCGATCGCCGCTCGTTCGGGACTTCGATACCCACATAGCTCTTGCCGGGGATCGGCGCGAGGATACGGATCGTGGGGGCCGCGAGTGCAAGAGCGAGGTCATCGGCCAGCGCCGTGATTCGCATGACTTTGATGCCACGGGCCAGCTCTACCTCGAACATCGTGACGGTCGGACCCGAAATCCAGTCCACGACACGCGCGCTGATGTCGAAGGTCGCGAGCGTGGCCTCGATCAGTGCGCCGGTGTTCTTGAGCTCCTTCTCGCTCGCCCGGTTTCCGGCAGCGTTCTGCGGGCTCTTCACGAGCATGCTGATGGACGGGAGTTCGAATCCCTCAAGCGCGCGCGGTGCGGTTACGTGTGATGTGGGGACAGTCGGCCGTGCGGCCTCCGGGTCCGAACCGCGTCGCGGCTTCTCGGCGGGAAGTGCGGCCTCTCGCTCCTGGAACTCGGCGATTGGCATCGTCTTGCCTGCCCGACGCCTCGGCGCGGAACTCTCCTCGGCGGGTTCATCGAGGGCAGGCTTGCGGACGGCGTCGGTCACCCAGTCCACGAGTTCCGAGATAGACATGCCCGCGAAGACGAGTCCGATAAGTGCCATCGCGCCGAGCAGCACGTAGGAGATAGCGCTCCCGAACAGCGTGGTGAGCCCCCAGGCGACACTTCCGCCGAGGTAACCCCCGTGAGTGATAAGCACGTCGGGCTCCCAGCGCATGGCAGCGGGAGACGGGACTGCGGCCATCGAGATCGCCGAGAGCAGCAACAAGCCGAGGCCGATGCCGACCCGGGTCTCGTCGACGCGAACCGCACGGACGAAGAACGTCACGGCCCACAGCAGGACGACGATGGGGATGGCGTAGGCTCCAAGTCCGAACCCCATGCGAAGGGCACCGGCAACGACACGCGGAACCACACCGGACGATTCGCTCAGAACCGTGATGCCGAGAGCGATAGCGAGCGTGGCAAGCACGATGCCGATGATCTCGTGGCGGCTCTCGGGATCGAGGACAGGCGCTGGCTCAGGTACCGCGGCGCGACGTGAGGGCGCCTTGGTGTTCCGGCCGCGGCTGGAGTTCTTTGAGGACTTGCCTGTCCGGCCGGTGGCCATCGTGCGGGTCTCCTTGTCGGGTGTCTATGCTACGAGATTCCACACTAGTATGGCGGTACCGGCTATCGCCGTGTAGACCGCGAACGCAGCAAGCGAGTGTTTGCGCACGTACGGCAGCAGAAGCGCTATCGCCCCGTAGCCGACGACTGCGGTCGTAACAAGACCCACGGTAAGCGGAAGCGCCGGCGGAAGTACCTCGCCTCCCACGATGACGTCCAGCAAGATCTTTTTCGCTGTGGCTGCGGTGACAATCGGGATCGAGAGCAAGAACGAGAAACGAGCCGCCTCGTCGCGCTTGAGTCCGAGAGCCACGCCTGCAGCTATGGTCGTGCCCGAGCGAGATAGCCCCGGCGCGACCGCAAAGCCCTGGGCGAAGCCGATGATGAGGGCGGTCTTGAGCGAGATCGCCTCGGCGGAATCGGTGGTGTGCTTCACACGCCGTGCCAGCAACTCGGCCCCGCCGAGGAGTGCGGCCGTCACGAGCAAGAACGCACCGACGATCAGGACCTGCGTGGACATCGCGAGGTTTTCAACGTTGTCGACGAGCGGCTCGAATGCAAGAGCGATGATCACGCTCGGGACGGTGGCAGCGATCAGGATGAGCGCAAGACGCCGATCGCGCGCCTTATCTTCGGCACGTGAGAACAGCGCACGTGCCAGACGCCACACATCGTGGCGGAAGTACGCGACGGTCGCTGCGAGCGTTGCGGCATGCAGTACGACGTCGAAACCGAGCCCGAATCGCGTCCAGCCGAACAGGGCGGGCACCAGAATAAGGTGCCCGTCACTTGAGATCGGCAGAAACTCGGTGATCCCCTGGGTGATGCCGAGGACGATTGCCTGGAGCGCGCTCACTACACCTCCATGACGACTGGAATGATCATCGGACGACGACGGCTACGCTCCCAGATGAACTGCCCGAGAGAGTCGCGAAGCGCCTTCTTGATCACGCCCTGGTCCGTGACGCCCTCCTTCGAGGTTCTCTGGAGGACCTTGGCGACACGCTGTCGTGCCTCGGTGAGCATCACCTCGTCATCGCCGCCGGTGAGCACGAGACCGCGAATAACGAGTTCAGCCTCGCCGGCCACCTTGCCGGTCTGTGCGTCGACAGCAACGATCACCATGGCGATACCGTCGCTCGACAGGAGCTGACGGTCGCGTAGCACCACCTCGCCGACGTCGCCGACGTTGATGCCGTCCACATACACGACACCCGACTCGACGTGCTCTGCGAGCTTCGCGGAGTTCTCGGTCAGCTCAAGGCAGCGACCGTTCTCGAGAATGAAGATGTTCTTCTCGGGAACCCCGACGCTCGTGGCGAGCTTTGCGTGTGCGTGAAGGTGGCGCGTCTCGCCATGGATGGGCACGAAGAATGTCGGCTTCGTCATGTTCAGCATCAGCTTGAGCTCGTCGGCGGCTGCATGGCCGGAAACGTGAACCTGCGCGGTGCCCTTGTGGATGACATCAGCACCCGCCTTGTACAGGCGGTTGATGACACGGCTCACCGCCTTCTCGTTACCCGGGACCGGTGTTGCCGAGAAGATGACGGTGTCGCCCTCTTCAACCGAGACGGTCTTGTGGTCGCGGTTCGCCATGCGGGCGAGCGCCGAAAGCGGTTCACCCTGGCTCCCCGTGGAGAGAATGACGACATCTTCAGGCGCAAGTCCCTGCATCTCATATGCATCGACGATATCCGCGTCGTCGATGTGCAGATAGCCGAGTTCGCGAGCGATTTTGGTGTTGTTCACCATCGAGCGCCCCGTGACCGCGACCTTGCGCCCTGACTGAACCGCGGCATCGCAGACTTGCTGGATGCGGTGGATATGGGACGCGAACGATGCGGCGATGACCCGCTGGTCCGCTTCGGCGATGATGCGGCGAAGCGCAACGCCTACCACCGACTCGGAGGGTGTGTTACCCGGCGATTCAGCGTTGGTTGAATCGCTCATGAGCAGCGTGATTCCGGCTCGGGCCGCCTTGGCTATCCCGGCGTAGTCGGTAAACACGCCGTCGATAGGCGTCTGGTCGAGCTTGAAGTCGCCAGTGTGCAAGATGTTACCGACCGGCGTTCTGACGAATATGGCAACGCCGTCGGGAATCGAGTGATTCATCGCCATGAAGTCGAGTCCGAACACACCGAGACTGACGTGACTGCCGGACTTGATCTCACGAAGCTTGGGCTTCTTGATGCGATGCTCTTCGAGCTTCCCTCGGATAAGGCCCAGTGTGAGCTTCGTGCCAAGGATCGGGACGTTCGTTCCGACGTCCTTGAGCAGGTACGGCAGTGCCCCCGTATGGTCCTCATGACCATGGGTGATGACGATGCCGCGGAGCTTGTCTTTCCGCTTCACGATGTAGCTGAAGTCAGGGAGGATGAGGTCGACACCCGGGGTGTCGTCGTCCGGGAACATGATGCCGGCGTCGATGACGATCATGTCGTCGCCGTATTCGACAACGGTCATGTTCTTGCCGATCTCATCGAGTCCGCCGAGCGGGATTACGCGGAGACGGTTCTGTTTCGTGGTCATATGCTGTTCGATCGTGCTCCTTTTCGTGCGTCTGTGGGGCAATGGTCGTGCGACCCGCAAGTGCGGGCTATCAGTCGATTAGTCCGATGTGACGCATGATGCGCGCCAGTTCGGTGGTCTGCTCATCGCTTGCGGGAATGAGCGGGAGACGGGTTTCTCCGACAGCAAACCCGACGAGTTCGAGGGCCTTCTTCACCATGATCGGGTTCGCTGTCATGAACAGCGCCTTGAACAGTGGCATGAGCTCCAGGTGGATCTTCAGTGCCCGTGTGTGGTCGCCCGAAGCCTGCGCGGTAAGCATGTCGGCCATACGTGAACCGACGATGTGCGAGGCGACCGAGATCACGCCCGTCGCGCCAAGCCCCATCATCGGGAGCGTGTCCTCGTCGTTGCCGGAGAGCACCTCGAAGCCGACGGGAGCTCCGTCGATGATCGACGCAATCTGCGTGAGGTTCGAGCTCGCTTCTTTGACCGCAACGATGTTCTCGAAGTCGGCAGCAAGGCGAAGGGTCGTTGTAGCGTCGAGATTCACGACGCAGCGCCCGGGGATGTTGTACAGAACGACAGGCACCTCGACAGCCGAGGCGATGGCGCCGAAGTGCCGATACAACCCCTCTTGCGGTGGCCTGTTGTAGTAGGGCACGACGGCCATGACCGCATCGACACCGAGCTTGACGACCTGCTTGGCGAATTCCACCGAGTCATCTGTGCAGTTGTCGCCCGCGTTGGCGATGATCGGCGCCTGACCGTCGACTGCCTCGACGACTGCTTCGAAGAGACGAAGCTTGTCATCATAAAAGACGGTTGGCGATTCGCCGGTGGTTCCGCACACCACAAGCGCCTCCGTCCCCTCATCAAGGAGGCGGAGTGCAAGGTCCTGCGCGCGATCCAAGTCGAGCTCGCCTTCCGGCGTGAACGGTGTGACCATCGCGGTAAGGAGGCGTCCGAAGCGAGGCTCGGTCATGACAGGCTCCCCTAACTGAACGGGACGGCGTGGTCCCGACGTATTCGTGTTCTACCCGGGTATTGTCCCACAACCGTACGACATGCGTGGCGCTGACGTTGCTTTTCCGATGAATGCGTCGACAGAGGCTGCAGCACGCACGCGGATGAATCCGGCTGCTAACTGGCGGATTCGGGTGCCTCGCCGAGCGCAAATGCACTATGGAGCGCCTGCACACCGGTGCGTACGAAGCCACCCTCCACGAGGACGGAGATGGTCGTGTGGCTGTCCGCGGTCTGCAGCACGTTGACGCCAGCCTCGGCAAGACACGTTGCCACCCGAGCCATGACGCCGGGTACCCCGTGCATGCCGGCCCCGACGAGCGTGATCTTCGCGAGACCCTCCAGAACCTCGAAGGTCATGGAAAGCCCGGCCAGGACGGCTCGCGTCTCGGCGAGATCGCTCTCGGCGATTGTGAAGACGAGCGACTCATCGGCAGGGGTGAACATGTCGAGCGAGACACCGGCGTCTGCCATGGCCCGGTACACGCGCGCCTGGGCAGCCATGTGACCGGATGAACCCTCGGGCGCGGGCAGAGTGACCCGGATTCGCGCAATAGCAGAAGCGTGTGAAACGGCAGTGGCCATCGCCTTGGGTTGGTACGCCGCGATGTCGGCGACCAGTGTGCCCGGAGTGTCGGAGAATGTGTTGCGGACTCGTAGGGCCAGTCCACTGCCCAAGGCGAGTTCAGCCGCCGGCGTGTGAACAACTCGCGAACCGTGTCGGGCCATCTGGAAGAGCTCATCGGCACGAATCACCCGGAGTACGGCCGCGCTGTCGCATGCACGAGGGTCCGCGCTCATGACGCCGTCAACATCGGTGTAGATGTCGACCGCCTCAGCGTGAAGCGCGACGCCGAGCGCGCACGCGGTCGTGTCGCTGCCACCGCGCCCGAGCGTGGTGAGCGTCCCGTCTGGCGCCATTCCCTGGAACCCGGCAACGACTGGCACGATGCCCGCGTCGATGGCCGAGAGCAGCGGTTGTGGGTAGACGTCGGTGATCGTTGCCGCGCCGTACATGCCATCTGTGCCGATGCCTGCCTCGGCACCGGTGAACGCGCTCGCGTCGATTCCCGAGGCGCGCAACTCGTGAGCGACTGTGACGGCGGCGATCGTCTCGCCGGTTGCGCCAAGAAGGTCGGATTCGCGCTCATCCGACGGAAGCCCGTCCACGAGCGCGAGCAGTGTGTCTGTTGCGTACGGAGCGCCACGACGTCCCATCGCCGAGACGACCACGACCGGCGCGGTACCGACCTCGAGCGCCTCGGTCACGCGGCGCACAATGGCCGAACGGCTTTCCGGAGTGGCGACGGATGTGCCACCGAACTTCATGACGATGATCGGGCGACCTGGCACGCTACTCCCCCATCAGCCGTTCGAGACCGATGACGAGCCCGCGGTGCTTTCCGACCTCGCGAACGGCAAGGACCACGCCGGGCATAAAGCTGGTGCGGTCGATGCTGTCGTGTCGGATCGAGAGCGTCTGGCCTTGTCCGCCGAAGAGCACCTCCTGGTGCGCGACGAGTCCGGGCAGGCGAACCGAGTGGATCGTGACATCGTCGACGAGCGCCCCGCGGGCGCCCTCGGCAATCTCGGTCTCGCGACCCGGAGCAGCCGGGACCGACGTGCGTGCGGCCGCGATCAGGGCGGCGGTGCGCAGCGCGGTTCCGCTCGGCGCGTCGGCCTTCCGGTCGTGGTGGAGCTCGATGACCTCGACGTAGGGCATGAAGCGCGCAGCGTCCGCGGCGAAGCGCATCATGAGCACGGCTCCGATCGCGAAGTTGGGTGCCAGGAACAGGCAGGTTCCCTTGGGACAGGATTCGGCAAGGGAGTCGACCACGTCCGGGGAGAGGCCAGTGGTACCGACCACGCAGTGGACGCCGGCTGTGAGCGCCACGCGCACGTTCTGCTCGACGACGCTCGGGTGGGTGAAGTCCACAAGCACGTCCGGACTCGCGGTGTCGATTGCGGTCGCGAGATCGGCTGCAAGCACGATGTCCCCGACAGTCTCCCCCGCGTGGAGGGGGTCGACGGCGGCGACGACCTGCATATCGGGTTCGGCGCCAATCGCCGAGAGGACCTCCCGGCCCATCTTCCCGGCGGCGCCGGTGACGATGACTCGGATCATGGAGCCACTCCCCAATCGCTACAGCAGGTGGGCAACATCCTCGGCATCGAGCGGTGCGATCATCGCAAGCACCTTCGGTCCCGAGAAGAGCGTGTCAGCGAGCGAGCGTACGTCGTCGCCGGTGACGGCGTCAACGCGCTCAACGAGTTCATCCATCGACAGCAGCTCGCCGTTGGTGACGGCGGACTTGCCGAGACGTGACATGCGCGCACGTGTGCTTTCAAGGCCGAGGACGAGCTGGCCCTTCATGCTCTCCTTGGCGCGGTCGAGCTCCTCGGCGGTGATGCCGTCCTGGCGCACCTTGTCGACTTCTTGCTTGATCAGTTTGATGGCCTGCTCGGCGTTGCTCGGTCGCGTACCCACGTAGACCGTGAACTGCCCGGTATCGAGGTAGAGCGAGTGGTATGAGAAGACCGCGTATGCGAGGCCGTTCTTCTCGCGAATCTCCTGGAAGAGCCGCGATGACATGCCGCCGCCGAGAACGGAATCGAGGACCGACATCGTGAAGCGTTCCTTCGAGTCGGCCCGCAGACCCTGCACGCCCCAGGCGATGTGCGCCTGCTCGGTCTCCTTGCGAATCACGCGTAGCGCTGATGCACAGTCCGGGGTCCGCTCGCCTCGTGGGGTGCGGACACCGGTCGGGAGACTCAGAAAGCGCTCAACGAGCGCGACGATCTGCTCGTGCTTCACGTTGCCGGCAGCAGCGACGATGACGTTGCCGGTGACGTAGTGGCGGCGGTGGAAGTCGAGCGACGCGGCGTGGTCGAAGCTACCCACCGTGGAGCGCTGCCCAAGTACCGGCAGTCCGAGCGGGTGATCCGCAAGCAGCGCCGAGGCGAAGAGCTCGTGGATCGCGTCGTCGGGGGTGTCGTCGTGTCGAGAGATCTCCTCAAGCACGACTTCGCGCTCTGAGGTGATCGCCTCGTCAGCGAGCAGGCTGCTCACCACCATGTCCGAGAGCACCTCAACGGCGTCATCGACGTGGTTATCGAGCACGCGTGCGTAGAAGCACGTGTACTCCTTGCTGGTGAAGGCGTTTAGTTCGCCGCCGAGCCGGTCGAAATGCTCCGAAATCTCCGCTGCAGTGCGGGTGGGCGTGCCCTTGAACATCATGTGTTCCATGAAGTGGGACATGCCGGCCTCGGCTCCGCTCTCGTCGCGGCTGCCGATGGCGAACCAGATGCCGATCGCCACGGAGCGGACGGCATCGATGGTCTCGGTGATGACCTCGATGCCGCCGCTCGTGACGGTTCTATCGTAGAAGGTGTCGGCCACGGTGTTAGTGGTGCCGACGGGGCTTGCGGTCGTCGCGACCACGATCGTCGCGGCGCGGCGGGCGGCTGTCGGAGCTAGGTGCACCGGGAGCGCCAGGGGCCTTCTCGGGCACATCGAACTTGTTGACGGCATCCAGGCTGACCTTGCCGCGATCGTCGATCTCGAGCACAACAACCTCGACCTCATCGCCGACATTCAGAACGTCCTCGACGTGGTCGATGCGACCCTTGGCCATACGCGAGATGTGCAGCAGGCCGTCCTTGCCGGGGATGAGCTCGATGAACGCGCCGAACGGCTGGATCGACACGACGCGGCCGGTGAAGTGCTCACCCGGCTCGACGTCCTTGATGATCGCCTTGATGCGCTCCACTGCGGCGAGTCCGCCGGCGTCGCGCGATGCAACGTAGACGGTACCGTCGTCGTTGACGTCGATGGATGCGCCGGTCTCCTCGATGATGGCACGGATGATCTTGCCACCAGGGCCGATGATGTCGCGGATCTTGTCGGTCGGGATCTTGATGGTGACCACGCGCGGTGCGAACGGCTTGAGCTCTTCGCGGGGAGTGTCGATCGACTCCATCATCTTCGCAAGGATGAACGCGCGGCCTTCCCTGGCCTGCATGAGCGCTTTGCGGAGAATTTCCACCGAGAGGCCCTTGGCCTTGTTGTCCATCTGCATCGCGGTGATGCCGTTCTCGGTACCTGCGACCTTGAAGTCCATGTCGCCGAGGAAGTCCTCGAGGCCCTGGATGTCGGTCAGGATGGCGACGTCATCGCCCTCCTTGATGAGGCCCATCGCGATACCGGAAACCGGGGCCTTGATCGGGCAGCCGGCATCCATGAGTGCGAGGGTGGAACCACAGACCGAACCCATCGATGAGGAGCCGTTTGACTCAAGCACCTCGGAGACGATGCGGACGGTGTAAGGGAACTCCTCCTCCACGGGGATGACCGGGAGCAGCGCGCGCTCTGCGAGGGCGCCGTGGCCGATGTCGCGGCGCTTCGGGCCACGCATGAAGCCAGTCTCGCCGGTGGAGAACGGCGGGAAGTTGTAGTGATGGATGTAGCGCTTGCCCTCGGACACGTCGATCGTGTCGATGCGCTGCCACTCGGAGAGCATACCGAGGGTGAGCACCGAGAGGACCTGCGTCTGACCGCGGGTGAAGAGGCCCGAGCCGTGCGAGAGCGGCAGGAAGCCGGCAGTCGTGGTGATCTGGCGAACTTCGTCGAGCTTGCGGCCGTCGGCGCGCTCGCCCTCTTCGAGGACCATGGCGCGCATGGTCTTCTTCTCGAGTTGCTTAAGAAGCGCCTTGATGTCCTTGCCGTCAGCGGCCATCTCCTCGGCCGTGAACGTTGCGAGGACCTCGTCCTTCACCGCAGCGACGTCGCCAATGCGAGCGTGCTTGTCGGCGTTGTGGAGGGCGACCTTCATCTTGTCGGCACCAGCCGAGAACACGCGGTCCTTGAGGGCGGCGTCGATCTGGTGGATCGCCACCTCCATCGGGGTGATCTCGAGCTTGGCCAGGAACTTCTCCTGCGCCTCACAGAACTTGCCGATGGCCTCCTGCGCGAACATGAGGGCAGCGAGCATGTCCTCCTCGGTAACCTCCTGTGCGCCGGCTTCGAGCATGTAGACGGCATCCTTGCTGCCTGCGACCACAAGATCGAGGTCGGAGAGCTCGGCGTCTTCGAAGGACGGGTTCACGATGAACTCGCCGTCTTCGTCACGGCACACGCGAACGCCTGCAAGCGGACCCTCGAACGGGATACCTGCGGCAAGCAGCGCCGAAGAAGCACCCATGATCGAGATGACGTCGGGCTGATTCACCTGATCCGCCGAGAGGACGGTCGCTATGACCTGGACCTCGTTACGGAAGCCGTCAGCGAACGACGAGCGAATCGGGCGGTCAATCATGCGAGCGGTGAGCGTTGCCTTCTCGGAAGGACGGCTCTCACGCTTGATGAAGCCGCCGGGCAGCTTGCCCGCCGCGTACATCCGCTCTTCGAAGTCGACCGTGAGCGGGAAGAAATCGAGATCCTTCGGGAACTTCGAGGCGGTTGCGGTGACGAGCACCATGGTGTCGCCCTGTCGAACGAGCACCGCGCCACCGGCCTGCTTTGCGAGCTCACCGGTCTCAAGCGTGTATTCCTTGCCGTACAGTTCAAACGTTTCAGTGACTTTTCCCATGCCTCTTCCTCTTTCTTCTTCTGTCGCTCCTGCGTCCTTGCAGGAACGTACCCGGGGCCTCGGCCCCTATGACACGGAAGGCGGGAGATTGTCTCCCGCCTTCACGAGCCGGTTCGTGAGATTAGTTGCGCAGCCCCAGCTTTGCGACGACCGCACGGTAGCGCTCGATGTCGTTCTTCTTGAGGTAGTTCAGAAGGCGACGGCGCTGACCGACGAGCTTCAGGAGCCCGCGGCGGCAGTGGTGATCGTGCTTGTGGAAGCGGAGGTGCTCGGTGAGATCACGAATGCGCTGCGTGAGCAGCGCGACCTGGACCTCGGGGGAGCCGGTGTCGCTCTCGGTGCGAGCGTGGTCGGCGATGATCGTGGACTTAACGTCCTTCTCTAGTGCCATATTCTCTTTCACCCTTCATTCGAATTCACCCGTGTCCGAGAGAAGCGGCGGTGACTCGCTAATCCCAGGCAGGGGTACCAGAACAACCGCGCTAGTATAACAGATAGGTTTTCGCTCGTCACAAGCGACTCGACGACGCTACGGGTGCAGCAATCCGCGAATCGCCTGGATGTCGGTTGCGATCGCGTCCGTCAGCGCGCGCTCATCGTCGAAGCGTCGCTGCGATCTCACTCGCGCAACGAACTCAACCTCGAGCGATTCGTCGTAGAGCTCTGCGCCCGAGTAGTCGAGCAGATGGACTTCGAGGAGATGCTCGGCCTCGGGGAAGCTTGGTGGCAGGCCGACCGATACCGCGCAGTCGTACGTTGCGCCGCCTACATGCGCACGCCCCGCGTACACCCCGTCGAGCGGGAGCGCGGTCCACGAGTGCGTGGCGATGTTGGCCGTAGGGACACCGAGACCGCGACCGACTCCCCTCCCTCGGACCACATCCCCCGTGATGAAGTGACGTCTGCCGAGAAGCGCCGCTGCTTCCTTGACCTCTCCGCGCGCGAGCGCTGACCGGATTCTCGTGGACGTCACAGGCTGACCGTCCACCTCGAGCAGGGCATGTCCCCGCACATCGAATCCGTGATCAAGGCCGGCCGACTCCAGGGTCTCGATGGTGCCCGAGGCCCGCGTGCCGAAGCGGAAATCGCAGCCGACGATGACTGCAAGCGGTGCGGTGGCCGCCAGCAGAACATGCCGGATGAACGCCTCGGGCGTGAGCGACGCGAGACCAGCGTCGAAGGGAACGACCAGAACGACATCGGGTTCGAGCGCCGAGAGGAGCCGGACCTTGTCCGCAAGGCTTAGAAGCTGCGGCGCGGCACTCTCAGGCATCACGACGCGGTCCGGATCACGGTCGAAGGTGAGCACGACCGCCAGGGCCTCGCGTTCGCGGGCGACGGCGATCGCATCGCGCACCAGCATCTGATGGCCAAGATGCACGCCGTCGAATACACCGATCGCTACCACTGCGGAGCCGAGCGAAGGCATGTCAGGTGCGAATGTGACCACGCGTGTCATCGCGGACCTCCGTGTGGCAGCACGACGCGTGGGATAAGACGGTCGGCAGCCGCGCTGTAGACGGCGCGGAGTTCGCCGGCACATGTCACGGCGAGATCAACGCCGTCCGCGACGTCGTGGGCCAGCGCCCGATCGAGTGGTGCGCCGTTTGCGATGAGGGCCGACTCGACCTCGACAACAGGGAGGCCGAGCGCTCCGAGTGGGTCCACGAATGCGGCCGTCGGATCGGTGAGTCCTTCGAGAGGTTGCGCGTCTTCAAGCCGCAGCGTTCCGCTCGCGGTTCGCCGCAGCCCGGCCAGGTGCGCGGGAACGCCAAGGCGTTCACCGATGTCGCGGGCAAGTGCGCGGATGTACGTCCCTTTTGAGACGCGGAATGCGACGTTCCACGTTGCAGTCTCTGCTTCGACGCCGAGCAACTCGGCCGACAGCACGTTGATGCTTCGCTCGGCGAGTTCCAGCGGAGAACCCGAGCGGGCGGCTCGGTGGGCCACCGCTCCTCCCACCTTGATGGCTGAGTACGACGGCGGGAGCTGCATCGATGCGCCGAGAAACCCGTGCAGCACCTCGGCAGCATAATCGGCATCGAGCACGCCCGGCGGCACGGGAGCAGATGCGATCACAGTGCCCTCGGCATCATCGGTGTCGGTGGAACTGCCGAATGCGATGGCGGCGGTGTACTCCTTCTCGGCGGAGCTGAGGTACGGCTCAAGGCGTGTGTAGGGACCGACGAGCAGCACCAGGAGTCCGGTTGCCATGGGATCGAGCGTGCCGGCGTGGCCCACTCGTCCCTCCCCCGTCACCCGTCGCACTCTCGCAACGACGTCGTGGCTTGTCAGGCCGGCCGGCTTATCCACGAGCAGAATGCCCGCGAGGTCGGTGGCTCCGCGTCGACCCACGTCAGCTGGCCGATGGAAGGTGTGGCAACAGCTCGCCGAGGACCGACTCGATGGTGCCGCCGCGCGTGAAGCCTGCTGCCGCTGCGTGGCCACCGCCACCGAGCGTGCGCGCGACCAGCCCTACGTCGAAGCCTGTCTTCGCACGAAGACTCACCCGGACCGAATCATGTGAGGCCTTGAGAAGCGCCACGGCGTCCACGCCGATGATGACCCGGATCTCGTCGATGAGCGTCTCGGTCTCCTCGGGAAGCGCGCCCGTGTTGGCGAAGTCGTCAGCGTCTATCCATGAGTATGCGACGCGGCCGCTGTTGGCGAACGTGAGTCGGCTCATCGTGAGCGCAACGAGCGCGAGCGCTCCCGGGGTGCGACTCTCGAAGACCTGGCGGAACAGATCGGACACGTTCGCGCCTGCCTCGACCATCTCGGCTGCATGCCTGAACACGGCCGGTGTGGTGTTGCTGTACGAGAATCGACCGGTGTCAGTCATAAGCGCCGTGAACAGGCACGCCGAGACGCTCGCATCCGGCGTGCACCCAAGGTACGGCGCAAGCTCCCAGATCATCTCGCCAGTGGCGGCCGAATCCGGGTCTACAAGGTTGATAGCGCCGTAACGCTTGTTGTCGGGGTGGTGGTCGATGACGACGAGCGTCGGGGTGGCAAGCGCGAGTTCGCGTGCATCGCCGAGGCGCGCAGGGTCTGGGGAATCGAGTGCCACGAACAGGTCGAACCCGCCCGCACCGGCCGAAGGGCGTAGCTCTTCGGCACCCGGAAGCGCAGCGTAGGTCAGCGGCGGATGGCTGCCCGAGGCGAGAAGCGGCGTGGCGTTCTTGCCGCACGACCGGAGCAGGTGCATGAGGCCAAGCGTGCTTCCGATAGCATCGCCGTCAGGGTCGACATGGGCACACACAGCGATGGAGGATGCCGAATTGATGGCCGAGGCCACCTGCTTGAAGATCTCAGCTTGGCCGGGCACTGCTACTCGTCCGTTTCGTCCGGTGTGATGGGTCGCCGCTCGGCCTCTTCGCGCAACGCTACCGAGATGCGCATCCCCTCGTCGACGCTCTCATCGATGTGGAAGCGGAGCGCCGGAAGGAAGCGAAGACTGACTCGCTTGCCGAGTTCGGTGCGGATGCGACCCTTTGCGGATTCGAGTCCAGCCATGAGCTCAGCATAGCGTGACTGATCGCCGTGCGTGATGACGTAGATATCGGCGTAGCGCATGTCAGGGCTGATGCGTGCCCCGGTGACGGTCACAAAGTCGACGCGGGGGTCCCTGACCTCTTCCATCAGGATCGAGGCCAGGGCCTCCCGTATCGTCTCGTTCAGTTTGCGTGTTCTCGGAGTGATCTTCATCAGGAGGTCACTCTTCCCGTGCAACCTCGATGGTGCGATATCCCTCGATGACGTCGCCTTCCTTGAGATCCTGGAAGCCTTCGAGTCCGATACCACACTCGTAACCCGCCTTGACCGACTTCACGTCGTCCTTGAAGCGTCGCAACGAGTGGAGCTTGCCGTCGAAGACGATCGCACCCTGGCGAACCACGCGGATCTGATCGTCGCGGGTGATCTCGCCTTCCTGCACGAGACAGCCGGCGATGACGCCGATTTTCGGGACCTTGAACAGCTCGCGGACTTCGATCCGGGCTGTGTCGTGCTCTTCGATCGTCGGGGCAAGCATACCCACGCGCGCGGCGTTGATGTCCTCGATGGCCTTGTAGATGACGCGGTACATCCGCAGGTCGACCTTCTCCTGCTCGGCGAGTGACTTTGCCTTCGGCTCCGGGCGCACATTGAAGCCGATGATAATGGCGTCAGACGCGTCGGCGAGCATGACGTCGCTCTCGGTGATGGCGCCTACGCCCGAGTGGATGACGTTGATGCGCACCTCGTCCTGGTTCATCTTGTCGAGTGCGTCTTTCAGGGCCTCGATGGATCCGCCGACGTCGGCCTTGACCACGAGGTTGAGGTCCTTGAGCTCGCCCTCGGCGATACGCGAGAAGAGATCCTCGAGGGTGACGTGGCTCTTCTTCTCATGCGCAAGCAGACGCTTCTTGAGCGCGCGCTCCTCGGCGATCTGACGTGCCTCACGGTCATCGCAGACGACGAGGAACTCGTCACCGGCCGCGGGGACGTTCGAGAGACCGACGATCTCGACCGGATCGGCGGGACCGGCAGTTTGCACCGTTTCGCCAAGCGGGTTGACCAGCATTCTCACGCGGCCGTGGCTCATGCCGGCGACGACCGCGTCGCCGTTCTTGAGCGTGCCGCGCTGAACGAGAACGGTTGCCACCGGACCGCGTCCGCGATCGAGCTTGGCCTCGATGACAACGCCATGGGCGCTCGCCTTCGGGTTGGCCTTGAGCTCAAGGACTTCTGCCTGCAGCAGGATCATCTCGAGGATCTCGTCGATGTTGAGGCGCTTCTTCGCCGAGACGTTCACGAAGATGTTGCTGCCACCCCATTCCTCCGGCACGATCTCGTGCTCAGTGAGCATCTGTCGAACCTGGTCCGGGTTAGCGCCGTCCTTATCGATCTTGTTGACTGCAACGATGATCGGGACGCCGGCAGCCTTCGCGTGGTGAATGGCCTCAACCGTCTGCGGCATGACGCCGTCATCGGCAGCGACAACGAGGACGACGACGTCGGTCACATCGGCTCCGCGGGCGCGCATGGCGGTAAACGCCTCGTGGCCCGGCGTGTCGATGAAGGTGATCTGCTTGCCGTTGTGGTGCACGATGCTCGCACCGATGTGCTGCGTGATGCCGCCAGCCTCGGTGTCGGCGACGCCCGTCTCGCGAATCGCGTCGAGGAGCGACGTCTTGCCGTGGTCGACGTGACCCATAACGGTGACGACCGGCGAGCGAGGCACAAGGTCCTCGGGCTTGTCGTCGTAGACGATGCAGGTCTCCGCCTCGGGTGCGACGATCTTGAGCTCAACGCCGAGGTCGTCGGCGAGAATCTCCATAGTGGTGTGACCGATCGGCTGGTTCACGGTCAGCAGCTCGCCGAGCATCATGAGACGCTTGATGATCTCGGAGGGCGCGAGTGAGAGCGCGTCAGCGAACTCGGATACCGTGGTGCCCTCGATGACGGTGATGACGCCGTCTGCAACCTTGGGAGCAGGGGTCTCCGTCTCCTCGGAAGTTGTATCCGTGGCTTCCTGCTGCCCGGTGGGCTTCTTGTCCTTCTTCTTCTTTTTCTTCACGGGACCTGAGGTGGCGGCGAGCTTAGCTGCCTCAGCGAGGATGTTCTGGTGACGCTGGGCCTCCTCGGCCTCTCGCGCCATCTGGCGGTACCGCTCGGCCTCTTCGCCTTCGAGGCGCTTGCGCTCGTCTTCGAGCGTCTGCTTCTCCTTTTCGGCGCGAGCGTGCGCCTCAAGGCGTGCGTTCTCCTCGTCGCGACGACGAACGCGCTCTTCTTCTTCGAGGCGTTTGCGCTCCTCTTCTTCTGCAGCAGCTTTCTCTTCTTGCGTGCGCTCTTCGAGGCGTTTGATCTCCGCGTCCTCGACGGCCTTGCGCTCAGCCTCACGCGCTGCGGACTCTGCCGCGCGCTTAGCGCTCTCTTCAGCTTCCTCGGCGAGGCGAGCCTCTTCGGCTGCTGCGCGCTCGGCTTCGACGACAGCAAGGTGCTCGGCGATGATGGGCGCAAGCTGCTTGCGGATCTTGTCCACATACGCCTCGACGAGGGTTGATGCGTGGTTCTTAGCTGGAATCTTGAGCGTGGCCAAGTGTTCCAGGAGCTCCTGGGAGGTCATCCCGAACTCCTTGGCCAGTTCATGTACTCTCATCGCGGGCATGCGCGTCACCGTCCTGGTCGCGAGCGTTCGCTACGTGCTGAGCGTGTGCTCGAATTCTCGTCTCAATCGCTCCACATCTTCTTCGCGCAAGTTCGCGTGGAGCGCTGCCGCGAACCGCTTCCTGTGCACGGCCGCCTCGAAGCAGGCGGATGTCGCGCACACGTACCCTCCGCGTCCGTTCAGCTTGCCAGTGGGGTCAACGTGCACCTCACCATCGGGCGTCCGGACGAACCGCACGAGTTCTCGCTTCTCCGCTTCCCGACCACAGCCGAGGCACGAACGAAGCGGCGGCTTCCTCACTTTCATGCCGACGCGCCGGCCTCCTTATCGTGGATCCTGCAATAGCGGCTACCGGGAAGGCTCTTGTTGCGGCAACGGATACCGTCGCTCGTTTCGGCGATGCACCGTCCGTCGCCGACTTCAACAATCTCCTCGCCCGCTGCGATGGCGTGCGCGAGGCCGCTTTCCATGGCCTGCGAAACGCTCTTGATGTCGATGCGCCAGCCGGTGAGCTTGGCTGCGAGGCGTGCGTTCTGACCCTCCTTGCCGATGGCGAGGGAGAGCTGGTCGTCCGGAACGATCACGGTCGCCGTATGCTCGGCGTCGTTGGTGATGACGGTTGAGACCTTGGCCGGTGAGAGCGCGTTGCCAACGAAGGTCGAGGGGGTCTCGGACCACGGGACGACGTCGATGCGCTCGCCACGGAGCTCGGCCACGACCATGCGTACGCGGCTGCCCTTCGGACCGACGCATGCGCCGACCGGATCCAGACCGGACTCGCGCGACGACACCGCGATCTTGCTGCGGAGCCCAGGCTCGCGGGCAACGCTCTTGATCTCGACGATTCCGTCGTAAATCTCGGGAACCTCAAGCTCGAAGAGCCGCTTGATGAGGCTGGGGTGCGTGCGCGACACGACGATCGAGGGCTCGTTCGCCGATGACTTACGAACGTCGGTGACGAGCGCCTTGATACGCTGGTTGTGGTCGTAGCGCTCGTTCGGCGGCTGCTCCGTGGGGGGCAGAAGCGCCTCAACGCCCTCGCGGATCTTGATGAGGGTGTAGCGCGAGTCCGACTGCTGAACCGTGCCGGTGATGCTATCACCGATGCGGTCCGCATATTCCTCGAAGATCTGCTCACGCTCGGCATCCCGAATCGCGGAGGTGATGACCTGCTTGGCGGCCTGAGCCGCGAAGCGCGATATGTCCGAGGGGGTGATGTCGTTCTCCTCGAAGACCGGCTCCTCCTCGGTGCCACCAACAGGAACGAGCTCGAACACGAGGATTCGACCGCTCTCACGGTCGATCGACACCCGGGCATCGTTCTCGAGGTCGAGCGTCTTCTTGTACGTGGTGGCGAGCGTCGTCTCGAGCTTGTCGAGCATCTCGATCTCGTCGATGTTCTTCTCACGCGCGAGCTGGCGTAGCGCGTCCATCAGTTCGGAGCTCATCGCGTCTTCCCTTCCTCGATGGAGCTGAAGTCTACCTTCAGGTTTGCCTTGCGAATCGTGTCAAACGGTATGCGGTAGGTCGTGTCCGCGGCAGACAAGACGACGACGTCGCCATCCATGCCGTCGATACGACCGGTGAACGTCTTGCGTCCGTCAATTGCGAGTGCGGTCTTCACGGTTGCGTTCTCACCGGTGAATCGCTCCCAGTGCGCGCGCTTCGTGAGCAACCGCTCGATTCCGGGTGAGGAGACTTCGAGCGTGTACTGCGTGGGAATCAGGTCCGCCGAATCAAGCGCGTCCGATATCCACGAGTTCGCCGAGGCGATGACATCGATGTTCACGCCGTCTTCAGAGTCGAGATAGATGCGCACAACTGGCGAACCGGCGTGCCCACTTGCCTCAACGGCGATGATCTCCAACCCGTGGCCGGAAGCCAGGGGCTCGAGCAACGCGGTCAACTCAGCTACCAGATCCTTCGCCATGCCTCCGACCTCCTTCCAGACGAAAAGAAGCGGGTGTAAGCCCACTTCTCGCAAGACGCTTCTGTTCGTACCAGGAGATTCTACCACAGGGTATACGGGGGCAAAAGGCTAGGCGGCGGGCTTCCAGGCGCCCAGAGCCCGGACGCTCATTTCGTGGGCTGGCGGATAACCGTCTTCCACTTCGCGGGATCCGCTTTGCGAATGTCCGTGAGATAGATTTCGTGATGCTTCCCGTAACGTTCACGGCCCGATTCCTCGATGAACGTGTGGACGCCCGCGATCGTCGGCCCTTCGGTCGAGAAGGGACCGACATGCATCGTTTGGGCGCAGAGTCCCTCTGTGAACGACTCAAAACGGAGCCGAGCGAGTGCGGGTGGGTTCTTCTTCACACGTACGGATTCCATAGCCGCAGCCACCATCTCGGCTGTGACGAAATCGGGCTGCATGATCATCATCGTCCACTTCCAGCCAGCGCGCTCCCCGGTGCTGAAGTCGGACATGTCATCGGCCCACCACAGACCCTCGAGAGGCATCACTGAATAGTCGGTGGCCAACACGCCCTTCTTGACGGCGAACTTGAGTGTGTAGGCCACAGGGTAGAGAACTTCGAGTGCCTCGGCATACGCCTGCGAGGTGTTGGGATCTCCCTGACCGTCGACCATGAGGAAGCTCATCTCTGGAACGTCGATCGCCACGACCTCCCGCGCAGACGGCGCGTACAGGTGCTTGAGTTCCCGTTTCAAGTCGAGCTTCTCCATGGTTCCCATCTCTTTTCCAGGAGGTGATACTGCACCGACTACGCGAGGCCGTTCTCGTAGCGCAGGTAGACGACGCCATTGCCGAAGCGGCGCTCGTCGGTGAGGACAAGCTTGGCCCGGAAGTCGCGCGGGAACGCAGGCGTGCCTCCTCCGACCACGGCGGGAGCCACGAACAGCCGGTACTCATCAACCAGCCCTGCGTCCATCGCATTGGCTGCGAGCGTAGGTCCGCCGATCAGGATGTCGTGCTGTAGGTCGACCTTCATCTGCCGGATGACCTCAGGCACGAACTCGCGTTCGATTCGCGTGCGTGCTGTCGATGCGGTGTCGAGGGTGCGAGAGTAGACGATCTTGTCGGCGGCCTTCCAGATAGCCGCGTACTCCTGGATGTAGGGCGGTTCGCCCTGCGACATGCTCTCGGACTCCCAGGGAAGCATCGTCTCGTAGAGTTTGCGCCCGAACAGATACGTGCCCGCATCGCGCTCGAGGTCGTTGATGAATCGGTGGACCGTCTCATCCGGCTCCGCCCAGTCGAAACGTCCGTCCTCATCCGACACGTAACCGTCGAGGGACGTGATCGCTGCATACACGAGTCGAGCCATGGCACTCTCCTATCTGGGGCTTCCGGCAGTCAGCGAGGGTTTCGTGGTCACACCGACCAAGTCCAGGCATACCATGCGATCAATCCGCAGAAGACGATGCTGACGGCAATCAGGACGTTGTCGAAGGCGCCTTCGTACGGCAGGCCGATGAGGTTGAAGATCACCGAGAACGCCGCCGCCACGAGAGTCACCCAGCGGATAGTTGGAAACGGCAGCAGGAGGGTGAGGACCAGCATGATGATCGGGATGAGCATGATCATCGCGATCAGAACCCATAGTGCCTGCGAGACAGGTTTACCCTGTATCTCCCCGACCACGAACTGGCCGGCGAACACACGCAGCACGTCCCCGAGCAGGTACGTCAGCATCACTGCAACCCAGAGTCCCGACAGGATGATCCGTACATCCACCACGACTCAATCACCGCCCCTTACCTGGATGGTCGTGTCGCGATCGGTTCAGCTTGAGTCTACCTCAGGGTGACAAGAGCGGATGCCCGCGTCCATACATCAGGACAGTGGCATTCCTTTAGAAACCAGCAGGAGCAGCAGCGGCAGGCTGGCGTCTATCAAGAAGTGCAAGCCCATAAGGTATGGCAGCGCAGTTGGTCGGCGATCAACGACGAAGCCCGTCCACAGTGCGAACGGCAGGAACTTCACCGCCAGCCACAGGTCGTAGCGCCAATCCAGCTGAAAAGCGAAGAACATGTGCTGCGCCGACAAGGCCAACCCGACGATGCCAATCGTGATCCATCGATTCATCCCCGAGGCGCGAAGGCGTGGTGCGACATATCCCCAGTAGATCGGGAGTTCCGCAAAGGCCTGGGTGACGGGCATGAGAACGAAGAGCGGGTAGACAGCCAGCAGCGGTAGCGCCTGGAACAGTAGCCCGTTCGGATACGCAGCGTCGCCCCAAAGGGCTTGGGCCAGGAGCGTGCCGGGCAACATGGCGAACACTGCGGTGCCACCTGCGAAGATGGCTGCCCACAGTAGATCGCCTCTCCAGGTAGACTTGTTCGCGAAGTAGATATCTCGGAGTCGGAGACCCTCAAGACGACCGAACCGCGCCATCAGCGCGATGCTGGCGATGTTGGCAGCCGTCACGAACCACAGCCACCATGCAGCCGAGGCTTTCACGGCGTCGAGTCGTTCGGCTAAGGCCAAAGCGAACGCGAGGGACAGCAGCAGCGTCAGAGAGATCGCTGACCGGAGGGCAAGCATGCCCCACACTCGCCGAGCGGGAATGGTTTGGTCGTCGATCAACGGTGCAAGAGCCTCCGGCGAATTCGCTGAGCTCACGAGTATTGACACCGACCCTCCTTGTCAGTCGCAGTAGTGCCCCTCGCTGGAGCGATCACTGAGCGTTGCCTTTAGTCCTCGATGACGTCGAGGCCTTGCTCCCGGAGCCGTGCCAGATGGTCAAGCATCTGCTGAAGGACCTCAGGGCTGTGCCCCTTCCAGTCCTTGACCTCACTGACAACGCGCATCGGCTTCCGGGTGCGGTACGACTGTGTGGGATTGCCCGGGAACCTCTTGTTGGTGACGTTAGGATCATCCTCGAAGGCGCCGAGGGGCTCCACGACGTATATGTGTCCGCGTTCCTCGCCGCCAGCCAGCGCTGACGCCAGCTCCGCTCCCCAGGCGGCTGTGTCCACCAACGCTGCGAAGTAGATGTTGTTAGATACCCTGCCGTCCTGGAAGTTGGAGCCGAAGCCAGGAATGAGTTCATCGCCAGGGTTCAGCACGGATTTCGTTCCGTGGTAGAACGGACCCCTGACGTGCTTGTAGTTGTCGAACGTGACAGGCGTCCATTCTTGATCGTTCATGTTCACAATCCCCCGCTAGCGCGCTCTACTCAACATCTGGCTGTGAGCTAGACAGCACAACGCTCTCCATCGTTCCCTTTGCTCTATACATTGCCTCATCGGCATTCTTCACGAGGGCGTCGGCTGATTCGCCGTCCCCGGGGTACATGGCAATGCCGATGCTGCACCTGAGTGACAGCGTTGTCCCACCGGTTTCGAACTCGTCAGCAATGTGATCGCACATGTCTCGTGCAAGGCGGATGACTTCGGTCTCCTGTCCTGCTTCCAGCAGGAGGCAGGCATACTCGTCGCCGCCCCAGCGGCTGACGATGTCCTCCGCGCGGACAAAGGACCGGAGGCGATCGGAGATCATGAGCAGCACGTCATCGCCCACCTGATGACCGTATGAGTCGTTGATGTCCTTAAAGCCGTCCACGTCGATGAAGAGGATCGCGAGTCTCCAGCCGTGCCGCCGGGCCTGAATCAGCCCATGTTCAAGACCCTGGTCGAACAGCGCTCTGTTGGGAAGTCCCGTGAGCGGGTCGTGGAGCGCGAGGTGCAGTGCTTCATGCTCGTTCGCCTGAGATTGCGAAAGATCGCCCTGCGCAGCGGCTAAGTCGGCCTTCACATCAGCGAGCTCGGATTCGAGACCGACTCGCTCCGCGACCTGAACGGTAAGGTCGGCATTGACTTGCGTTAGGCCATCCGCAGCACTCGCGACTTCGGCCTCAACCTTCTCATACGTGGTAATGGCCCGCTCGACCGACTGGTGTGGAGTGCTCGCTCCCTTGCCCCGCTTCAGGACCGCAGTTGCCGAAGCGAGTCTGGCGGCTGCCCGCTTGACGGCCGCTCGAATCCGCCGGCTACGACGCAGCACCCGGTGCAATGAGGCGCCCTTCGCGGTCGAGACCTCGCTAGCATCGAGCGGTTCTGGCTTCATGTGGGCTCTCTCGTCGGTGGAGTAGGTAAGACGCGAGCTTACACTCCGAGCGCGTGGCGTTTCTCGGCAATGGCAAGCAGATGCGATTCCAGGTGATCGACCGCGTGGTCGAAGATCTCGAGGAGTGTCTGCGTCCCGTTCTCCGAGTGCGTGGCGGTTCGCGACCACACCTCGTCAGGCAGGCGCTTGAGGTCAGCGGCGAGCTGTGTCCGCTGGGCCGCCAGCAACGCGAGGTCGACCTCGAGGTCACGGCTGTGGTAGCTGAGCGGACCAGGGTAGGCCGCCGACTCGATGCCGACTAGCAACGGTGCGTCAGTCGCGATGGTCCGCTTAACCCGGTCGCACATGAACTGGTCCGAGTCGACGATGTGACACAGGACTTCGAGCGAGCTCATTTTGCCGGGGATCGGGCGCGCCCGAAGTGCGTCGGCATCCATACCGGAGACAGCCTGGCGCAGAAGCTCAGGCCCTTCCTGGTAGGCAGCGAGCAAATCGCGTGGAGTGCGTGTGCCTGACATGTGATCACTCCATTGATTGTGGCTGACGTTGCTCGGCGGGTTAGGGGTTGCAGTTCTTGCACGGCACGTAGCCGAGACTAATCGCCTTTTCACGGGAGCTCAGGGGTACCTTGTTCGAGGGGTTCATCTGACCGACGGAACTACAATCGGCGTAGTGGAACTTCTTGGTGTTCTTGTTGCCGATGTAGCTTGCGGACGGCGTGGGACTCGGCGCAACGACCGCTGGCTTGGGCGCAGGCTCCTCGGAAACGACTAGTGCGGGGTTCCAAAGACCCTTCTCGGCAGCTCGCGCTTCGGACACGTACGTTGTGAAGAACTCGGCGTACTTTGAGTTTGGTTGGATTGTCATCTGCTGCGCATAGCCATCCAGCGCGAGCTTGGCGTTGAACATCTTCGCTCTGATCTCAGCGTCGGACACTGCCGACGGTTCGCTCAGCCACACGTACGCGAGGAGTCGACCGTATCTGTCGCGCTCCTCAGTGTCCTTCTCCAGCCACACCTTGGTGCCAACGGCAAGCGCCTTGGATGTGTAGGCACTCGCTTCCTTGCCGTAGACTTCCACCTCGGTCGTTGACTCCGGCGTGTCGACACCGATGAACCGCACCTTCTCTTCCTCGCCGCTCTCCATGGCGAAGACGGCGGTATCGCCATCCACAACTCGAACGACGGTGGCAGGCAGCAACGCGAGCACCGGTTCGGGCTCGGGTACCGGCTCGGGCAGCGGCTGCGGTGGGGTCTCGCTGACAGCCTCCGTAGCTTGTTGCGATGCAACAGCCCCGGAGACGGGGGCCGGCTTCTGAGCCAGGGACGAGGTCGCGACGGGAGCATTGTGGGCAGAAGAATAGGCTGCGATGACGAACAGCAAGCCCGCGGCGGCTGTCAGGACGAGACGAGTCCGATGCGAAAACCGGCGGTCCTTCCACATCCAGTACAGAGCGTACGAAACCGAGACTGGCCAGACGAGAACGAAGAGTACCTTGGCCCATACCGGTAGACGACTGAACCATCCGGCCTGGTTGGCAATCAATCTGTCAGCAATCACGCTCTACCGCACTTCCTTGGCGACCCGAACCATCTCCGCAACCGTCTTCGCTGCTTCTGCAATCGAGACCTCGACGCGTTCCCCAGTTGCCCGGGTCTTCACCTCGACGACACCCGCGGCCACGCCCTTCTTCCCCACGACGACCTGGTATGGCCAGCCGATGAGGTCCGCGTCGGCGAACTTCACGCCGGCACGCTCATCGCGGTCGTCGATGACGACCTCTACGCCGGCATCCGCCAGCTCACGCCAGATCGTCTCGGCAACCGGCCACACGACGTCCTCGCCGACGTTAAGCGGCACCACAGCGACCTCGAGCGGCGCCACACCAACGGGCCATGCGATGCCCTTATCGTCGTTGAATTGCTCGATGACCGCCGCGAGCGAGCGGGTGATGCCCACGCCGTAGCAGCCCATCAGGAACGGCTGCTCGGTGCCATCCTCGGCGGTGAATGTTGCGCCCATGGATTCCGAGTAGCGCGTTCCCAGCTGGAAGACCTGGCTGACCTCGATGCCGCGCGCACCCTTGAGCGTGCCGCCGCATTCGGGGCACCCGTCACCCGGCTGCGCAAGCACGAGGTCGGCCCACGTATCGATCTCAAAGTCGCGACCGGGCATAGCGCCTAACATGTGGTAGTCGTTCTCGTTCGCGCCCACGCCCCAGGCAACCTCATTCTTCAGGCTTGCGTCTGCAACAACGAGCGTTCCGGCAGGCGGGTTCACCGGGCCGAGCGATCCCTTCGGGATGCCGAGCGCCTTGAAATCATCCTCTTCGAGCAGCTCCACGCCGGGCACTGCCCACTCGGCCTTGATCGGGTTGAGCTCACGGTCTCCGGGCACGCAGAAGTACACCAGACGTCCCTCGGCGGACTTGCCAGCCATCGTCTTCACGGTGTCGTGCCCCGATATGCCGAGGAACTCGGCCAGCTCCGCTATCGTCCGGATGTCGGGGGTGTGCACCTTCTCAATCGGCCGCGGCTCGGTGATGCCCGGCGTTCGCGGCACGACCGTCGCAGCAGCTTCCTCATTCGCAGCCCAGCCGCAGTCGCAGTAGACGAGCGCGGCCTCGCCACTCTCGGCAAGCGCCATGAACTCCGTGGTGACCTTGCCGCCAATCTGTCCCGAGTCCGCTTCAACCGGTCGCCATGCAAGGCCGAGACGGTCGCAGATGTTGCCGTACGCTCGCGCCTGGGCCTCGTAGTGCGCCTGGAGCGATTCCTGGCTGGCATGGAAGGAGTATGCGTCCTTCATAATGAACTCACGTCCACGCAGCAGGCCGAAGCGCGGACGCGCCTCATCGCGAAACTTCATGTTGATCTGGAAGAGCGAGAGCGGAAGATCGCGGTAGCTACGAACCTCGTCACGCACGAGGTCGGTGACGATCTCTTCGTGCGTGGGGCCGAGGCAGAAATCGCGCCCGCTGCGATCCTTGAGTCGCGCCAGCTCGGGGCCGTAGAGGTCCCACCGGCCGGACTCATACCAGAGCTCAGCCGGCTGCACGATCGGGAGCATGAGCTCTTGAGAGCCGATCGCCTCCATCTCCTCTCGGACGATCTGCTCGATCTTGCGGATCGAGCGCCACGCGAGCGGGAGGAAGGTGTAGATGCCGGCGGCTACTTTGCGTACCATGCCAGCTCGGAGGAGGAGCCGGTGCGAAGCCACCTCGGCCTCGGAGGGGTCCTCCTTGAGCGTTGGCGCGTACATGCCGGACATCTTGAATGCGACTGCCATCTGAGCTCCTTGCGTGATAACGAACGGGCGCCGGACGTTCCGGCGCCCGACACGGGTGCGGATCGGTGAAGCCTAGCCGATGCCTTCGTCTCCGGGATGGAACGTCTCAACGAGCTCCTGGCTGTTCTGGATGATGCTCACGAACAGTCGCGCCACGACATCCTGCAAGATGATCGTGTGGCGGTTGCCCTGCGCCTGAAATGCGTCCTTGAGCGCGGGCTTCACACTTGCGTCCCCGCTCACCTCGATGATCACATCGATAAGCGATGCCTTGGCTGCGAGCACGTCTGCATGCTCGGTGAAGAAGATGCCCTTCTCGCGAGCAAGCTGGGCACCGGGGCTGTCAGGATTACGGTCAGCCACGCCGATGACTTCGACATACGGGCGCTTCAGGAAATCTTCCAACAGCGGCAAACCTGTGCGTCCGCCGCCAACGATTGCGATTCGAACGATGTCGCCCATGATGTCCCCCTCCGGAGCTGCCTACTACCTGTAGCAGAATAGCAGTAGCGAGAGGTCGGTGCCACGCAGGGCGGCTACTACTCGGCGTCGGTGATCTCCCGGTCGAGCGCTTCAACCTCGGCCATGAGCGCCTCGACGATCTCGGCTTCCGGCACTTTTCGGATGACTTCGCCCTTGCGGAAGAGGAGTCCCACGCCCTTGCCTGAAGCGATTCCCACATCGGCGTCGCGCGCCTCGCCGGGACCGTTCACGGCGCACCCCATGACGGCGACCTTCACCGGCGTGCGCATCAGACGCAGGCGGCGCTCAACTTCTTGCGCGATCGGCACCATATCGACCTCGCAGCGCCCACAGGTGGGGCAGCTCACGAGCTCGGGGCCGCGGCGGCGTATGTCGAGCGCGGCGAGAATCTCCCACGCAACGGTGACTTCCTCGGCAGGATCGGCGGTGAGCGAGACGCGTAGGGTGTCGCCGACGCCCTCGGCAAGCAGGATGCCGAGTCCGACCGATGACTTCACCGTGCCCGAGAGGCTCGTGCCTGCCTCGGTCACGCCGATGTGGAGCGGGTACGGCACGCTCAGTGCGAGCTTCCGGTAGGCATCCACCGTCGCGTTCACCGACGAGGCCTTCGCCGAGACGACCAGGTCCTCGAAGCCGCGCGCCGAGATGTGCTCGCAGAAGGAGACTGCGCTTGCGACGAGCTTCTCGGCAAGCGGCCAGTCACGGTCCTCGTACTCTGCGGCGAGCGAACCTGCGTTGACGCCGATGCGCACCGGGATGCCGGCCTCCCCCGCCGCCTCGATGACGGCGTCCACGCGATCGGTCGAGCCGATGTTGCCGGGGTTGATGCGCAACTTCGCCGCTCCGAGTCGCGTCGCCTCGATCGCGAGACGGTGATCGAAGTGAATGTCAGCAACCACCGGAAGCGGGCTCTCCGAGCAGATCGCACCGAAGCTGGCGAGTGCGTCGGCATGCGGAATCGCTACCCGCACGATCTCGCATCCGGCCTCGGCAAGTCGCGCTATCTGCGCGAGCGTTGCCGCAGCATCGCGCGTGTCGGTGTTCGTCATCGACTGCACGGTGATCGCAGCGCCGCCGCCCACGGCGACGCCCCCGACCATCACGGGCCGTGTCTGGCGGCGTTCGATCATGCCCACTCCCCCGTTGTGGACGCTACTGCGCGAGGCGCATCACGTCTGCGTACATCAGATAGCCGATGAGCGAGAACAGTAGCAGGGCGCCTGCGGCGCTGATTCCGAGCGAGAAGCGCCTTCCGAGCGGACGTCCGGCGATGCGCTCAACGATCTCAACGGCGACCTTGCCGCCGTCAAGCGGAGGGATCGGCAGGATGTTCATCGCTCCAAGCGACAGCGACAGGAGCGCAATCAGCCATGCATACTCGAGCGGACCCGCTTTCGCCGCATCAGACGCCATCACCGCGATGCCGACAACGCCGCGGGATGACTGGACCGACTGTGTGAACGTGTCGGGACGGAAGAAGTTGATGATTGCCGAGAACACCATGCCGGTGAACGTGAACGCTTGTCCGGCCGCCTCGATGACCGAGTAGGTGACCTTCTCGGCACCGGGACCGACGCCGAGGAATCCGTGACCATCCTTCTCGCCGAGCGTGGCCGTGAGGGTAAGCGGCGAGCCGTCCCGCGTGATGCCGAGGGTGATCTTCTGACCAGCTTCGGTCGTGCTCATTGTCGCGAGGAACTCTTCCCAACCGCCGATCGTCGTGCCGTCGAGTGAGACGATCGTGTCACCGGGCTGCAGTCCCGCCGCCGCCGCAGGCGAATCAGACTGGACGGTTTCTAGGACTTGCGAGGCGCGGAATGTGCCGAACGCGGA
>CAKMKD010000062.1 GCA_927439865.1 uncultured Coriobacteriia bacterium | reverse complement strand
CGACGGAGCTTCCGTCCGTGCGCCCGTTGTGGTCATGGCCGATCACTTTCCCGTGTACGATACGGGCGGGTTCTTCACGCGCCTGTTCCCGTACGCACACTACGCGATCGAGTTCGTGCCGAGTCAGCCCCTGCCCGATGGCATGTGGATGCAGGTCGGTGGTGAGGCCATTACGCTCCGGCCAACGCACGACGCGGGCGGAACGTGGATAGCGGGCGGGGAGCGCGTTCGGGTCGGCTCGGAGGCGGACGAGCGAGACGCCTACGCGAGACTCGCGACTTCGGTATCGCGAGTCGTTGGTGATGTGGAGATTTTGCGTCACTGGTCTGCTCATGATCACGAGACACCCGATGGCTTCCCGTACATCGGAGAGGCTCCGCTCGGGCGAGGCCTGTTCATGGCTGCCGGATTCGCAGGGTGGGGCATCACGAAGAGCGTCGTGGCGGCTTCGGTGATCGCAGATGCGGTTGCCGGAGGCTCCGGAGCGCTCATCGATATCCTGTCGCCGGCGCGAGTACCGGGTGTCTCCTCACTTGGTTCGCTTGCCAAAGAGACTGTGACTGTTGGCGGCGAATTCCTTGAGGGGCATCTCACCTCGAGGGCCGAGAAGGCTCACGAGGACTCAGTTGCCGGTGACACGTGCACGCATCTGGGGTGTGAGACCAAGTGGAACACCGCTGAGGGCACCGTCGATTGTCCGTGCCATGGCTCTCGTTTTGATCGGCATGGCCACATTTTGTACGGCCCAGCGGCCCGGGACATCGACACTGATCGGTGAACGTGGCAGCGCTCCATCCTCCCTTGAAGCAGATGGGGCGCCGTGAACCCCGGTGCTACGGCGCTCACGATTCGCTCAGGGATGTGCGCGCGGTCAAAATGCAGCGCCCGGAACTGCGAGAGTCGCCGAGGTGGGGGGACCTCGGCGACTCTCTCTAGCGACCCACATCGCGAACTTATGGGGTGGCGGGGGAACTAGGTGCGGGTGCGGCCGCTGGTGCGCCAGGCGCTCCGGGGGCGCCGGGGGCGCCAGGGGCTCCGGGAGCACCGGGTGCATTCTGCTGCATCATCGGCGCGTTGTTGTTTGGCCCGGAGTAGAAGGGCATCACCTGCTGCACTTGCGATCCGAAGACTCCGAACCACGACGCAATCAGCAGCAAGAAGAGAATGACGAGCACGACACCGACGATCATCCATAACCCGTTACTGGAATCTCCGGTGGTCTCAACATGTTCGACGTACGGCATTCGTATCACCTCTCAAGTGCGTAGAACTAGACGCTACGTCGACGGGACACCAACTGGACGACGAGCATGACAGCAGCCACGACCAGAATCAGGTGGATGAGACTACCACCGATCTGGAAGCCGAATCCGAGAAGCCAAAGTACGAACAGGATTCCAACGATTGTCCAAAGCACGACGTCACCTCCTTCCCTCTCGACTACAGGGACTTCCTACCCACCCTCACCGGAAAGGGTCAGGTTAAGGCGAGATATCGCAATGCGCGGGACAGACGGGCTGTAATTGCTGACAAACGGCACAAAAGTTAGACAGAACTTCCCAATTCTTGTTAGAATGTGACCCTCCATGGAACAGAACCTGTCATGCGGACTACCTGCGCAAGCTGGGATTTCTTGGATTGCGAGCATCTACTCAAAGTTTCTGCTAGACTTTCAGAAGTTTCTATTAGGTCATTTAGAGGTTTCGGAGCGTGCCATGGATCATGAGTCTGCAATCGGCGTCTACAGCATCCATGCGGTAGCACAGGTCACTGGAGTCCCGCAGACCACACTGCGTCATTGGGAGAAGGCGTATGGGTTGGTCGTGCCCAGTCGCACGCAAGGCGGTCACCGCCTCTACAGCGAGGACGATGTCCGACGGATCACGTGGCTGAAGCGCAAGATTGACGAGGACGGCATCCAGGCCGGTCCCGCGCATGCACTGCTCGAGCGAGAGCTCAAGAAGGTCGGGATGGTTGCCGAGAAGGCGGCATCCCACGGCGCCATTCTCATTCTCGTCGCCGAGAAGGATCCCATTACGGCCGATCTCGAGCAGTACTTCCTGAACAAACAAGGGTATGACGTCCATATCGTGCTTGACGGACGGCGTGCGGTCGAAACGGCCGAGACCGTGAAGCCTGATCTGATTATTCTCGACGTCATTCTGCCCGGGCTGAGTGGGCTCAAGGTGTGCTCGGGCCTCAAGAACAATCCGCTTACGAAGGATATTCCTGTGCTGGTATTCAGTGTGCTGGACGTCCGCGACCGGGCTCTGCAAGCGGGAGCTGACGCGTTCCTGCTCAAACCTATCGAGCATCCCCGCCTCATTGAAGCAGTGCGGGCGCTCCTGAACGACGATACCGTGAGGAGTGCCTGATGGAGAGGATCGGCAGCGGCAGTGATGTGTTGGATTCGATTCTGGACGGGGGCTTCCCGGTCAATTCGATCAACATCGTCATGGGCCTGCCAGGCACCGGGAAGACGATTCTTGCCGAGAAGATCGTGTTCTCGAATGCGTCCACGGAGCGGCCAGCGCTTTACATCGCAACGGTCTCAGAGCCACTCGATAAGATGCTTCGCTACTTGCAGGAGTTCGACTACTTCAAGCCCGAGCTCGTGGGCGATGCCGTCATCTACGAGGATCTGAGCGAAGTCCTTCGCGTGAAGGATCTTGACGCCTGCGTGGCCGAGATCATCCGACTCGTGAAGGAGCACAATCCGTCATTCTTGGTCATCGACAGTTTCAAGGCACTCCATGCCTTCTCTGCCTCGGCCGGGGAGTTCCGAACCGCCATCTCTAAGCTGATGAACACGCTGTCATCGCTCGCGATAACGTCGTTCCTCGTTGGCGAGTACACATCGGATGAGATCGCCTCCCAGCCCGAGTTCGCCATCGCCGACGGCATCATCGAACTCGTGCTGCAGAAGGTGGGTGTCAAGGACGTGCGCTACCTACGGGTGGTCAAGGAACGCGGCTCGAAGTTCCTGAACGGTGAGCACGCCTTCAAGATCACCCGCTCGGGCCTTGCTGTGTTCCAGCGTGTCGTAACGCCGAGCGCCGCTGTTTCCTACGAGCTTGTGAACAAGCGCGACAAGACCGGCGTTGCTGTGTTCGACGAGATGGTTGCCGATGGGTTCTGGCAGGGCGCATCTACAATCGTGTTCGGACCTCCTGGCAGCGGCAAGACCCTTCTTGGGCTGCACTTCATCTTCAAGGGCATCGAGATGGGTCACAAGGGTCTTATCGCCACGATGGAGGAGAATCCGACGCAGCTTGATCGGATCGTCTCGGGCTTTGGATGGGATATGCAGAAGGCCGTGGATGACGGCATGCTGGAGCTCTACTACGTTTCCCCGGTCGACATCTACATTGATGAGTTCGTAAGCACAATTACTGACATGGCTTTTGAGAGTGGCGCGGAGCGCGTGATGATCGACAGCCTCAGCGACCTCGTGTCGTCGGAGCCGGATGTTCGCCGATTCCGAGATTTCATCTACTCGCTCGTCCAGACGATGTCTACCAAGGGTATCTCGACCTATATGACGCATGAGATGAACAATCTTTTTGCGACGAGCGTCACCACGGAGTTCGGGATCAGCCACATGTCCGACAATATCGTGCTGATCCACTACGTGCGTCAGGAGTCCGAGATCAAGCGAGCGATCGCCATCGTGAAGACGCGTGCCAGTCACCACGATCCGCGAATTCGTCAGTTTGACATTACGTCCGAAGGATTCCGGATAGGGAGTGTCTTCGCGGATTCCGATTTCGGCTCCACCACCTGAGGGCCGTTGAGGGGAGCTCGGTGGCTGTGGACGCGCAACGGGATCCATCGAGCACGATGTCCGATTGCCTGGAGCCCGTGCTCGTCGCTGTCGGGCCGCTCTCCGAGATCGTCTCGACCCTCGTTCCCGGCACTCGCCTCACGGTGCTCCTGATTCGGCGCGACACGCTCGAAATCGTCGCATCCACCGGAGTGGACGCGTGCCCCGTCGGTGCGGTGCTTCAATCACCGTCCATCTCGGCACTGCCCGGTCTGCTTGCCGGGGGCTCCATCGTCGCCGACATTGACGATATCGACGAGTCTGCGGAAGTGCAGGGGCCGCTGCGCCTCCTCGGCTTTCGGCGCGGCCTCGTTGCAGTGCTGCATTCGACAGGCGATGCGCTCTACTGCGTGGTCATCGACCGCGCTGAAGGCGCCTTGCTACTGGACGACGCGCAACGGCACGTGCTCGCCGCAGCGATACAGCAGGCCAGCGACGGCATCGACAACGCGACCTCGCGCATTCAGGCTGCCGAGGCACGTGCGAACCTTGAGACGATAGTGCACCTCGGGGTCGCATTGAGTTCCGTTCTCGACCTTGACATCATCGCCGCGCAGACAGTGGAGTACACGAGCCTCTTGCTGGGCCTGCCAGCCGCCGTACTGCTGTTTCGCGACGAGTCTGAGACCGATTACCGCGTACTCGCCTCCGACGGGCTGCCGAGACGCCTATCGCGGTTGTTGGTGACGCCCAGCGAGGTCGCCGGCCTCGAAGTTGCCTGGCCTGCAAGCGGGGTCGAGAACTCCCCGGGCTCGCTCTTCGACGCCCTCGAGCTGAGGGGATTGGAGAGCGCATTCGTCGCCCCTATGGATGCTGGAAGCGGTCGTGGCGCAGTGCTTATCGGACTCGACCGCTCTGATCGGCATCCGACTGACGAGGAGCGCAATGCGTTTCAATTGCTCGCGATTCAGAGCGCGACGGCCATGCAAAGCGCGGGCCTCTATGCGGATGTCGTGGAAGCGCAGCAGCTCGGTACGCGAGAGCTCGCGCGAACGGTGCTCCTGAATGAGGTCACCGTGGCTGCCACCTCGAGTCTATCTCTGACCAAGGTCGCCGATCGCGTGCTCGCTGCAATGGTGGAAGCGATGGACATCAGACTCGGCACGGTGTACTTGTACGATGAATCCTCGCGACACCTCACGCTTCTCGCTGGCTGGGGCCTGGACAGCACCTACCAACAGGAGACTCGCGAGTTGGTGGTCGATGAGAGTAGCCCGGCGCTCATCTCCCGGGCGGTCCTGTGGGGACGCATCGTAACGAGCGCAGAAGCGCCGATCATCGAGCCGCATCGTGGGATGCTTCCAAAGGCCGTCCTGGCCGCCACGCAGAACATCGCCATCCCTCTCGCATCGAGCGAGGGAGTAGTCGGGGCATGCTCCTTCGTCTTCGAGCGTGACGAGTCGATCTCACCGGATGAGCTCGCACTCTTCAGGTCCATCGGCGGCATTCTGGCTCAGGCGATCGAGAACTCGAAGTTGCTCGACCGAACCATGGAGACCGCCCGGTTGAGTGAAGCTCTCAATGTCGCGAACAAGGTGGTTCATTCAACACTCGATATCGACCGCGTCATGCAGAGCGCGCTTGACACCGGGGTGGAGGCACTGGAGTGCGAAGCGGCCGCAATCGAGATTCTCGAAGCCGACGAATGGGTCGTACGTTACCAGCACGGCTTTTCATCTGAGATGGTTGGGATGCACCTGAGCAATGAGGATGCGTCCAACGGTGCGCTCGCCGCCGAGCGGGGGATGCCGATCGCGGCCGACTTCATGCCGGGAGACAACGGGATCTACGCTGCTTTTGTGACACGGCATGCGCTCAAGTCCGTGCTGTCGGTTCCGCTCATGGTAAGGACCGAGGTCATCGGCTGCGCGCACTTCTACAGCTCCTCGGCGGTCACCCGATTCGATGACGCCGAGATCGACTTCAGCCGCAAGCTCGGCTCAATGGTGTCGCTGGGCTACGAGAACGCGAGGTTGTACGAGTCTGAGCATCGTATTGCCGAAACCCTGCAGCAGGCGTTGTTGACGCTACCGGACAGCCTGCCGGGGATCGAGTTCGAGGCGTACTACCACTCGGCGACCGAATCCACCCTCGTTGGCGGTGACTTCTACGACCTGTTCGAGCTTGATTCGCAGCGCGTGGGCATCATCATCGGCGATATTGCGGGCAAGGGACTGGCAGCGGCCGTGCTTACCTCGCTGGTGAGGAATACCATCCGCGCCTATGCGTTTGAGAACGATAGGTCACCCGCTGAGGTGCTGAGGCTTTCGAACGATCTCGTCGAGAGAGCGACGTCTGCCGAAGCGTTTGCAACCGTCTTCTTCGGCGTTCTGGACCGCGAAGATGGCTCACTGTCATTCGCGAGTGCCGGGCACACAAGGTCCGCAATCCTGAGGCAAGACGCTGCGGTTTCGATTCTTGAGCCCACAGGTCCGGTTCTGGGCGCCTTCGCCGACATGGAATTCGGTGAGTCGACAACCTGCCTCGGTCAGCGCGAGATCCTCTTCCTCTACACCGACGGTCTCACAGAGGCGCGGCGGGATGACGCTCTGTACGGCGAGGCCCGCCTCTTCGCCGACCTGGGCCTGGTTGAGCGTTCCTCACCCCAGGAACTCGCCGAAAGAGTCGTGAGAAACGTGATGACGTTCGCCCGCGGCCACCTTCGCGATGACCTCGCAATCCTCGCTGTGGCACGGCCCGACTAGGCTGTCTCGCCCTCGTGCTTGTTCGCTCCAGCGTTACTTGGCTTTCTTCTCGGCTGCTTCGTACTCCTCGAAGAGTTCGTCAAGCTTCGGCTTGAGCGCGTGCCCCTCAAGCCACGGGAAGTGGTGACCTTCCTCCTCCTGCATGTGATGTTCGTTGAGTTCGGAGAGCACCGCCGCCTTTGCGCTGAAGACCTCGCTGTCGAGCGGAAGATCCATGATCTCCCGAAGGACGAGCTTCCCGACATGGTGTTCCTGTATCGCCTCTAGAGCAGTCTCTTCTGCCTTGGAATCATTCGCGCCTCGCATGTACGCGAAGATCGAGGCTTCCTCGCCGGCCATGTGCGGAAGCAACGCCTTCGACATACGCTCGCGAAGGTCGCTCCGCGCCTGCGATTCCGTTGCCTGCTTGAGCTGCTTCCCGACGGAGCGCTGGTTCTTGTGATCCTCTTTCAGATGCTCGATGAACGGGTGAGTCATTGTCATTGTCTATCGCCTCCAGGGCCTACGGGGGATTGCCGTGTCTCCTGCACCTACCCCGGATTGCGTCAATCCCAAACCCCTGATGGCTTGACCTCGCGCATCTAGTACGTATACTAAGCAAATGCTTCGTATACGAAGGGAATCTCAGTGAACGCACCGAATGATCTCGGCTATCTGCTCCAGCAGGCTGCCAGGCAGTATCGAACTCGTTTCGCCATCGAGCTACGGCCGCACAAGCTCACGTCGCAACAGGCTGCAGTGCTGATGGCTCTGGCAACGGCGCCCGAGCGAGCGCTTGTTCCGAGCGCGATTGCCGAGACAATCGGCGCAGATCCCGCCACGACGACGGGCCTTCTGCAGCGTCTGGAGCGTGACGGATGGCTCGCATCAGCGTCGAATCCAGGGGATGGCCGTTCGCGTCTCTTGCGCCTCACGCCTACCGCCGAGCAGATAGTCCCGTCACTCATGAGAATCGCCGAGGGCGTGTCCGCGGGAGCCGGAGACGCTCTGTCGGCCGATGATCTGGACACGCTTGTTTCACTCCTTGGGCGTCTGGTCGAGCAGGAGGCGAGGGGCTGATGTCGCTAACCTTGGTGACCGGCTCGACGGGCACCGTCGGCGGTCTTGTGGCCGATGCGCTGCTCCGGCGAGGCCACGCGGTCCGTGCAGCGATCAGGCCGGGTCACGACCGCGGCAGGGGAGCGACGGATTCTCGGGTCGACTTCGACTTCGCCAATCCGTCGACCTTCGAGCAAGCACTCGCCGATGTGAGCCGTGTATTCCTCATGCGCCCGCCGCAGATGTCATCGGCGAAGCAGATGCGCCCCTTCATCGATGCGATGGCAGCGCGCGGGATCGAACAGGTCGCATTCCTCTCCGTGCAGGGCGCGGGATCGAACCCGTTCGTGCCGCATCACGGCATCGAGCACTACCTGAAACGCAGCGGATTGCAGTGGACGTTCCTGCGTCCAAGCTTCTTCATGCAGAATCTGTCCACCACCCATCGAGCCGACATCTGCGAGCGTGATGAGGTCTTCGTTCCTGCGGGGCGAGGCAAGACCAACTTCATCGATGCGGCCGACGTTGCTGAGGCGGCCGCGGTCGTACTGTCCACGCCGAACCATCTCGGCACGGCGTATGAGCTCACGGGTAGTGAGGCGCTGACCTACGCCGAGGTTGCCGAGGCGCTCTCGCAGGCCTGCGGCCGGGAGATCACGTATCCGAACCCCTCGGTCAGGGAGTTCAACGCTCGGATGAAGGCATCGGGGTGCGACGACGAGTTCATCTCCGTGATGGGGTCGATCTACCTGATAGCCAGACTCGGCATGGCCGCCGGCACCACAGTGGAGCTACCTACGCTCATCGGTCGCCCGCCAACCACCATGCATGAGTGGGCGCGTCGGAACGTGGAATGCTTCGCATCCACCGCCGAGCAGACGGGTTAGCGACAGAGCTACTCGGCGGCGCGCGGTACTGCGATCTTGACTGCACCCGGAAGAATCGACACGACGACCGGTGTCATCCCACCATCCTCGCCGTCGACCAGAACCGATTGCGCCGGCGTTGACTCGACCTTGATGGTGGTGCCCCTCCACCGGCAGAAGTTCCGAGGCTCGGAACCGCTAGCGGCAACCGCAGCCGACCCCGCCAGTGTCGCGAGATCCGTCGATTCGGCGATGATCACATCGAGGTAGCCGTCTGAGGCGTCGACTTTGTCGGAAAGCCTCACGCCCATAACGCCTGTACTGGCCGAGTTGGCCACGATGCACGCCAGCCCTTCGGCCTCGTGACTCTCGCCGTCCACTTCGACGAGATACACCGCGTTCGGGGGGTTCACGAGGGTTCTCAGTCCCGCAAACGCGTACGCGAGCCACCCATACTTGTTCTTGAGCTCTCGCGTTGCTTCCTCGACCACCGACGTTTCGAATCCAATGGTGACGCGGAGGATGAAGATCTTGTTACCTACACGGCCAACATCGACCGACCGCAGATCATACTCTTGTGAAGCGATGAGGGCGGCCGCGGACTTGAGGTCATTCGGAATGCCGAGATCGTCGGACAAGGCGTTGCCCGTGCCGCCGGGGAGGACGCCCATAGGAGTGTTGCTGCCGCTGAGCGCTGCAGCAACCTCGCTCACGGTGCCGTCGCCGCCGTAGGCACACACCAGGTCGTACCCCTCGTCAGCCGCGCGCTTGGCCGCGTCGTATCCGTCTCCAGCCTTATGGGTTACGGCGACATCCCACTCGAGACCCGCCTCGCCCAGGGTGTCGTTGAGAATGCTCAGCACGGGCTGGGGCTGTCCTGCTCCCGGATTGGCGACTATCTTGATTCGCATCTTCAACTCCTGTCACTCAGGAATCCCTTGTCTCACGGGCGAACCAATCCTGTTCGAACGCACGAATGCGGCGCTCGATGTGAGGCGCATGCGGGTCTGCGACCGGGCGACGCGTGATCACGAGGCGCATTGCGTCGTCGGCTGTCATGCCGAGAGCGATCAGGATGCAGCATGCCATCGCGACGCTACGGTGCCGACCGGCCAGGCAGTACACGAGTACGCGGCCTCCCTGGTTCAGCACCGGAAGTGCGGCCTCGACCCCATGCCGCAGCATCCAGAGAGGGATTGGGAAGAGGGGGTTGTCGATCGTTGGCAGGCGAACCAGCTGGAACGGAGGACGCATCAGCTCGGAGGCCGGTCGGAACCAGATCATGCTGACCACGAGGTCGATCCTCAGCTCGCGCACCCCTGAGACATGGTGGCGTCGCGGTCGGGCGGCGATATAGAGCGCATCGGTTATTGCCGATGCGTCCAGCACCGAGTCTCTGTCGAAGATCGATAGAAAGCCCATCTGGTCTAGCGCTTCTTTGAGACGAGTCCATAAACGAAGAGCACGATTATCGCCCCAACGGATGCTACGAGAATGGACTCCAGGTTGAAGCCAGTGACGCCGGGACCGCCGAAGTAGCCGAACACCCATCCGCCCACAAACGCCCCGACGATTCCGAGCAGAATGGTGACGATCCAACCGTAACTGTCGCGCATGATCAACTTAGCGATGATTCCTGCGACAAGACCAATCAGAATCCATGTGAGTAAGCCCACGAGGGAACGACCTCCTTTATCAGGTTCTACGTTTCTGTTGTGTTCCTACCCGCGGTCAAACCGATGACGGCAGCCAGTGGGGCGTCCTCGGCGGAATTCCCATCTGAGGGCTTCCACGTCCGTTTGGGCACATACACGCTAAGGCTGAGGGTCTCTCCGCAGGTTTCGGACCGGTCAGGGTGGAAGGGGGAGGAATGTCCACGTCCTCTCGGTTGTCAAAGAATGTGCTTGCCACTGCTGTTCTCGTCGGCGGGATGCTGATGCTGGCACTCTCGGCTGTCGCGTGTGCGCCTGTGAAGGAGGCAAGCACAGCGCCGTTGTTTGCCGCCGGTGAACACGACCCGGCAGTGTGGGGAGAGGTCTACCCGGAGGTGTACACGCAGTGGCTGGCGACTCAAGAGAAGCGGCCTGCCGGCAAGAGCGAGTACAAGCGGGGATACGACGGCGGTGTCATGTACGACAAGTTGTCGGAGTTCCCCTTCATGCCGCTGCTCTTCAAAGGGTGGGGCTTCGGCATCGACTACAAGGAACCACGCGGGCACTACTACATGCTGATCGATCAGGCCGAGGCCGACCCTTCGCGCGTGAAGGCCGGCGGTGCATGTTTGACGTGCAAATCGCCGTACGCTCAGGACCTGCAGGCAAAGGACAAGAGCGGGCTGTTCGCTGCGACGTACGGGGAGGCGGTGGAGATGATTCCCACCGAGCATCGGACGCTCGGCGCCACCTGCATCGATTGCCACGACACGGCGACAGTCGGGCTTGCCACACGCCGATGGACGGTGGACGCCGCCCTCAAGGAGATCGGCCTGACTGAAGATAAGATGATGAAGCGCGACACGCGTCTGATGGTCTGCGGCCAGTGCCACGCTACGTATTCTGTCATGAAGGACGGCGGACAGTCGGTCGACGTGGATCTCCCGTGGGAAGGTGGCACGTGGGGAGCTATCACGGTTGAAACCATCATCGAGAACCTTGAGACCCAGAAGCCGCGTCTCGAATGGACGCAAGAGGTGACGGGCTTCAAACTCGCCTTCATTCGGCACCCGGACGTCGAGTTCTATACAGCCGGTTCGACGCATTTTGACGCTGGTGTGGCCTGCAATGACTGCCACATGCCTCGAGTCAGCATCGGGGACGCGTGGGTTGCCGACCACAACATCATGAGTCCGCTCAAGCGAGACATGGTTGCCTGCAAAGGGTGCCATACCGGAAGCCCTGAGGAGATGCGGGCCAAGGTTCTCGGCATCCAGGAGGAGTCGCTCACTAACCTGATCGATGCCGGGTATCGCGTGGCGACGGTTGCCAAACTCTTCGAGTTGGCGAACCGGTCGCTTGAGACGACGAGTGGGGACCCCGCGTACGACGAGGCAGCGGCCCACTATCGGCAGGCGTTCTACCGCATGCTCTACATGGGCGCAGAAAACTCCGTCGGTTTTCACAATCCACCGGAGGCACGGCGCATTCTCGGTGATGCGAAGACAGAGGCGGATCAGGCCGATGCCGGGCTGCGTAAGCTGCTCGCGTCCAAGGGTGTCAGCGTACCGAAGGAAATCGCGCTCGAATTGCCTAAGTATCTGAGCGACCGGGGCGTTCGGAAGCTGGACTTCGTGCGAGGCGACTACATTCCTGACCCGAGCGGCGCCGCAGAGAAGACCTGGTCGAACAGCCTAGACCTGTTGCTCAGGTAGGGTTCCTTGAGCTCTCCAACCCCAGATCGCTAGGACAGCTTCTCGGAGAGCTCGATCCATGCGTCCTCGAGGACGCCCATCTCTCGCTCGGCAGCGTGAAGTCGTGCCTGTATATCGCCAAGAGCCGCGTAGTCAGAAGGATCTGCCTCCTGCATCTCGGCCCTGATCGCGTCGATCTTCGCGTGCTGGGCGTTGAGCCTCCGCTCGGTCGCCGTGATCTCCTTCTTCACGCTGCGCTCGTCTGCTGCCGAGAGGCCGGCACCGTCCTTCTTCGGTCGCGGCGGCTCAGGTCCCGTCTCGGTCCGCGTTTCGTCGCGCGACTCTAGCAGCCGCAGGTACTCGTCCACGCCACCCGGGAGATGGCGCACCTTCCCGTCGAAAAGCGCGAACTGGTCATCGGTGACGCGCTCGATGAGGTGACGGTCGTGCGTTATGAGCAGCAGTGTCCCGGGCCATGTGTCGAGCAGGCTCTCTAAGACGGCGAGCATGTCGATGTCGAGGTCGTTGTCCGGTTCGTCGAGAATCAGAACGTTGGGCTTGTCGAGAAGCACCAGCATCAGCTGCAACCGTCGCTTCTGACCGCCGGAGAGGTCGCGCACGTATGCCGAGAGGTGCGCGGCCTCGAATCCGAGGCGCTCCAAGAGCTGTGCGGGTGTCATCTCCCGGCCCTCGAACTCGTAGCGGGTCTTGTAGCGCGCAAGAACCTCTCGCACCCGCAGCCCGTCGAGCTCAGCTAGCTCGTCGAGATGCTGCGACAGCACAGCGAACTTCACGGTGGTGCCGATCCTCACCTGCCCCGCGGTCGGTGCGAGGGCGCCTTGAATCACCCGCAGCAGCGTCGTCTTGCCGGAGCCGTTCTCGCCGAGGATGCCGAGACGGTCGCCGGGCCCGATATGCCACGTCACCCGGTCTATGACGGTCTTCTCGCCGAAGCGCTGAGTCACGTCGGTCAGGTCGACCACTTGCTTGCCGAGGCGGGACATCGCCGTTCGCCTGAGCTCGAGAGCGTTTCGCAGCGGCGGCTCGTCGTCGATAAGCTCGTGGGCGGCGGCGACACGGAACTTCGGTTTGGTGGACCGCGCCTGTGCGCCTCGCGCGAGCCATGCGAGCTCCTTGCGCATGATGTTCCGGCGCTTCTGCTCGGCGCTCTGTGCCGCCTCGGCCCGCTCGACGCGTTGCAGTACGTACGCCGAGTACCCGCCATCGAATTGTTCCACCTGCCGGTCATGGACTTCCCACATGCCGAGACAGACCTCATCGAGGAACCAGCGGTCGTGTGTGACCACCAGGAGTGCCCCTGACTTCTTCGGCCAGCGGCTCTTGAGGTGGTCTGCCAGCCACGCGATCGCGTGAACATCGAGGTGGTTGGTGGGTTCGTCGAGCATGAGCACGTCACAGTCCGATACGAGGATCCGGGCGAGGTCGACCCGACGCCGCTGCCCTCCGGAAAGCTCACCGACCAGACCATCCCAAGCGAGCTCGGCGATCAGGCCGCGGATGATGCTGCGGATTCTCGCATCTGACGCCCACACGTACTCGGGCACGTCTCCGACGACTGCGTGGGCCACGGTGTCCTCGGGGTCAAGAGCGTCGGTCTGTTCAAGCACCTGGATGACGATGTCGCCGCGCCGCATGACTCGGCCGGCATCAGGAGCGAGTGACCCGGCCAGAAGAGCGAGCAACGTGGACTTGCCATCGCCATTACCGCCAACGATGCCGATGCGGGCGCCATCGTCTATGCCGAGCGTCACCGAGTCGAATACTTTCTTCGTCGGGTACTCGAGATGGACGCTGTCACAGCCGAGCAGATACGCCACGCAAGGACCTCGATCCTAGGACAGTTGGTCGGGCGGAGACGTCAACCATTTCTGGCAAGCCGTTCGCATGATACCCTTTCTCGAATCGGACGATTGGATGCACGTGCGCAGGTCGGAGCGGAGTGAGGCGATACGCAGACGGACGGCGGAGGCAGCGCCGCACCGCGTTCGTCGCGCGCCCCGCGCTCCTCGCAAGAAGAACGGGGCCCGCGTCTTTGGCGCGGTCGCTTTGCTCCTTCTCATCGCCGTGCTCGTTGCCGCCGCAATCGGATGGAATACCCTGCACGAGCCCGCTGTCGAAGTGGCGGCTGGCAAGCCGGTCGAAGTCACGATCGCGTCGGGATCATCCACCGCCGCTATCGCCGAGACCCTTGCGAGCGCCGGTGTCATCGAGAACGCCGCGATGTTCCGGCTGCAGTCCCGCCTCTCGGAATCCGATGGGTTGCTTCGTGCTGGGGAGTATTCGCTCTCAACCGGGATGCCGTACGATCTCGTCCTAGAGAAGCTCAAGGCCGGACCCGACATCGTCTACTTTGACGTGCCGATTCCGGAGGGATTCACCGCCCGGCAGATCGCCGCGAGGTTCGCAGCCCGCGCGCAGGTGCCGGAGGCCGAGATCACCGAGCTCGTCACAACCGGTGCGAAGGAATTCGTGGCCGAACACCCATATCTCGAAAAAGCTCACGAGGGGTCACTCGAGGGCTTCTTGTTCCCGGCAACGTATCGCGTGAAGGAGGGTACCTCGGCCAGAGACGTCGTCGAGATGATGCTCGACAAATTCGATTCCGAGCTGGCCGCAATCGACCTTTCGTACGCGAAATCGAAGAACCTCGACGTGCGCGATGTGGTGATAATCGCCTCTATCCTCGAGCGCGAGTCGAAGATCCAAGACGAGTTCCCGCTTGTCTCCTCGGTCATCTACAACCGGCTGGCGAGGCCGATGCGGCTGCAATTGTGCGCGACCGTGCTTTACGAGCTTCCCGAGGGAACGACCAAGCTCACCAACGCAGACCTCAAGCTGCAGAGTCCGTACAACACGTACATCCATGACGGTCTGCCGGTCGGTCCGATCAGCAACCCCGGCACCGCCGCGCTCACTGCCGCCGCGGCACCTGACAAGACCGACTTCTACTACTACGTGCTCACCGGCAAGGACGGCTCACAGACGTTCGCTTCCACCTACGATGAGTTCCTGAAGGCGAAGCAGGTCTACCAGCAGGTTTTCGGCAACTAGCTGAGGCGCGGGGGAGTCGCCGCCTCTGCTATCCTGGCTGCAGGGTAGTCGGTCTCGACTGGGGGAGACGATGGCGGCGAAAATCACGGTCCGCTGGATCGATGAGGGTGTATTGCGCTCCGACGGTCTCGAGTCCCTGCCCGAGAAGCTCACCGGCGCAGTGTGGATCGACATCGTCGACGTCGATATGGATTCGCTTGCCGCCGTCGCGACCCGGCTCGATCTTCCGCCACTCGCCGTCGAGGACTGCCTGCACTTTCCGCAGCGTCCCAAGATCGACGTCTATCCGCAGATGACCTTCCTCATCTGGCTCTTGCCGCACCTGGTCCCGGGCGATGGTGTCAGCTCCCTTGAACTCGACGTGTTCCTCGGCGAAGAGCATCTTGTCACCGTGCATCGCGAAGAACTCGCGATCATCGACCGGGTGGCCGATCATGCCGAGGAGTTCCTGTCGCGTGGTGTGGAGTGGACGCTGCATGCGCTCCTCGATACTGCGGTCGACGAAGCGTTCCCGGTGATCGAGGCGCTCTCGGACGAACTCGAGGAACTGGAAGACCTCATGCTCGCCGATTCGCGCCCGAGTAGTCTTCAGCGGCTTTACGCCGCGAAACGGGCCCTCGTGCAGCTCCACAAGATAGTCGGACCCGAGCGGGACGTCGTGCGCGGCCTTGCTCGCCTCGAAGCGTTTGTGGAGCCCGCTGCGTATATGTACTTCCAGGACATCGGCGATCACCTGGCTCGCGTTGCCGATGAGGTGGACACATATAGGGAAGTTGCGTCCGGCACGATGGACATCTATCTGTCCTCAGTGAGCAACCGCATGAACGCCATCATGAAGCAGCTGACAATAATTGCGACCATATTCATGCCGCTGACGCTCATCTCGGGCATATACGGGATGAACGTGTTGCGCGGGATGTGGCCTCCGGTCGACGCAGTCTGGTCGTTTCCGGCGGTCATCATCTCCATGGGCGCAATCACGATCGGCATGCTGTGGTTCTTTAAAAGGAGAGACTGGTGGTAGACGAGGCGACTGAAGAGGTTCACTCCGGGATTTACTCCGTAGCGAACCTCGTGACTATTCTGCGGCTGCTGCTGGTGCCGTTCTTCTTTGCAATGCTCCTTCGGGATTCCGAGAGGGCGAGGCTAGCAGCGTTCGCGCTCTACGCTTTCGCGGCATCAACCGACTGGATCGACGGCCAGATCGCACGACGTACACACACCGTGACGCACGTAGGCAAGATCATCGATCCGCTCGTGGATCGTCTCCTGCTTGCGTCTGGCGTGATTGGCCTGTACATCATCGGTGAGTTGCCACTGTGGATTCCCGTCGTGTTGGTTCTGCGGGACGTCTACCTGCTCTACGGTTCGTATGTGCTCGAGAAGTACCGCGTCATTCTCCCGGTTATCTTCATCGGGAAGATCACCACGGCGGTGCTCCTCACCGGGTTCTCATCGCTCATCGCCGGCTGGCCGTCCGTTAACGGCTCGCTCGTCGGCACGTGGATCGTGTACCTCGGCATGGTGCTTTCGTTCATCACAGCGGTGCAGTACTCATTCAGCGCCAAGCGGGCGCTCGACACAGCCAAAGCAGCGGCCAGTACCAGCTAGGCGCCGCGCGCTGCGAGGGAAAGGTAGTGCCGGTGAAGGCAGTCATCATGGCGGGCGGCGAAGGAACGCGTCTCCGTCCGCTCACGAGTACGCGACCAAAGCCGATGGTTCCTATCGTGAATCAGCCCGTGATGGAGCATATCCTCGGTCTGGTGAAGCACCACGGCATCACCGATGTGGTCGCCACGCTAGCCTTCATGCCGCAGGTCATCGAGGACTACTTCGGCGATGGCGACGAGTGGGGGACTGCGATCACGTACGCCGTCGAGGAGTCCCCGCTCGGCACCGCGGGTTCCGTCAAGAACGCCGAGGATGCGCTCAAGGACGGCACGTTCATCGTGATCTCGGGCGACGCCCTCACGGACATCGACCTGACGGAGGTTATCGCGTTTCATGAGTCGCACGACGGACCGGTCACCATCGCCCTGACGCGCGTTCCGGATCCGCTCGATTTCGGCGTGGTCATCACCGACGATAGCGGCAAGATCCAGCGCTTTCTTGAGAAGCCGACCTGGGGTCAGGTGTTCTCGGACACTATCAACACCGGCATCTACGTCCTGGACCCGCTCATTTTCGATTTCATCCCCGAAGCCACGCCGTACGACTTCTCATCGGAACTCTTCCCGGCGCTCATGGCAGCCGGCCATGACCTCTACGGGTTCGTCGCGGAAGGATACTGGTGCGATGTGGGCAGTCTCGATTCGTACGTCGAGGCCCACCGCGACATCCTTGACGGCAAGGCGATGATCTACGTGCCCGGTGCGCGGGCGCGCAACAGCGTCTGGGTAGGGAAGGGTGCAGACATCGACCCAGGCGCCGTCATCGGCAACAAGGTCGTCATCGGTGCGAACACGCGTATACGTGCCGGTGCTCGTCTCGATGACTACACAGTCGTTGGCGACAACTGCCTCATCGGACAAGACACCGTGCTCGAGCACTCGATCATCTGGTCCGATTCGTTCGTTGGTGGGGGCTCCGAGGTCCGTGGGGCGGTTGTCTGTCGCGGCGTGGATATCCGCGCGCGTGCGCGAATCGAGCCCGGTTCAGCAATCGGCGATTCGACGGTCGTGGGTCACGGCGCGATTGTTGGCAACGACGTGCAGGTGTACCCGTACAAGCGCATCGAGGCCGGCGCGGTCGTTGCCTCGTCGCTTATCTGGGAGAGCAAAGGCCTCCGGTCGCTGTTCGGGACCGACGGCATCGCCGGCCTCGTCAACATCGACATCACGCCGGACCTTTCTCTCAAGGTTGCGCAGGCGTTCGGCAGCATTCTGCCGAGCAAATCGCACGTGGTGGTAAGCAGGGACTCAAGCAAGGGCGCGCGGATGGTCAAGCGGGCGATCGTTGCGGGACTGAACTCCACTGGCAACCACGTTCGCGATCTGCGCGTTGCCTCGCCAGGCATTACTCGGTTCACCACCCGCGATACGCGGTGCGAGGGCGGTGTGCATGTGTGTGCGTCCTCGAAGGACCCCCAAACCCTCGAGCTTCACTTCTATGACAAGGCCGGCATCGACCTTGCGCCCTGGATCGAGAAGAAGGTGGAGCGACTCTACTTCCGGCAGGAGTTCCGTCGTGCTTTCTTCGGCGAGATAGGCGAGATCATCTACCCGCCGCGCGCGCTTGAGTACTACACTGCCGGACTCATGGACGCGCTCGACGGTGCAGCGGCGCTCACATCACGCAGACAGACCATCGTCGTGGATATGGGCATGAGCCCGGCATCGTTCGTGGTTCCGCAAGTCGCCGGAAACTGGGATGTCGAGATGATCGCGTTGCGTCCGTTCGTGGACTCCGAGCGAACAGCTCCCGACGGTCCGGAACGCGAGGTCGTGCTCGCGCAAGTCGCGCGCTCGATGGACGTCTTCCAGGCCGACTTCGGGGTTTCGATGGATGCCACCGCCGAGCGGATCTCGCTCGTGACCGGCAGCGGGCGAGTGCTCGATGCTGATACCGCTCTGCACGCGATGCTCTACATGTGGAGCCGCACGGATACGAGCAATCGCCTGGCCGCGGTTCCCCTGACGGCGTCCCGGGTGATCGAGGAGATCGCCGGGGCAGGAGGGCATGGCGTCTCACGGGTGGGCACGTCGCGGCGCTCACTCTCGACTGCTGCGCTTCACCCGGGGGTTGGATTTGCTGGCTCGCAGACCGGCGGATTCGTCTTCCCGTCGTTCCTGGCCTCCTACGACGCCGTGATGAGTCTCGGCATGACGCTTCGCATGCTGGACCAGTTGGATATGACCCTCGACCAGGTTGTCGATGCTCTGCCGCCGTTCCACCTGCGACGCCGGCAGGTGCATTGTCCGTTCGATCGCAAAGGCGCCGTCATGCGCCAGATGGCCGAGTTCGGCCAGCATCGGGAAGTGGAGATGACCGAAGGCGTGCGCATCGTCGAGGAGAGCGGCTGGGCACTCGTTCTCCCACACTCAAGCGATGCGATCGTGGAGGTGTTCACGGAGGGCGAGTCAGCCGAGGATGCCGATGCGAGAGCGGACCGATATGTGGCGCTGGTAGAGGCCGCCATCGTGGAGGAGTAGCCCGTTCGGCGTGTTCCTTGCTGTTAACGACCATGTGTCGCGCGTCTGAACCTTGCTGCGCGTCCTGTATACTTTCTCGACGCTGTGCGTATCCGTTCGATAGAGGACGAGAATGACCGAAACCACCGAAACCACCGAGTCTGACGGCGACCAGCAGTTCGAGCGACCCGTCGCTTCCCGCACTCGTAGACATGCGCACCATGTCGCGAAGCGTGGCATCGCGGGTTGGCTCAGCAGCCTTCCCCCGGCTGCTCGCTGGTCGATCATCGCGGGTTTTGCGGTAGTCGTGCTGGTACTCGTGGCCGTTGGAATCGATGTCGGTTTCTCGGCAGGTCGGGTACACCCTGGAGTTCGCGTCGCGGGAGTAGCGGTTGGCGGCATGACTCAGGGCGAGGCCATCTCGACCATCAACACCGGCATTAGGCCGCTGCTCGAGCGTCCCGTGAAGGTGACAGTCGGGGCGGACTCGTGGGATCTCACTGCTGATCAGATCGGAGCTTCTGTTGATGCCACCGCGCTCGCTGCGGCAGCGTACAAAGTGGGACGCGGCTCCGGATTCGCCGACGTTGTTGTAGCCAGGGTAGCCGCGTGGTTCGGCCGTGAAAGCATCGCTTTGGCGGTTGCGGCGGACGAGGCGCTCGTGAGCAGCACGCTTGGTGAGATCGACACAGCAGTCGGCATTCCTCCGGTGGATGCCTCCGTCGAGGTTTCCGGCACTGATGTTCGTCTGATTCCCGCGACCGAAGGGTCGGGGATCGACAGGAGCGCCGCGCGCGCCCGGGTCTTGACAGCATTTGCGTCTGAAGCACGCGTTGTCGAGTTGACGCTCGTGCCACGAACGGCCGCCATTACCGAGACGGGCGCGCAGTCGGCATACGATATGGCCGTGAAGATGGTGAGCGGTCCTCTCACGCTGGCGTACGACACCAAGAAGTGGGAAGTCCCCGCGACCACCGTTGGCGGCTGGCTCGCGTTTCGTTCGGTCGGATCGACTGCGAGCGCCGAGGCCTCATCGGTCGCGCTCGAATGCTACCTCGACAGCACGGAGGTGTCCGCAACCGTGGTGCCGATGGTGAAAGAAGTCGGCAAGGTCGCGAAGGACGCCACCTTCAAGGTCTCATCGGGCAAAGTGACCATCGTTCCTGCTGTGGACGGACTCGGCGTTGATGCCGAGGATCTTGCAGCCCGGCTTATCCAGGCGTTGACCGGTGATGGCGAGCGCACGGCGGAGCTCGTGATGCAGCGCGTCGAGCCCGCGATCACTACCGAGAAGGCCAAGGCCATGGGCATCACGGCCCGTCTGGCCACGTATACCACCACGTACTCGTCGGGCAACAAGCCGCGCGTGAACAACATTCACACGCTTGCGGACGCGCTCGACGGGACGCTCATCGCTCCCGGCGAGGTGTTCTCCTTCAACGGGACCATCGGCCAGCGCACCGCCGAGAAGGGCTATCAGGAAGCGAACGCGATCGTGAACGGCAAGCTCGTTCCGGAGCTCGGCGGTGGCATCTGTCAGATGGCGACCACAGCGTTCAACGCCATGTTCTTCTCAGGACTTCCGGTTGTGGAGCGCCGAAATCATTCGCTCTACATCAGTCACTATCCCAAAGGCAGGGACGCGGCGGTATCGTGGGGCGGCCCGGATCTTAAGTTCCGGAACGACACCAACAACTACGTGCTTGTGGCCACCGCGTACACCAACTCGTCGGTGACGGTCTCGCTCTACGGGACTCCGACCGGCTACAAAGTCGAGTACACGACCGGTCCGTTCACCAACACGGTTGCGTATCCGGTGCGCGAGATCAAAGACGCGACGTTGCCCAAGGGCACGAAGGTGATCGATGAGAAGGGCGCGAGCGGGCGCACCGTGGTAGTGACTCGCGTCGTGACCAAGGACGGAGCGGTCGTTCGCAAGGACACGTTCAAGTCCGTCTACAAGGCGTCCGAGGAAGTGGTCCGGATCGGAACGAAAGTGACTGCGCCATCGACGCCGTCGACTACGGCACCATAGCGGGGCTCCGGCGGAGCCGGGCGTAAGGGGGAGCGCGTGTTTCAGCCTGACTTCGAGGCGATGCCTCGAACCGATCTTGAGGCGCTGCAGTTGGAGCGCCTCGGCACTACACTCGAGCGGGTCTATGAACGGGTTCCGACGTATCGCGCGAAGTTCGACGAGGCGGGTTCGCACCCGGCGAGCGTGCGATCGCTTGCGGATCTGGCGAACGTTCCATTCACCGTGAAGGATGACCTGCGCTCGGCATACCCGTACGGCATGTTCGCGGCTCCGATGCGGGACATCGTGCGCGTTCACTCATCTTCCGGCACGACCGGGCAGGTGACGGTCGTCGGCTACACCAAGGGTGATATCGAGCGGTGGGGTGATCTCATGGCCCGGACCCTGGCGTCGGCTGGAGCCACCGCCGATGACATCGTGCAGATCAGCTACGGCTATGGTCTCTTCACGGGAGGCCTGGGTGTCCACTACGGCTCCGAGCGCCTCGGAGCCGCGACCGTTCCCATCTCGGGCGGCAACACCAAGCGCCAGATCCAGGTCATGAAGGACTTTGGTGTCACGGTTCTGGCAGCGACGCCGTCATACGCCCTGTTGCTCGCCGAGACGGCTCTCGAAATGGGTATCGACCCTCGCGATCTTCCGCTCAGGGCAGGCGTGTTCGGCGCCGAGCCGTGGAGCGAGAACATGCGCACGCAGCTAGAGGAAGCGCTCGGCATTCTTGCCATCGACATCTACGGCCTGTCCGAGGTGCTCGGCCCGGGTGTTGCGTCTGAGTGTGAGTGCAAGGACGGGCTGCACGTCAACGAGGATCACTTCATCATCGAGATCATCGACCCTGCGACGCTGCTCCCCGTACCGGATGGTGAGATGGGCGAGGTGGTGTTCACCACCATCACAAAGGAAGGGATTCCCGTCATCCGGTACCGAACGAGGGACATCTCGCGAATCATCCCCGGCACCTGCCCGTGCGGCAGGACGTTTCGTCGGATGCAGCGTGTGAGCGGGCGCACCGACGACATGCTCATCATCAGAGGCGTCAACGTGTTCCCGAGCCAGATAGAGCAGGTCCTGACTGGAATCCCTGGCGTTGCACCGCACTATCAGGTCGTGCTCACCAAGCGCGGTTCGCTTGATCACGTCGAGGTGCACGTTGAGGTCGGTCCCGACTTCGCGTTCGATGAGATCAAGACTCTCGAGCACCTGAGGCGACGTGTCAGTGCTGAGATCGCCTCGGCACTCGCCATATCGATAGAGGTCAAGCTCGTCGAGCCGAAGTCGATTCAGAGGAGTGAAGGCAAGGCGAAACGAGTGCTGGACCTTCGCAGCGAGGGGAGTGAGTGATCATGATCGAGCAGGTCTCGGTCTTTCTCGAGAACAAGACAGGGCGCCTTGCAGAGATGACGAGGGTTCTCGGCGATGCGCAGGTCAATATGCGTGCGCTGATGGTCGCCGATACCGCCGAGTTCGGCGTCGTTAGGCTTATCTGTGACGGACCGCGCCGAGCGGTGAACGTGCTAGAAGATGCCGGGTTCGGGGCGTCGATCACCGAGGTTATTGCGGTTGCTGTGCCGGACAGACCCGGCGGACTTGCCGATGTGCTCGAAGCGCTCGGATCCGAGGGGTTGAATGTCGAGTACGCGTACTGCTTCGTTGAGCCCACGGGTGAGGCAGCAGTCGACATCTTCCGCGTGGATGATCCCGCGCGCGCCAGAACCGTGCTCTCGGCGGCGGGAATCGGCGTGGTTGAGCCGGACTCGCTTTACTCGGCGGACTGAGACGCCACCGGCGTCTCCGGCGAACCGCACACGTCCTCGACCCGGTCGTCTACCGGATCAAGCGATCGTGCCAGGTCGCAGATGGCCGCCGAATCCCCCGGGCATCCCAGGGGGGTTGCCGTTACTGACTCGTCCCGTGCACCGATCAGATCGCGAACCGAGCCGCGGATGCGGTCGGTCGCAACATCGGCGCCGGACTTAGGCGTCTGCGGCAAGATGACAAGAAACCTGCCGTCACCGAGGTAGCCGACATCGTCTACAAGCCGGATGTCGTTACGGATAGTCGACGCCACGCTTCGCAGCAACAGTCGCTGCCGGGACGGACGTAGGTCGGCGAGTAGCCCGGGCGACAGGCTCACCACGCCGATCGAGAATGGTGTCTGATACCGCTGAAACTGGCCGAGACCGCTCTTGAGGGCCTGCGCGCAGTACACGCGGTTGTATACCTGCGTGTGCTCGTCGAGCATCGAGTTCCCGTCGATGCGCGCGAAGATGTACTTGATCCTACCGAAGAACTCGCCTCCGATGATTCCGACAAGTGCGTACGTCAGTGCCCTGGTAGCTATCATCACGATGAGGTTCTGCGTGGGCCCGACCTCGCTGAGCAGCGGTATCCGCATGACGACGTACACCAGAATGGCGGCGAATGCAGCGACCGAACCGCCGTCACGGCCCCAGTGCAGCGCCGCAGCGAGCACAGCCACGATGAGCAGCTGCGCGATGACCTCCTGCCAGGCCACCACCGCGGATCCGGGTCCCAGGACGACGCTGCCTACGATCACGATGATTCCAAGCGAGATCATGAGCAGTTCGAACCGCGAATACTTCAACGTCGAATCCTCCTTGGCCGCTTCTATGGTCGGGTTACGCTCCACTAAGGAAACGGGTGGTTCGGGCAGATGATCGAGCCGGTGCTCGCTTCAAATGTGAGAGGCGCGCGGTCGAGCGGGCACACGCTGATAAACTCCCAGGTATTCGCATACTCGCTGAGGAACCCGATAGTCGTCGTGTCCGGCACGCTGCCGTTGTTCTGGTTCCTGTAGATGTTGAGCGATCCGTAGAGAGTACGCTGATTCGAGAGACATGCCGCCTGCGCCGCGCGGCCGGAGAGAGCCCGGTACGATGAAACCGCTACGAGAGCGAGGATACCGATAATCAGCACTACCACCATGAGCTCGGCCAGCGAAAAGCCCTGGTCTCTCTCGCACTTGCTTTCGCGCCAAAACTCTTTCACGATACCCCCCGCAGAGCCGCGACCCCATGACAACGCGAGTATAGCCGAATCAGGCCAGGCTAGTCAGTTCATCGGCATGCATGTATTCCCGCATGAGAGTGTGCGGCATCATCGGCGTGAAAGCACTACAATGTGAAGCCCGTGTCACGGTCGCCTTGGAGAAGACGATGCTCATGAGCACCCCTGTCTTGCGCCGCCGGTTCACAGGCGTTGTGGTGCTACTTGCGCTGACGTTCGTGCTTGCTACGTCGGCCGTCGGTGACATCCGCGGTACCGACGTTGTTGGCGACGTGGCGGTCTCCTCGTCTGGTGCGCTCAAGGCGGTTGCTCCGGACCTCGTCACCCCCTCGGCAGTGCTTGAGACAGCGGACGGGCAGGTACTGTGGTCGCGCAATGCTGATGATCGGCGGGCAATGGCCAGCACCACCAAGATCATGACCGCTATCGTTGTACTCGAGGCCGTTGCGGACCTCTCCGAGAAGGTCACGGTGCCTCGTGAAGCCGCCACGGTGGGGGAGGCGGACGTCGGGCTTCGCGCTGGTCAGAACCTCTCTGTGCGCCAGCTGCTTGAGGCGACGCTCATTCACTCGGGCAATGACGCTGCCACTGCGCTTGCGATACACATCGGTGGCTCCGTAGACGGGTTCGTTCGCCTCATGAACGACAAGGCGGAGAGTCTGAATCTACCGAACACGCAGTTCACCAATGCGCACGGCCTGGACGAAACGGGTCACCGCACATCGGCAGCCGATCTCGCCACGATGGCGCGGTATGCGATGGGGAAGCCGGCCTTTCGCGAGATGGTAGGCAGCGAAACAGTCAGCGTTTCCGCGGGCGGCACGACCAAGCGCTTCGATGCGACCAACCTGTTGATAGGCTCCTACGATGGCGCGACCGGGGTGAAGACCGGCTGGACCAATGACGCAGGCTACTGTCTTGTCGCTTCAGCAGAGCGCGGGGATATCGAGCTCTTTGCTGTCATCCTCGGTACGAAGAACGAGAACGCCCGGTTCGTTCAGGCGAAGCGGCTGCTCGATTGGGGATTCGAGCACTACGCAGTCCAGCAGGTGGCGTCTGCCGAAACCACCGTGGCGCTCGTTGCAGTGACTGACTTCCTCGACCGAACGGTGCCTGCTGTTGTCGCCGAGACCACCGCCACGGCGGTCTTCGATGTCCTCGGTCCGGTCACGTCACGCTCGAGCGTGACGCTCGATGTGCAGGCGCCCGTCGTCAAGGGGCAGCGGTTGGGTACCCTCACTGTGGAGCAAGGCGGACGGCTCATCGCGCAGGTGCCGATCGTCGCGGCAACCGCTATCGACGCGCCTGATCGATGGGAGCGTTTCACCATAGGGATAACGCGCTTCTGGCGCACGGTATTCGGCGGGCAGCTGCAGGCCGAGCCGGTCACGGTTCAGTGACCGGCGTAGAAGGGAAGACCATGACCGAGGAACTGCTGAGAACGCCGCTCTATCACGAGCATCTTTCACTCAACGCGCGCGTCGTGCCGTTCGCGGGCTGGGAGATGCCTGTGCAGTACGTGGGCATCATCGAAGAGCACAAGGCGGTTCGCTCCTCGGTGGGCATCTTCGACGTGTGCCACATGGCCGAGTTTCGGTTCTTCGGCTTCGGCGTGTTTGAGGCGCTGAACGCCATCGTCACCAACGACCTCAATAAGATCGCCGAGATCGGCAGTGCGCTCTATACAGTCATGTGCGATGAGGATGGCGGGATCATCGACGATCTCATCGTCTATCACACAGGGGACCTCGAGTATCTGGTGATTGCGAACGCGGCGAACCGCCAGACCGATTGGGATTGGATCACAGCGCACCTGCCCGAAGCCATTGAGGCGGTCGACGAATCGGACCGCACCGGTCTGATCGCCGTTCAGGGACCCAAGGCACTCGAGGTCATCGGGAGCCTTGCCGATGAGGACTTCGAAGTACCAGCGCGCTTCCACATCGGCGAGGCCCGTCTCGGCGAGATCCCCGTGCTGCTGGCACGCACCGGCTATACCGGGGAGGACGGGGTAGAGATCGTCTGCCATGCCGACCATGCTGTCGCTGTCTGGCGGCTGCTGCTCTCCTTTGCCGAGGTGACGCCGTGCGGGCTTGGCGCGCGTGACACGCTCCGGCTCGAGATGGGCTATCCGCTCTACGGCAGCGACATGGACCGCGGCGTCGATCCAATCTCGGCGGGGCTTGGCTGGGTTGTGCCGAAGGCGAAGACCGGATTCATCGGCGCGGAGGCCATCGCCCGTGTCAGGGAGGCGGGTCCTTCCCGCAAACTCGTAGGCCTCACTGTGTCTGAAGGCGTTCCGCGGCACGAGTATCCTGTGTTGCATGACGGCACCGAGGTGGGTAAGGTTGCAAGCGGCACGTACTCACCGACGCTCGGTCATGGTGTGGCGACGGCATACGTGCCTGCGGAACTCTCCGCGCCCGGCACCGAGCTCGTAGTCGCGATTCGTCGCAAGCACGTCGCGGCCACAGTCGTCCGACCACCGTTCGTCAAAGAGACATCGCTCTCGGCACTTTCGTCGTAGTCAGACACTCGAAAGGAGCGCTACCCGCTATGAATCCCAAGGACCTCAGGTATGACAAAGAGCACGAGTGGGTCAAGGTCGACGGCGAAGTCGCCGTTCTCGGCATCAGCGATTTCGCGCAGGATCAGCTCGGCGAGGTCGTGTATGTCGACCTGCCTGCAGTGGGCGACGAGCTCGTCGCAGGCGAGAGCTTCGGCGAGATTGAGTCGGTGAAGTCGGTGTCCGAGCTGTTCTCGCCGATCTCAGGCGAGATCGTCGAGGTGAACGAAGCCCTGGGCGACGCTCCCGAGACCGTGAACGAGGATCCGTACGGCGACGGCTGGATGGTCAAGGTCAAGATGGGTGACGCCTCCGAACTCGACGCACTCATGTCCGCCGATGAGTACGAGGCGTTCGTCGCCGAGGAAGCGTAGGGAGATGCGCTTCATTCCGGTCTCCTGCGAGCAGCGTGAGCACATGCTGCACGCCGTCGGTGTGCGCACCGTCGACGAACTCTTCGAGGTCATACCTGCGGACGTTCGACTCACGCGTCCGCTCGATCTGCCGGACGGCATGAGTGAGATCGATCTGGCAGCCCAGATCGAGGCTTTGGCATCCTCGAACACGTCCGGACTGGTATCGTTCCTCGGCGCAGGATGCTACGACCACTACATTCCTGCGATTGTGGACGCCGTCGTGAGCAAGCCGGCGTTCTTTACGGCGTACACCCCGTATCAGCCCGAGATAAGCCAGGGCACACTGCAGGCCATCTACGAGTATCAGTCGATGATCTGCTCGCTGACCGGCATGGACGTGTCCAACGCGTCGATGTACGACGGCGCAACGGCGTTCGTCGAGGCCGCACTCATGGCTGCCCGCTTCACAAAGCGCCACCGCGTTGTGGTCAGCGCAGCTGCCCATCCCGAGTGGCTCGAGGTGCTCGCCACGTACGCCGAGTCGGGCATGATCGATGTCGTGACGTGCCCTGCAGTTGGTGGGCGCACCGATGTTGACGCGCTCGCCGAGCTGGTGACAGATGCCGCTGCGGTGCTCGTTGCATCACCCTCGTTTCTCGGCTGTGTGGAGGACCTCTCGGTGATTGGCGATATCGCCCATGCAGCCGGCGCGCTGTTCGTGGTCGCTGCGAATCCCATTCTGCTTGGCGTGATGGAGGCACCGGGAGTTCTTGGCGCGGACATCGTGGTAGGAGAGGGGCAACCCCTCGGCAATGCCATGTCGTTCGGCGGTCCCGGGTTCGGGTTCTTCGCGTGTCGCCAGCAGTTCATCAGGCAGCTGCCCGGCCGAGTCGTTGGTCGCACGAGCGACGTTGACGGTCGCCCTGGCTTCGTCCTCACCATGCAGACTCGCGAGCAGCACATCCGTCGCGAGAAGGCCACGTCGAACATCTGCTCGAACCAGGCGCTCAATGCGCTCACTGCGGGCGTGTATCTTGCGTCGGTCGGCATGAGCGGTCTTGCAGGCATCGGCCGCAGCTGCATCGCCAGGGCGCACTACCTCCGCGATGCGCTCATCGCAACCGGGCGCTTCTCGGCGGCGAATGCTGCTCCGTTCGCGAACGAGTTCGCGCTTCGCTACGACGGCGATGTTGCCGCAATGCAGCATGCGATGCTCGAGCGAGGATTCCTGGCAGGCCTCGACCTCTCTCGCTTCTCCAGCGACTACGCCGGGCTCGTCCTGTTCGCCGTCACCGAGAAGCGTACACGGGCCCAGATGGACCGTTTTGTCGGGGAGGTGGTGTCGCTGTGAGCGAGCATATGAAGCGCGAGGCGGTGCTCCGCCCCCTGATCTTCGAAACCGGTTCACCTGAGTCGCGCTGTATCGAGTCGCCCGCGCTTGATATCCCGGACGTGGATATTTCGAGCGTTCTCGGAGGGTTCGCACGAGCGCAGCAACCGCACCTTCCTCATGTGACCGAGGTGGAGATCGCCCGCCACTACGAGCATCTGGCGAGCGTCAACTTCGGCGTTGACAGCGGATTCTACCCGCTCGGCTCGTGCACGATGAAGTACAACCCTCGTATCGACGAGTGGGCATGTCGCCTGCCGGGCTTTGCGGGCGCGCACCCGTATCAGCCCGCCGAGACGGTTCAGGGCGCCCTGGGACTCATGTGGGGCCTGCAGGAAGCGCTGGGCGAGATTTCGGGGCTTCCGGCCGTCTCACTTCAGCCGGCGGCGGGAGCACACGGTGAACTCACCGCGCTCATGGCGATTCGCGCGTATCACGTTGCGAATGGCGATGTGCGCGCACGGGTCATCATTCCGGACTCTGCGCACGGCACGAATCCCGCGACCGTTGCGATGTGCGGGTACTCGGTCACCCAGGTGCCGAGTAACGAGCGTGGGGGAGTCGACCTTGAAGCGCTTAAGGCAGCGCTAGACACCGATGTTGCCGCTATCATGCTCACGAACCCGAACACACTGGGACTCTTCGAGGAGAACATCTCGGAGATAAACCGTCTGGTGCACGAGGTCGGCGCGCTCGCGTTCTGCGACGGCGCGAACCTGAACGCGATTCTCGGTCGTGCGCGACCCGGTGACATGGGCTTCGACGCCATGCACATCAACCTGCACAAGACCTTTGCGACGCCGCATGGCGGCGGCGGCCCCGGCGCGGGTCCTGTGTGTGTCACGGAGGCGCTCGCTGAGTTTCTGCCCGGTCCGGTTATCGCCAGGGACAGCGACGGCAGCTTCATGCCGGTCACGCCATCCCGTTCGATCGGACGCGTCAAGTCGTTCCTTGGCAACTTCGGTGTGCTGGTAAGGGCGTATACGTATATTTGCGCTCTCGGTGCCGAAGGCATCAGAGACGTTGCTGAGCAGGCGGTTCTCTCGGCCAACTACCTCAAGGAGCGCCTGCGCGGCACGTATGACCTTGCGTATGACCGGACCTGCATGCACGAGTTTGTGCTCTCGGGCGAGCGGCAGCGCAAGCAGCATGGCGTTCGTACGCTCGACATGGCGAAGCGGCTGCTCGATCATGGCGTGCACCCCCCAACGGTGTACTTCCCGCTCATCGTGCACGAGGCGATCATGATCGAGCCGACAGAGACCGAGAGTCTCGAGGTGCTCGATGGCTTCGTCGACGCGATGCTCGCGATTGCGGCCGAGGTCGAAGCTGACCCCGAGATGCTCCACGCCGCGCCGTACACGACGCCGGTTCGCAGACTCGATGAGGCCGCGGCGGTCAAGCAGCCCGATCTCGCGTGGAAGCCCGCGGAGTAGCCCGGAGGCCGACCCCGCGTGCAGACATGGCGACTCATAGTGGACGGCCCGGGAGACGGCGCATGGAACATGGCCGTCGACCGGGCCGTTCTTATCGCACGGGGAGAGGACACGGTCCCTCCCACGTTGCGCTTGTACAGCTGGCGGGTCCCGACGGTCACACTGGGTCGATTCCAGGATGTGAGCGACGTGGATATGCGATTCTGTCGGGAACACGGCTTCGACGTGGTTCGGCGGCCCACCGGAGGACGCGGTGTGCTCCACGACGACGAAGTCACCTACTCGGTCGTGGCATCAGTGGCCGACGGCGTTCCCCGCGGCGTTAGTGCGAGCTATCGGGTCCTCTGTGGTGCGCTTGCCGAGGCGTACGGGCGACTTGGTGTGCCTGCGGGGCTGACCGAGCGTCCCAGGGGCGAGAAGGCCGCGGGCGCATGCTACCTGCACGCGACGCACGCCGATCTCTCGCTCGGGGCGGCAAAACTCTCCGGGAGCGCACAAGTCTGGGACCACGATGTACTACTCCAGCACGGCTCGTTCGTGCGGTCGCGCGACACAGCTGCCGAGTCAGCGGTCTTCATGCTCGGCGAGGACGGCAGTGCCCGTCTCGGGGTAGAGACTGCGACGCTTGAGGCAGCGCCAGGCGGTGCACCATCCGTGGAGGTGATCACGCGTGCGGTCTGCGAAGCATTCGAGAATTGTCTCGGCATTGGCCTTGCGCCAGGATCGCTGACCGATGCCGAGATCGACTCCGCGAGGCGGGCCGCGCTGGACGTTGCTGTGCTCACGGGAGGGTATAGGTAAGGCCGAGGTAGAGGCGGGTGAAGTCAGCCGTTTCTGCTACAATTCGGGTAAGGGCCGTAGGGCTCCCTGACGCTGGGAGGGACGATGGGCGAGGACAAGAAGCGCAATCTGGACGACGCGCTGCTCAACCTCGAAGACAGGTCGGTTGAAGAGCTGCGAGAACTCCTCGACGATCTGTATAAAGATGAGCAGAAGGTCAGCTACCGTAGGCGGGTGCTGCATGGCAAGATCGACATCCTCCGCGCGGAACTCGTCCGTCGGCTCAAGACACAGCGGGAGTCCGGGGGCGATGTAGTCTCGGGACACGACATCGAGCGGCTGATCGATATCATGTCGAGCGATCTGCACGGTGTGTCCAAGTATGACGTCGCTGCCGTCGATGAAGACGATGACTGGGACGAGTAAGCCGACAACGCAGCGATAGGATCGAACCACAAGGAGGAAGCGTGTCGACTGTTGCCGAGAAAATCCAGGCGTTTCTGAACGACCTTGCTATCGACGTCATCGAGGAGCGAGTGGTCGAGTACGTGATTCGAGAGGTTCAGAACGGGCGGAAGCTGTCCGAGGCCCTGCACGATCCGTACGTCAAGAACCGTCTTAGCGAAGAGAAGCTCGCACGTGTGCTGGAGAACCCCGAAGTTGGGGCGGCACTCGAGGAGCAGATAGCCAAGTCGTTCAAGAAGCGCGAGTTCGGCTTCCTGGAGTAGCACGCGCCACATCCCTGCTCGGTCTAGAGGTGGTCGCAATGGACAGGTGCCCAGCATGTGAGAACCCCGTACGGGCAGACGATCGCGTCTGTCCTTCGTGCGGCGTTCGACTCGTCGGAGCTACCGCATCCTTTGAGCCAATTGCGGCAGAGGAGGTAACCGGGGAGCTCGACAGTGCAACTGCTGAGGGTCCCGTGCTGGTGGTTCACAAGGGAGCTGAGACAGGGGAGCGATTCTACATCGACTCCGACGATCTCTCAGTTGGTCGTGATCCAGAGTCGGCGATCTTCCTGAACGATGTGACTGTCTCGCGAAGCCACGCCCGTCTGCATCGTTCTCCCGAGGGAGTGACGGTCGAGGACACCGGTTCCCTGAACGGCACGTATGTGAACGACGTGCTGGTCAACAAGGCGCTGCTCCGCACAGGCGATTCGCTGCAAATAGGGCGTTTCCGGATGATCTACATCTCCGGAGGGAGCGCATAGATGCCTGAAGGTCACCGTGACTACATGACGATCGGCGAGGTCGTTGAGCAGCTTTCGGCTCAGTACCCCGATCTGTCCATCTCGAAGATACGCTTCCTCGAAGACGAGGGTCTTGTATCCCCGGAGCGGACCGGCGGCGGCTATCGCAAATTCCACCCTGGGGACGTTTCGCGCATCGAACTTGTCCTTCGGCTCCAGAAGGAGCACTTCATGCCGCTCGCGGTGATCCGCGAGAAGCTGAAGGATATCGACAAGGGTCGCGTCCCACCCGAGCTCGCGCCCGCAACAGGCCGCTCCGAGGCCATGGCTCTCCCTCTTGAAGAGGCCGAAACCGTGCCCGTCTCGCAGGCGCCTGAACTCCTGGGCCTGCCCACCTCCTTCGTGAAGGAGCTTGCCAGCTTCGGTCTGGTGACGCTTGTGGCAGGGGAGCGGGGCGAGGAGATCGCAGGCTCGGATATCGCCATCGCCCATGCCTGCTGGGATCTGCGCAAGTTCGGTATAGAGCCGCGGCATCTGCGCATGTATGAAACGTTCGCGGAACGCGAAGCTGGTTTCTTCTCGCAGGCACTCATGCCGTCGGGCAGGCACCGCACGCCGGAGGTACGCCAGAAGCTCATGGACACCCTCAATGAACTCACGGAGCTCACAGGGGCGCTCAAGCGTTCGATGCTCCACCGGGCGCTTGCGCGCGTGTTCGACGATGTCATGTAGGGTCCTATGACCGAGCGGATTGATGAGTCAGGCTCGACGCTGCCTGTTTCGGCGAAGGTCGCGGGAATCTCGTTTGCGCATCCGAGCGAGAGGGTTGCCGCTCAGATTCTCGACTTCTACCGCATCGAGTGGGAATACGAGCCGCGGTCGTTTCCGATCGAATGGGACGGCAACGGCACCGTTATCGCCTCGTTTGCACCCGATTTCTTCTTGCCTGAGTTCGCCTTGTTCATCGAGCTCACCACGATGAACCAGAAGCTCGTCACGAAGAAGAACCGGAAGGTGCGGCGCTTGAAGGAGCTCTATCCCGAGGTCAACATCAAGATTCTGTATCAGAAGGACTTTCGTCGGCTGCTGTTCAAGTATGGAATCCCGATCCAAGAGCGTCCCCACAGCGAAGGTGGCGGGCTCGCCGCCGCAGGCGAAGATGCGGAGAACAGCGGGTGAGAGGGTATCACGCCTTTCATGATCCGGCGTTAGAAGGGGTGCTCGTCTCGGCTGAGCAGATCTCAGAGGTCGTGACGCGCCTCGGCGAACAGATCGCCGCCGACTATCGGGGTCGCGACCTCGCGCTTGTCACCGTGCTGCGTGGTGGGTACGTGTTCATCGCGGATCTCTGCCGCGCGATCGACCTTCCGCTCACGCTCGACTTCATGGCGATCTCTGCCTACGGCGGCGGCGGTGGTGCTGTCCGCATCACAAAGGATCTTGATGACGACATTGCGGGTCGTCATGTGCTCGTGGTCGAGGACATCATCGATACGGGTCTCACCCTCAACTACCTCATCGGAGTGCTTCGGCAGCGCAAGCCCGCGTCCCTCGAGGTCTGCACGCTCTTTGACAAGGATGTCCGACGGATCGCGGACTTACCGCTGGAGTACGTGGGGACACGAATTCCCGACAGGTTCGTCGTCGGATATGGCATGGACCTGGGAGGGCGCTATCGCAACCTGCCGTTCCTCGCGACGCTGCATGACGGAGTGATGGGCTGATGCCCCGACGCGTCGCGATCGCGATGTGCATACTCTTAGGCGTCATGTTGGTGGGTGCAATCGGCTACCAGGTGATTGAGGGATGGGGATTACTCGACTCCCTGTACATGACGGTCATCACGATTGCCACGGTAGGGTATCGCGAGGTGACGCCGCTCTCGGATGCCGGCAAGGTGTTTACGATCGCTCTCATCTTCGCGGGCGTGGGAGGCATTGCATACTCACTCGGTGCAATCATCGAGTTCATGGTGGAAGGTCAACTGCGAACAATCCTGGAGGGACGCCGCATGCACAAGCGCATCAGCGGGCTGTCGGGTCACCACATCGTTGTCGGCGTCGGACGGGTCGGCTCTGTCGTCGCCAGTTCATTCGCCGAGGAGGGCGTGCCGTTCGTGGTCATCGACAGCTGCGACGAGTGTCGGCAGTCCGCCGAAGAGCAAGGCTGGCTGTTCGTACATGGTGATGCCACCGACGAGTCGGTGCTCCGGGATGCAGGCATCGAGCGGGCCAAGGGGCTTGTGACCGCCGTGGACACAGACGCCGACAACCTGTTCGTCGCGCTGACAGCGAGGTCACTGAACCCGTCGATCTACATCGTTGCGCGGTCCTCATCCGTGATCTCGGAATCGAAGATCCTGCGCTCGGGCGCCGACAGAGTGCTGACTCCGAATGTCATCGGCGGACGACGTATGGCGGACATGGTCATGAACCCGGTGGTTGCAGATTATCTGGATGTCGTCATGCACGGCGACGAGATCGAGTTTCGCCTCGACTCGGTCAGGGTTGGCGATGCCTCGAGCCTGCTTGGGACGACGATTCGCGACGCGCGGGTTCGCGATCGGACCGGAGCGTACATCCTGGCGGTACGTTCGGCGGCCGGCACACTCAACCCGAATCCGCCATCTGAGACAGTTTTCACAGCCGGAGACGAACTCGTGGTCCTCGGCACCCGCACTCAGCTCTCCGCGCTGGAAGCCATGCTCTAGTTATCGGTGCGCTTCCGCGCTACTCTGGAACGCGTGTTCTGACCGCATCAAGGAGGAGACACTCGTGGATCTTTCGTCGTACATCCGTGACATCCCGGACTTCCCGAAAGACGGGATCATCTTCAAAGACATCACCCCGCTCCTGGCCAGCCCGGAGGGATTCCGCGGTGCTATCGACACGATCGCTGCGGCTTTCGCCGACGCAGGCATCACAAAGGTGCTCGGCGCCGAGGCTCGCGGCTTCATCTTCGGCGGGGCGCTTGCCTACAAGCTGGGGGCCGGATTCGTTCCGGCGCGAAAGCCTGGCAAGCTGCCGTGGACGACGACGAAGGCCGAGTACGACCTCGAGTACGGCACCGATACGCTTGAGATGCATGCCGATGCGCTCGTCGCCGACGATGTAGTGCTGATCGTCGATGATGTGCTGGCGACTGGCGGCACTGCTGCTGCCAAGAACGCGCTTGTTGCGGCGACCGGCGCCAGAACGGCCGGATTCGCGTTTCTCATCGAGCTCGACTTCCTCGGCGGCCGCGAGAAGCTGGGCGATGCGAGGATCGTGTCGCTCATTCACGTCGATTAGAGGCTCGTCTTCACGAATGCTATGAGGGGTCGCCGGAGCACCGGCGGCCCCTCAGTATCTGAGTCTGTGGTACCATTCAGGGTGTACGGTATGTCCTCGACCGGTCGCCCTCTTCATGTAGCATTCAGTCGCAGCAGGAGGTGCATCGTGCGGTTCGCATTCATCAACCTTCCCTCGCGTGCACCGGTTGTCTGTGCGCTCGCCCTAACCCTGTTGTTCTCGGCAGTGCCTGCCCTTGCCGAGCCCACGAACGCCACGATCGAAAAGAAGCGTGACGAGGCGGGCGCAGCACAGGATCAGCTCGAGACGATAGCCGTGGAGCTTGAGGTCCAAGTCGAGGAGTACAACGCGATCTCCGAGGCGCTCGACAAGACGCGCGAGGACATCCGGAAGACCGAGGCGGACCTGGCGGCTGCAACGCGCGACCTTGCCTCCGCAAACGCGCAACTCGCCAACCGAGCGGCCAGCATCTACAAAGAGGGCAACTCGAACATCCTCAGCATCCTGCTCGGTACGTCGTCTTTTGAGGATTTCGTCACCAGGATGGACCTGCTCATCCGGATCAATCGTACTGACGCCGAGCTCGTGGGTCAGGTCAAGCTCACCAAGACGCAGGTTGAAGGCCTTCAGGCCGCGCTTGAGAGCCGAGAGGCGGAGCAGGTCACGCTTAGGACCGAGACCGAGTTGCGGGCGAAGGGGATCGAGGCGCAGATCACCAAGCAGGAGTCGTACGTTGCGTCCCTCAATGCCGAGGTCAAGACATTGATCAAGCAAGAGGAACAGCGGCAGGCGAAGCTTGCCGCCGAGAGAGCTGCCCGAGCCGCGGCGCTTGCTTCCAGGGGCTCGGGGGGCAGGCCGGCAGCAACCGAAGGTAACCTCTCGGGTGGCCAGCCAGGGGCTGTGGGCATCGCGCTCAAGTACCTCGGCGTGCCCTACCGCTGGGGGGGCTCGTCACCGGCCGGCTTTGATTGCTCAGGGCTCTGTCAGTATGTCTACAAGCAGCTGGGAATCACACTGCCGCGCACCAGCAGAAGTCAGTACAACTCCGGTGCTCACATTGCGGCGAATCGGATTGACTTGCTTCGCGCGGGAGACCTTGTGTTCTTCGGCACGGGCGGCGATGCATCGCGCGTTCACCACGTTGGGATCTATGTGGGGGATGGCAATTACATACACGCGCCGAGCACCGGCGACGTCGTCAAGGTGTCGTCGCTCACCGAGCGAATCGCGCGCAAAGGGGACTACGTGGGCGCGTCACGTTTCTAGCCCGAACTCGGGGGTTCGCGGGGCACCAGCAAGGGCATTCTACGAGGGCTTCTGCATGCCCTCCTGTGCTATGATTCAGCGAATTCCGCTCCATCGCCATGGAGTATCCGTTTCTGGAGGTGACCCGTTTGACGCGCTCGCTTATGTCGGGGAATGAGGCGGTGGCGCACGGGGCGATGGAAGCCGGCGTGTCAGTCGGCGTCGGCTACCCGGGCACCCCGTCTACCGAGGTTCTTGAGAGCCTTGCGAAGCTCGGCGGTGTGCGCTGCCAGTGGGCGCCCAACGAGAAGGTCGCTGCCGAGGTAGGCGCGGGTGTGAGCTACGGCGGCCAGCGTACTCTCGTGACCATGAAGCACGTGGGATTGAACGTCGCAGCCGATCCTTTGTTCACGCTGTCCTACATCGGCGTCGGTGGTGGGTACGTGCTGCTCGTTGCCGATGATCCGGGGATGCACTCGAGCCAAAACGAGCAGGACAGCCGCAACTACGCCGCATTCGCGAAGGTTCCCATGCTCGAGCCGTCGAGCAGCCAGGAGGCTTTCGAGTTCACCCGCGCAGCATTCGACATCTCCGAGCGGTTCGACACGCCCGTTCTCGTCCGAACCACCACTAGAATCGCTCACTCGAAGGGTCTTGTTGAGACCACGGGAGATCGCGCGCCGATCGAGCCCATACCGTTCAAGCCGAAGGCCGAGAAGTGGGTCATGATGCCGGCGAACGCGCGAGCTCGGCGTGTCAATCTCGATTCCCGGATGGCGCTCCTCGAGGAGTTCTCAAATCAATCCGAGCTCAACCGCATTGAGATGCGCAGCAGCGAGCTTGGGATAATCGTGTCAGGAATCGCCTACGAGTACGTGCGAGAGGCCCTTCCTAACGCATCGGTGCTCAAACTCGGCATTGTCAACCCGCTGCCTGTTACGCTCATCGCCGAGTTCGCATCGAAGGTTGACCGGCTCGCGGTCGTTGAAGAACTCGACCCATACATGACATCGAGGCTCCTCGCGCTCGGCATCGAACTCGTCGAGACAGGCCTGCCGAGAATAGGCGAGCTCACGCCCGACCGAATCGCACAGGCATTCGGCGCGCAGGCGCCAGAGCTCCGAGCTGCCGTCAAGGATCTTCCGCCTCGGCCACCGTTGTTGTGTCCGGGATGTCCGCATCGCGGTGTGTACTGGGCACTCGGCAAGCTCAAGGCAGTCGTTACAGGCGACATCGGCTGCTACACGCTTGGCGCGCTGCCGCCGCTCTCGGCCATGGACACGTGTGTGTGCATGGGAGCGAGCGTCAGCATGGCGCACGGACTCGGTATGACCGGGGCAACGGGAGGACGTCCGATCGTGGGCGTTATCGGCGACTCCACCTTCGCGCACTCGGGGATTACCGGGCTTCTCGACATGGTGTACAACGGTGCCGATGGGACGATTGTGATCCTCGACAACCGGACGACGGCGATGACCGGACATCAGGGTAATCCTGTTTCGGGGCGTACGCTTTCCGGTGACGCTGCACCTGCGCTTGACCTTGAGGCACTGTGTACCTCGCTCGGCGTCCAGTCTGTGCGCAGGGTCGATCCGCTCGATCTGGCGACGACACGGGCAGTGCTTGCCGAGGAGACAGAGCGCGCCGGACTGAGCGTCGTCATCGCGCAGTCCCCGTGTGCGCTGCTGGTTCGCTCGGACGCTGATCCATTCGCGGTAGACGAAGAGCTGTGTACCCGGTGTGGCGCCTGTGTGCGTCTGGGTTGTCCCGCGATCATGAAGCTTCCGTCAGGGCAGCCGGTGATCGACACGGCCATCTGCGTTGGCTGCGAGCAGTGTGTTCAGGTGTGTCGCTACAGCGCGATTCAGGCCGTCGGGCCGGCGTGCGACTTCGGAGGTGGTCTTTCATGAGTGCTGTGACCACCGTGGTACTCGTTGGTGTTGGTGGCCAGGGGACGATTCTTGCCGGAGATGTCATCGCAAAGGTGGCGGTAGCCGAGGGTTACGACGTGAAGCTCTCGGAAGTGCACGGCATGGCACAGCGTGGCGGCTCGGTGGATACGGTCGTGCGATTCGGTGACAGCGTGCATTCTCCGATCGTCGATCCTGGCCGCGCCGACCACCTGATAGCGTTCGAGATCACCGAGGCCGCACGCAGAATCCAGTTCCTCAAGCCAGGCGGCCGTCTCATCGTGAACAGCCGCACGATCCAGCCGCTCCCGGTGCTGACCGGCGACATGGGCGCTGCGCTCGGCGTAGAGGCCGAGTTGCAGTACGAGGGTGCGGTCTTCCTCGATGCTGAAGCGCTTGCGTGTGAGGCGGGGAGCCCTCGCTCGGCCAACGTGGTGCTGCTTGGCGCTGCATCGTACGGACTCCCGTTTGCCGAGGGGACCTGGCGCACCGTCATCGCCGCTCGTGTTCCTCAGAAGACAATAGAAGCGAACCTTCGTGCGTTCGAGCTTGGTCGTACAGCATGTGCGGAAGGAGTGTGTGAGCTGTGAGCGAAATGAAGGTCAAGCAACTCTCGGTGTTCATTGAGAACAAGTCGGGACGCGTAAGCGAGATCACCGGGATTCTCGGTGACGGAGCGATCAACATCCGTGGGTTCTCGGTCTCAGACACTGCCGAGTTCGGCATCCTGCGCCTCATCGTCGACAGGCCTGAAGACGCGGCCAGGCTCCTCCGCGCGGCAGGATTCACCGTCCGTGAGGACGATGTCATCTGCATCGACCTTCCGGACGTCCCGGGTGGACTCGCCGGCGTTCTGCGGCTTGTCTCCTCGGCAGGGGTGAATATCGAGTACGTGTATTCGCTCATCGCGACGTACGTTGTCATCAACGTTGCAGACGTGGAGAGGGCGCTCCACTTGCTGGCAGACAAGCCAGTGAGACTGGTGAGCCAGGAGGAGATCGCGTCGGCGTAGGGGAGCTGCAGGGGCTTGTGACTGTGGCCCGATGCGCAAGTGGCGGTTCCTGGAGGGGAGGGGGGCGTCGATGCATGCCGAGCAGATCCACTCGGTGATCGGCCTGCACGCGAAGGTCCGCTTGGTAGAACCTGGTACGATAGAGCGAACTGCGGGCAAATCTAAGCGTGTTGTCGATAATCGGCAGATGGACTAGATCTGTTCGGCGAGTGGAGGACTGCGTGTCGCAAGGACTTGCCATCACACTGATCATCCTCGTTGCAGTACTTGCCATAGCCGGACTCGTGATCGGCGGCATGTTCCTGTGGCGTCGCACTGTGCGTCGGTACGTGGTGACCCTCATCAGCAAGCGCGAGGGGGTTCAGTCTGCGTTCCGAATCGTTGAGACGCTCATGGGGAAGCTCTTGGTGATGAGCGACGGTGAGCTCGTGGCGTTCGCGCTCGACCCCACCGCCGAGGAGCGAAAGACACTCGAGGAAGTCGGCGAGCAGATGGGAATCCTGGCGGACGAGCTGGCCACGATGCCCCTGCCAAAGCGCCTGTGGGATTCCGCGAACGCGCTTGCCGATGCGGCCAGGGAACTCAAGCGCCAGACGGCAGGGCTTAACGGGAAAGAAGGCATCGAGGCGCTTGATGCGCTTAGTTCGATCGATCTTGCCAAGGTGCGCGTCCACGTCGAAGCGGGTGTAGCGCTTCTCGGCGAACAGGCTGAGCGCTACGAGCTGGACGACACGGCGGTGTACGGAGGCGGCCTGTATATCTAAGGTTGCCCAAAGGAGGGAACGACATGCCGGCATCACGAGGGCAGATTGCTACGATGCGAATCGCACGGATCGTTGGTGCGTGGGCGCTGCTTCTTATCCTGGCATGGCTCGCCTGGGGCATGTATGGCGATTACAGGAGTACCCCGAAATCGCCCGGGGCGCTGCCGGGTTCAACGCCCGCAACGCAGTCCGTGGAGCCTACTGGAACGGATGCGAGTGCAGAGGCGACGACGAAGCCCGTCGGGACAAAGCCGACAGTCACAGTGCTTGCCGAGGGTCTCAACCTCCGCAAGAAGCCGATGACGAGTGCCGACGTCATCAAGAAGCTCAAGAGCGGCAGCTCCCTCGAGCTTCTCGAGACGGCAAACGGCTGGTACCGAGTGCGTGATAATACCGGTGATGAGGGTTGGGTTGCTGCAGGTGGGAACTACTCTGAACTAGTGAAGTAGACGTAGGAGGTCCGGATGGGCCGCAAGGTCATTGGAAGTGCGGGGGAGTTCTATCGGCTGCGCGTGACGCGCGTGGATGAAGGCGATTCCCCTGATCTTGAGTGGCGAGAAGACATCCTGTGGCGCACGCCGCCCTCGGCGCAGCTGGCCGAACAGGAGATCTACCAGGTGGAGGCCGTCGAGTTTGATAACGACGACGTCGCAACCGTGCTCGCGCGGTTTGGCTCCCAGGAAGAGGCCTATACGTGGCTGGAGTCGGCTGAGGACGATCTCGCCGAGATGACCAACACGGAGTTCGAGGACGCGTACTTCCCGCAGTCCGCGGAGGTCTAGGCGCCCCGGTAGCGTGCAGAACCGGTGTAGTGAGACCTACCCATCCTTTCGACAGGGCGAGGGGTTCAGAGAATCGCACTTAACATAAGAGGTATTATCCGGCGTAGCTAGCGTGCTTGGGAGTGGCATCCCTCGGCCACGCTTCCCGGTATCTCCCTCAATGACGCGGTCAGTACCGACCTCCTGCGAGTAACGAAGCAGCCCCGGACCGCGCGTCTGCGCAGCCCGGGGCCGTCGTATATCGAGCGCGTGCGCGCGTGCGCACGGTCACTCCGTGGTGCTAGGAAGCCTCTTTCGCGGCCGCTTCTGCCTGAAGCTCGCCGCTGAAGTCCGGTGAGTCCACCATGAGCCCCTCGGACTCGCGCGGCAGGATGAGATTCAGCAGGACACCTATGAGGGTGGCCAGGGCCATACCCGGCACGGTGTAGCGGCCAAGGGGAATCGCGATTCCGCCGACCTCCATGCCAATGCCGATGACAAGGACCACGCTCGAGAGAATCAGATTGCGGCTGTGGCTGTAATCGATTCCGCTGTCCACCAACATGCGGAGGCCGGAGCTTGCGATCAGCCCGAAAAGCAGAATCGAGACGCCGCCCATAACCGGACCCGGTATCGAGCTGATGACCGCGCCGACCTTCGGCACAAACCCGCCGATGATAGCCGCGAGTGCGCCAGCGATCCAGAAGAGCTGCACCGAGTAGATCTTGGTCACGGCCATGACGCCGATGTTCTCGGCGTACGTCGTCGACGGCGTACCGCCCACAAGCCCGGAGAACGCGGTTGCGAGCCCGTCACCGATCAGCGACTGCGGCAACAGCGGGTTGAAGTCCTTGCCTGTGATCTCGTTGATCACCAGCAGGTGACCTATGTGCTCGATGATCACGACGAAGGCGACCGGCGCGATGAGCAGAATTGCCGAAGGCTCGAACTTGGCGATCGTCAGCTGCGGGAGGCCAACCCAGTCCGCCTGGGCAACCTTCGCAAAGTCTACAAGCCCGAACGGAATAGCGGCCGCGTAGCCGACGATGATGCCCAGAAGAATCGGGATCGTCGCTGCGAAGCCCTTGAAGTAGCTCGAGAACGCGATAGCTGCCGCGAGCGTGATCGTCGCAACTGCGAGGTAGTCCCAGCGCAGCCCGTTCGCAGGGTTAGCGAACTCGAAAAGCGACATCTTGATGGCAACGCCAGCAAGGCCGAGTCCGATAATGATGACCACGGCACCTACGAGCGCAGGCGGCAAAGCCTTGTAGAGCCAGCCCGTGCCGAACAGCTTGATGAGGCCGGCGACGACGACATACATGAGCCCGGCGACGACGATGCCGCCGAGGGCGTACGGAATCATCTCAGGCTTGTTCGCAGCCCCTGCAGTCACACCACCGACAACTGCGGCGAGTGGTGCTATGAAAGCGAACGAGGAACCGAGGTAGCTCGGGATCTTGCCTTTGGTGATTACCAGGTAGAGCAGCGTGCCGAAGCCCGAGGTCATCAGGCCGACCGCCGGATCGAGTCCGGTGAGAAGCGGCACGAGAACCGTGGCACCGAACATCGCCATGAGGTGCTGAGCGGCGAGCGGAAACGCCTGCAGCAGCGGTAGCTTCTCGTCAGTCTGGATGACGCGTCGTACTGCCATGTGTCCCCCTCTACCCGACAAGCTTCTGGATGGCGGGCAGAATGAAGCTGATGACGAACGCGGCGCTGATGACCCAGAGGAGCCAGTGGACGTCCTTCGCCTTGCCATGGAAGACCTTGATGACGACGTAGCTGATGAAGCCAAGGCCGATGCCGTAGCTGATGTTGTACGTCAGCGGAATGCCGACGATCGTCAGGAAGGCAGGGAACGCTTCCTCAAAGTCAGTCCAGGGGATGTCGCGAACGCTCGCCATCATGAGGAAACCGACGACTATGAGAGCGCCAGCGGTGATCGGCAATGCCCCGCCGACCATGGCGATGATGGGTGTGAAGAATGCACACAGCGCGAACAGGATGCCCGTCACGATCGGGGTGAGTCCGGTGCGACCGCCTTCGGCCACTCCGGCAGCCGACTCGATGTAGGTCGTGATCGAGCTCGCACCGAAGAGTCCGCCGACAGCCGCAGCGGCCGAGTCGACCGCAAGGATGTTGCGAACTCCGGGGATCTTTCCGTCCTTGTCCACGAATCCGGCCTGCTCGCCGACGGAAATCACGGTGCCCATCGTGTCGAAGAAGTCAGTGAGCATGACCGCGAAGACGAAGAGCAGCAGCGTAGGCGTGAACACCTGGAGCAGCGCGATGGAGTTGGTACCCTCCGGCGTCTGGAACGGCGCAAAGAACGTGTCGAACACCGGCATCGCGAAGAGCTGACCCTCCGGGAGCTTCGTGACGCCGAGGATGAGCGCAGCGATGGTTGCGACGACGATGCCCCAGAGGATGTCGCCCTTCACCTTGAGCGCCATGAACGCGATGATCGCGATGAGGCCGATCAGGGTTACCCACACGGCGGGCTGTGTGAAGTCGCCGAGCTTGACGAGGGTGTTCGGGTCACCGACGACGACCTTGCCGTCGACGAGGCCGATGAACGTGATAAACAGGCCGATGCCGACGCCGATTGCCCGCTTGAGGTCCAGCGGAATCGCGTTCATGACAGCTTCGCGGAGTCCTGTCATGACGAGTAGTAGGATGACGAGTCCCTCGACGAAGATGACAGACATGCCGACCTGCCAGGGCACCTGTGCCCCGATGATGATGCCGAATGCCACGACCGCGTTCAAGCCCATGCCTGAAGCGAGTGCGAACGGCCGGTTCGCGAAGATGCCCATGCAGATGCACATCAGCGCTGCACCGAGCGTGGTCGCCGTGGCAAGCGCGGGAATCCAGTCGGCTCCGGCCTCGCCGAATGCCGCGGACAGAATGCCCGGGTTAACAAAAATGATGTAGGCCATCGTCATGAAGGTGACGACGCCAGCGAGGATCTCGGTCCTCACGTTCGTACCGCGCTCTTTGAATTTGAAGAACTTTTCCATCGCACCAGCCCTTCCTCTAGATTCTGCTTGTCGGTTGTGCACGGTCGTTGCGACCGCCCCAACGGTCACACCTCATCCATCTATTGCGCCGAGACCATTCCCCCTTCCGATGCGGACACGTCCGCTGAAAGCTGACTTATGTAAAGTGAAGTGGGTCGCGTAGTCATCGTGAAGCGTCTTCCGGAGTCCATATCGCGCCGAGATACGCGGCATCGATTCGGAAATCCTGGGCGTAGGCACCTTGGATGTTGCGCGCTATCGAGGGCCTGAGGTCGAGTTCGGAAAGACGTTCGA